>NZ_JBIUVJ010000002.1:40674-236838 GCF_044742875.1 Pseudomonas sp. NPDC087817
CTACCCGGGCACGCTGATCTTCGTCAGCCACGACCGTGAGTTCGTATCGTCCCTGGCCACGCGCATCATCGAGCTGAGCCCGAACGGCGTGACCGACTTCAGCGGCACCTACGACGACTACCTGCGTAGCCAAGGCGTAGTGTTCTAAAACGCTGCTGCAATCTGAAAGCCCTGTCCACGTGACGGGGCTTTTGCATTTTAAAGCGCTGATCGTTCCCACGCTCTGCGTGGGAATGCATCCCGTGACGCTCTGCGTCACACGAGCGGGACGCGGAGCGTCCGTGGCGGCGTTACCACGCAGAGCGTGGGAACGATCGGTCACTTTTCAGGAAAATAGTTAGCCTGCTTTCTTTTGATTCAGACCCAAGCCATGATGCGAGCTCTCCTACCGCCGCCCGCGAACGAGTTCTCATGTCTGCGCAGCAACAGCCACCGCAAAGCTCCATGGCGATCACCCTGCAGATCGTCTCCATCGTTTTTTATACCTTTATAGCCTTCCTCTGCATCGGCCTGCCGATTGCCGTGTTGCCCGGTTACGTGCATGAACAGTTGGGTTTCAGCGCGATCATTGCCGGACTGGTCATCGGCTCGCAGTATCTGGCCACCCTGCTCAGCCGACCGATGGCCGGGCGCATGTCGGACACCATCGGCACCAAACGGGCGATTGTTTATGGCTTGCTGGGGATCGTGCTTAGCGGTGTGCTGACGCTGATTTCCACGCTGTTGCAAAGCTTCCCGCTGACCAGCCTGTTGATACTGATCGCCGGGCGTTTGCTGCTTGGCATCGCTCAGGGCCTGATCGGTGTCGGCACCATCAGTTGGTGCATGGGTCAGGTCGGCGCTGAACACACGGCGCGCTCCATCGGCTGGAATGGCATCGCCTCGTATGGCGCGATTGCGATTGGTGCGCCGCTGGGCGTGGTAATGGTCGCCGACTACGGTTTTGCCAGTCTGGGGATTGCGCTGACAGCATTGGCGACCATGGCGCTGATGCTCATCCGCAATAAACCGTCGGTACCCGTGGTGCGCGGTGAACGCTTGCCGTTTTGGGCGGTGTTCGGCCGGATCGCACCGTTTGGCGCCAGTCTGAGCCTGGCGTCGATCGGTTACGGCACGCTGACCACGTTCATCACCCTGTATTACCTCAATCGCGGCTGGACCGGCGCGGCGTACTGCCTGACGGTGTTCGGCGTGTGCTTCATCCTTTCACGCCTGATGTTCATTTCTGCGATTGCGCGATTCGGCGGGTTCAGCTCGGCAATTGCCTGCATGACCGTCGAAACCGTCGGGCTGACAATGTTGTGGCTGGCGCCTTCCACCGCGTATGCGCTGATCGGTGCGGGTCTGGCCGGATTTGGCCTGTCGCTGGTGTATCCGGCGCTCGGCGTCGAAGCGATCAAGCAAGTGCCCAGCTCCAGCCGTGGCGCGGGGTTGAGCGCTTATGCCGTGTTCTTCGATCTGGCGCTGGCGGTGGCCGGCCCGTTGATGGGCGCAGTGGCGTTGAACCTGGGCTATTCGTGGATTTTCTTTTGCGCGGCGATGCTTTCGGTCACCGGGCTGGGGCTGACCTTGCTGCTCAAGCGCCGCGCGATGGCTTGAATCTTCGGTCTAAAACCTGTGGGAGCGAGCCTGCTCGCGAAGGCGTAGCTTCAGTCGATACACGTGCTGACTGATTCACCGCCTTCGCGAGCAGGCTCGCTCCCACAAGGGTTCTGCGGTGGGATCAGGTTATTGATCGGCGGTCTGCATGCCAGCCCGCGTCGGTTTGCCCAGTGCATGTGCAAAGAACCGCCCCGCTTCGGAGATCAGATTGCGATGGATGTCTTCGCGATCGACGCCATCGGCGTCGGTGCACAATGCCGGCATCGCAAGAATCTGCTCTTCGGTGCACGGCGCCATGAACACGAAGTGCCCTGCCCCGGCCAGTAACTTGAAGTCCGGTGCGGTGGGCAGTTTGCGCGCCAGTGCGGCAGCATTTTTGTCGAACGCGACGAGTTTGTCGCCGTCGCCGCTGTAGAGCAGCACCGGCACATGCACATCGGCCAGGGTGTGACGACCAAATTTCAGGCTCAACGGCGCCATCAGCAACAACGCGTGCACGCGCGGATCGGCCACCGGCTGCAGGTCATCGCGATCAACGATCAGTTCGCCCTGGGTGTTGCAGGCGTCGCGGTCGTCTGGACGTTCCTGGCAATAGCGGCGCAGGCGATCCAGATCCGGTTGCGCGCCGGACAGAATCAGCGCCGTCTCGCCACCCGCCGAATAGCCGATCACGCCAACCTGATCAGCATTGACGAACGGCGCCAGCATGCGATCGCCGAGGGTCGCGGTAATCGCTTCGGAAATCTGGATGGGTCGGCCGTAGAGATTGCTCAGGGTGCCGAGACGGCTGTGGTCTTTGGAGTTGTCGCCGGGGTGAATCACCGCCACCACGACAAAACCTTTGCGCGCCAGCGATGTGGCGAGGTCGTGCAGCGCCAGCGGTGTGCCGGTGTTGCCATGGGACAGCATCAGCATTGGAAAGCGGCCCATGGCGACTTTGGTGTCTTCACCGGCTTCGACCGAATAGCCTTCGAGCAGGCTCATGTGCTCACGGTCGCTGGAGGGGTAGAACGCGATGGCGCGCATCGGTTGCAGGTCGAGCGGATCGAGGAAGGTCATCTCGTGATAACCGACGCTCCAGACAGGGTGTCGCCCCGGCGCAGCCTGCACTGAATTCAGGCTGCCGAGCAGGCAAATCAGTAACGTTGCACAAAGACGCATCATGGGATGCCCCACCCTGTTGTTACTCAATCGAAAGATCCGTTGCGTTGTCAGGCCGGAACGCCGGGGATTCAGCGCTCCGTTACGACACTGCACTCAGACGTTGATCGTTTGACTGCATAACCCGGGCCAGATTATGTAACAGTCAGAAACAAAAAACTCCGTATTCGGCCCTTGCAGAACCAGAATACAGAGTTTTTTGGGTATTACCTGAACCTCAGCTGTTCTTTACGCAAGCCTTACGCGGCGGCGAACAATTGCTCGCTGATCTTCGCTTGAGCTGCGGTCATGGCGTTGTTGCGCACTTCGTCACCATACGCCAGACCTTCGGCACGGACGATTTCGATGTCGGTGATGCCGAGGAAGCCCAATACCAGCTTCAAGTATTCTTCGTGGGCGATGCCGCTGGCCTGACCGGCGTGGATACCGCCGGAGGTGGAAACGATCACCACTTTCTTACCACCGCACAGGCCTTCAGGGCCGGCTTCGGTGTAACGGAAGGTCTGACCGGCAACGGCCACACGGTCGATCCACGCCTTGAGTTGGGTCGGTACAGTGAAGTTGTACATCGGCGCAGCAATCACCACAGCGTCAGCAGCGATGAACTCGGCCAGGGTCGACGCGCTCAGCTCGGCTTCGTGCTGTTGCGCGGCGTTACGCAGCTCAGCGGTGGTGCCGGCGGCGACCAGCGTGGTCGAAGAGAAGTGACTGATGGCGTCAGCCGCCAGATCGCGGTAAGTCACCACGGCGCTTGGCTCAGCAGCTTGCCAGGCTTTGACGACTTGGCTGCTCAACTGACGGGAAGCCGAGTTGTCGCCCAGAATGCTCGAATCGATATGCAGCAGTTTCATGTGGAATCTCCTGGAATGAATCGCCGGTGGCGACGGAATGGAGAGAATCCTACGCAAGAAACCAATGGATGATTAGACGGCGACAATGCGATAGTTTGTCCCACTGATAGAACAGTTGGATTTAAACCATGCAAGACCTCAACGTTTTCCTAGCCGAACCACTTACCCCCCCTTTTTTGATCAAAACCACACCTCCCTCCCTTAACCAATAGTCATCAATCTCTTCTGATGGGGAGTGACCCTGAGCTGATCTCTCTGACACACCATGCCTTCATGCTCTGATCATCCCATGGAGCCGTAGCCTGTTTACCCTGAACCATCTGAGCCCGAAACATCAATCCAGATACTGGATGTCCTACCTCTGCAAACCCCAAAGAACCGCTGCCCCCCTGAAAACCTCGAACCACCGAAACCACCCAGTCAGTCTCAATGATCTGTTTCAGGATTACCCGAAGCCGACCACGCCATTCAGTTCTGCCCCACCCGCTACCGAACCTACAGAGCCATGTGACACACCTTAGGCACGTGATGAGCCCTGATGCCCCTAATTGCCCCATGGCAACCACGAAGGCTGTAGAACTCCCCAAAGCAGCATTACCAAGCAAAGATGGCACGTGCCCAGAGAGGATCTTAACCGGGCTCAGAATGCCCCCATGCGCCGGTAAAGCCCATCCGCAACGAAACGGCATCGCACGAAATCCGTGCTCATGACTGCCAGTGCCCCTTCCCAGTGATCCCTGCCAACGCCCCCGAAAGGTGGGTCATTTGCGCGTGCGCACATAATCCAAAACGACCTGAACCGATTTCTCCTCTTGCTCGACCGCCGAAATAACACCGGCTCGAAACTCTTGCTCATAGTCAGAGAGAACGGTCGAAAGTGCTTTGAGACTGGCATCAGCTAAGACGTCGCTGACAACAGTTTCCATGCGAGCCAGCTCGTTGAACGCCAGGTGGATGTAGCGATCCAGGCTTTCGGTGACTTTGTGCCCAGTCCACTCCTGTAAGACACGCTTAATAACATCAGAGTTCGCAATTGCCCTGCGCATGACATCGGTGTTTTGCAGGTCATAGTGCACGATCAACTCTTTGAATTTCTCCGTTATGAAACGATGCCTAAACATGTGAGGATGCGACCGCTCAGAAATACCAGATGCCTTTTTAAGGTCGGAAACCACATTGGTGACGGTGTTAATTGCCAAAGGACTACCATCCACTGAGCCTACAAACAAGAAACCATGCTCCTCAAAGTTGGAATATTTAGCCGTACCCTTCAAATTTCGAATCAAATCAAATCGAGCACCTTCAATGTAATTCTCAACCCATGTTTTAATTACCACATGCGGGACTGGAACATAGCGAAAGGTGTTATCACCTTTTGCAGATGGAACCCTCACCAGAGGGTGAGATAACTCAGATCGATAAGCCCTCATAATATCTGGAACTTGAATCCTTGCAGCTTCGCTACGCCTGCAGCCAGTGTGCGCAAGCACGTCTATCATCGTTTTAGCTCGTGACGCCAAGAAAGTAGGTAATCTCCTAGCAGCTGCCTTCAATGCGCTGATAGCGCTGGGCGTGATAGGAAATCTGCGCCGGTCACCACTAGATACTGGAAACGAGGGATGATACCAAACAATTTTCCTATATCGAGCGGGCATCTTTTTGCGCATATGAGGCTCTACCTTATACGCTTTTACGACCCCTTTTTTGCCCACAAAGTTCGGATAATTATAAAGCGTGGCCACATAGCATATACAATCAATGCAGACTGACCCGATAGCCCTGGCCGAATCTGCGACCATTGCTGGCTCATGGCGTTTTTCGGGGATCGCCGTGAGGCCTTTGATAAACATGGTGAAGTAGGCGTCAGTAAGCTGCAAAAAACCAAGCCTGTTCCTCTCTAAAAATCTGATTAAAGGACTCAGCTGCATACAGTATTGCCTGAGTGACCCTCCATTATTCAGTAGAGAAGTTTTACTCCGGCGCCACTTTTCAAGGATGTAAGCATTGACCTCAAAGCAATACTCACCGCTAGACCAGTAGACACAAGGTATACCAGAACTATCTCGCTCGCTAACATCATATGTCAGCCCATCATGTAAAGTCGAATTCTTGGGCAGAGGTCGGTGGAGTTGATAGTTCGTCAATTTACAATCTCCTAGTACCTAGCATTTTCATAATTCGCTTTATTTCCAGCAGATAATATTGCTCACGATCCACCAAATCCAAGGTGACCAGTTCAGAGCACAGCGCTAATAGATCTGTCACCACTAATGTAAAACGATGAAGATCAACGTCCTGGGATGCACGCTCTGTAAGCAATTTCTGTTTCTCATCCTGTAGCGAACGTCTTGAGCCTGGTTTTCGCCTATCTTTCTTAAGCTTAGAAAATGCATAATCCAGTTTGGTTCTCAAATTCTCTACGCCCTCAAACCCCTCCCCCAATTCAGCGCAAATCTTCTTGAAAGTATTCAAGCTAGAACCAAAAACGCCATGCTCTGGATCGTCAAATGCTGCCAATTTCAACTGAGAAGTGACCGCCATGCGGAACCCTGGAATACTGACGTACTCAACAGGGGTAGCCAGCGCCGCATCCAAAAGCTTTATAAGATTTATTACGGACTCTCTGGTCGCTCGCGATCGTCTGCTCACTATATATTTATCCTAACGACGAGATGAACATCCTGCTGAACACCATCACTCCTCTCCACCCGAACAAATTCGGGCTGCAGGTCAATTAGTTTCACGCTCAGAAGATAGTTCAGATCCGAATAGACATCTTGCTCAAGCAGTTTAGGTATGGCATCGTCGTCTACCTCACTATCTGCCATCGCCGCCCGGTTCAATACGGCTCGTAGCGACGGAAGCGTTCGAACACTCAAATCGTGAAAGCCATTAATCTCACACAAATATTTTTTGATAATGTTAATGTTTTCGATCGATGAGTTACCCGTCAACACTGCCTCAGTCAAGGTTTGTGCCTGAACGCTTTGCAACATAGAGCCAGGAGTGACCTCCAAAATATAAGAATACAGATGCTGAATATCGCTATGCCCTAAAAATGCACGAAGCGCATCCAGATCTTTAAAACCTGCACAGGAGAAAAAGGCTGTTGCAAAAAAACGTCGGAGTTGATGTTGCCGTACGTAAAACCTGTGAATTTTACCGTCGATAACAACAGTTGGGGCCTGCGAATAATCACTGAACTGGGATATACACCAATTATATGTAGTTGGACTCATCGGTGTTACCGACAAGTCCATAGGACTGACATAACAAAGTAAAGGTGCGCTTGCAGGAACCAGACCAGATGCCACGAATCTTTGGTGCAAACATTTCAGATCCCACAACAGCCTGGCCACCAATGACGGGATTGGAACCGTGAGAAACTCTTTATCACGACGATTCCCTGTCTTCGCCGCCATGAAACCAATATCGTATTCGGTATCAAAATTTGCAGCCAAGTAAGGATTTGAATTGGGTACCAAGCACGTTTCTGCCGACAGCGTTAACAACTCCGTTTGCCGTCGAGCGGTCAACGCGCCGATGATCGATAGATAGGCGCCCATTAACACGGTATATGCGTCAAATAAAGACTTACCTTCACGCAAGAAAGTGTAACACTCGTCATCTTGCCTAGAGAATGGATTGAGCCAATGGCTAAAATTACTTCCTGAAAGTGCCAGCATATTGCTTACAGAAAGGGCATCATTGGAGTTAAGATTAAGGTGCTCAAACTGATAATCCAGGACGTTCTTTACGGCCAGTTCTATAACATTGTCCACCACCCTGTCTTTGACGGAAAGAATGTACTCATAGGCATCATGAATGAGACCAAACACAACCTCTCCTGGCACTGAGCGATATCGTCCCACCGGCTGATACACAGCCCTCTTACTTATGACCTCTAGGTTGATATCCTTGAGCACGTCCGGATTAAACTTCAAGCCCGGAACCAACTCCTGTACCAGTCTGAGACGAAGAATGACTTTGAGGTGTCTGGTGACTGCCCGCTTCGATGGTGGTCTCTTGGACTCATTGCGTACAGGCACTGCTGGATATTCACTTCTCCAGGACTCCCCCTCATTCAACTCAATGAACGTTTTCGGGGTGAGATCACGCCCAGCCAAGGTATTTACATACAACGCCTTTAAAAAGCTAGTGGAGTTATATTTAACCAAGCCAAATTGCCGACTGAAAAGCTTATTCAGCACAATATAAGCACGCGCACGAATAAGCTCATCATCGGTCAAAACCAACACCCTATCTTCTGATGAAGGTAGTTCCATTAGACCTTCAAAACTCCTTAACGCCAACTCAATTTGACTATCAGAAACCTCCTGCGCCACACAACTCAAAAAGCTACTTAGCTTTGTTGGGTAGTCATATAAACATGTAGAAACAGGATTCCCTGTCTTTTTAACCATGTAGTCAAAAAGATCTATTGACCTGATGAGATTAAAACCCGTGCTAGCCAGTTGTAGGCGCTCGCCATTCATCAACAAATGATCGACAAATTGCATCCCATACCGAAACTCTGTCGCTTCAACAGTCCCGGATCGCCTCTTATTTCCATTAAACCTAGGATGAACCTGTACAGCCAGGAGCACCTTAATCCCCTGAAGCAAAGTTTCGTTTTCTGGACTGGTGAGCATTGTTCCATTATAAAGCTCAATGTTGAAATCCACCGTAATCCTAACCGTGTCATTGCCTACCCCAAAGCAGCAAGGCCACAGAGTTGAGTAAAAATTTGCGCCACCGATAATCCAATCAGGAAAATCGAGATCTTTGTCCCCAAAAGACCCAGATTTTTTGAGTTTGCGCAACAAGATTCGCTGATCGTAAAAGCTCAGTTTATTAAATTCAGCCTGGTCGACCTTGGGTTCTCCGGCGGCGTCTATGTTTGCCCCCTGCCCTTTACGTGCCGTTTTTTTTCTGGTGGTCATGGAAGTTCCGCTCCTTCGAGCTTTAAGGCCTCAGTCAACATTTTTACCAAAGGCTCCGACACCTCAATTTTTGACAGGATCGAGAGCACTTCATCTTCGACCAAATCAAGCTCACCGCTTCTACTGATTTCGACAGCATGCCGCGTGTACTCGGCGTTTAGTCTCCAAGCTTTAAGAAACCCCGGTAGTTCCATATCAGACGCCTGGTACTGTTTCGCAAGGAAATCCATGCTCACCATTAGCGTAGATATACCCGCGCCTACCAGAATTACCCCTTTAGTTAGCCCCTGCTTAGAATTCCTCTCATCCGCCGGCAACCAATTTCTCAAATTCATCTGCGGAGGCAGAGGCTTCAGCTTGTGATTCGCAATAAATTCTTCAATTTCTGCTATAGTTTTTATTCCCATAGCAAGAAAAAGAAGTGGTGATTCTTTAAATGCCTCAAATATGATTCCGTTTTGAAAGTTCCTTATCCAACTGCCCAGATAATAACGTCTGATCGCCTTTGGTAGATACCGATTGAGCAATTTTGAGTTGTAGGTTTTATGCCCTAAGGCTTCTGACATTGCATAAACACTGGAGGTTCTGAAATACACAATAACTGCGGAGGTAAAACGCATTGAGTTTATCGTGAGGCGTTTTAGTATAGTGTTACCATGACTACCAAATCGCTGTAAAATCTTTGATGCCAGGATACTTGTACAGTTTTTTTGACCACTCATCCCCGACAGCTTTCCAAGCTTTGTCGGCTTGGTAACTCCGGACGCTGAGCTCAACAATGTATACTGCGCTGCCTGGTCACCTTGAGCCTCCAGCCACTCCCTCGCCTCCGCTGTAAGCTCATAGATTTCTGCAAAAAGCTTGTTTGCTTTTGGCGTCAAACGAACAACTTGTTCAGAGTCACCTGGCCCTCTCCGAGGTTTGATACCTACGGCATGGTTTGATTCTTCACTGTAGCCGAACACCTGCTTATTCTTATCTTTGTATAAATGGTTTAGAATCCAAGACTTAGTAATCGCTGGCACTTCATTGACCAAAAGATAAATAAACGGCAACAGTGTTACGCTACTCAGCAGACCTAATTGCCGGCTGGCATCAGGTTTCGAAACCCCATAAAAGCTTTTGAATTTCTTATCCTTCATTGTAGGATAGGGATGATCGCGCCACCTCTTACATAACACCATGTATTGTTGTTCTTCTGGACTTGCAGCCCAAAATAATTTTTTATCATCGTAGTTATCAGCAGCCGCTTGCCGACGCCGGAACAGATCAAGAGTTTCGCGTCGGGCCTCCTCACAAGCAGAAATCACACCTTCAACATCCTCGTTGATTTTCGCGTATAGCCTCTTGGCCGCGGCCTCATTGCTAAGATGGGCTGGTAGCTTTGTTACGAGGCTTACGAGCTTTTTGCTTTCACCCGGGGTAAATGGATTATTCGCTTCAATGGGGACATACTTCTCAAACGCAAAGTCGTACAGCTTCTCTGGAAGTATTTCATTTGCAATGAATACCTCCTCGACAATGTGCATCATTGCCATCCACTGACGCGAGAAAGCCTCCATATCTTGACGATTCTTTATCCTTCGCTGCTGCTCTATTCCGTGCGCATATACAAAGAATGCGTGCATTTCTGTAGGATCTTGCAACAGCTCCAACTGCTGGCCATCCTTAAAAACTTCAGTTAGCAGACCAAGAAACATTGAAGTCAGCCGATTAATTGCTAACGCACTTGTATGGGCATATTTTGTTATGTAGTCCCGCACCCGCCGAAAGAAACTATCAGAAACCGATTTGCCATATTGCCTGTAGACGGTTGCCAGCTGCACAAAAACTGTTTTTTGGTTTGCGAACGTCAACCACCAACCTGCATAAAACGTCAAGTTCTCTATGCTTTTAGGAAGTGATTCATAATAAACTACAGTTTCATGTGTACGTTTTTTTCCGCATAGCACACGATATTGACTGACGTCCAGACCAATTACATGAGCTACCTTCCTCAGCTTCGACACAAGCAAATGCAAATAGGCAGGGTTAGCATCGGTTTCTTTTGCTAAAAACCCCCAGAAGCCTGCAATAGTTTTTGGATCTTTGAGCGCACCAATATTTTGACCAGTGATGTCCAGGTACATATCCAACAAACCTAAAACCTGCTTAATCGCGCTTTGATCACAGACAGCTGGAAAAAAACGCGCACACTTGGCCATAAGCCGGTCGCTTATAACTACCCGCGAATAGTACAGGTGCGATACAGTTCTGATCATTATCTTCACTCAATCGAGATATAACTATCGATAGCACAAGCCGTTTAAATATTCAATAATAATAACTATATATATTTCCAAACTTTTCGTAGGTACGCCTAGAGCAAATAAACGCACTCCGCACCAATCAACAATGATGCCGACTTAATCACTGATACTGAATTTGCGGTCTACCCCAATTTGGGTATGACAGGGTATTTCTGGCCTGGATCGAAACGCTGCCCTATCGCCTCACGTCAGAGGGGCTCACCTCTGGGCTCCCTGGCGTATCAAGCGTTACCCCAAATTGGGGTAAATGCGGAGTCGCTGAAAAGATAGTCAATAGCCATAACAGTAGGAATCTATAAAGATCAATATTTTCAGGTAGTTACCGTATCCATAGCGATTTCGGCTTGTGATTGTGATTCATGAAATTGCTGCGACAGGCTTTCACGACGATGAAGGAATCGGTCACCTAGAGCCCCCCACCACGGTCTCAGCGGCTGATCGTGCTGCCCTGTTCAACGCAATATACTGGACTTAATGATAACCGCCCCCACGCGGCTGATTTAGGTGCTAAGGTCACCTTTACCACTTTAAACTGCGCTCACAATATGAGTCAGAATTTTTAATATGCGGCGGGCCGATAATGAAACTTCCTATGGACTTCAATGACCTTGCTCAGGATTCTGGCGCCCTTTACTCACTCGCAGCTCATTTGCGCCGGGTCTGGCCAAGTAGTTGCGCTGTCTCGGCTTTCACTGCAAGGAGACTGATTATAAAAGCCTTTGGTTATGAATCTCTTCGACAAATGACGATGAGTGCCGAAAGTTTGAAAACTAGTGGCTTCAATTCACCAGCACTAAATCAGATCCGCACAAGCGTTATCATAACTGTGGGCCGCTATCTGACTTCCAGAGACGACACGAGCTGTACTTTTGCTGATGTAATAAATGCAGTTTCAGCGCTGGATCTTCAGTCGTTAAAATACTTCTCCACCCCCAGCATTGACTTACCTCCACACGTTAACAACCATGCCATCCCGGTAATCCAACGCACCTCGAACGTAACCACGATCCTGACTGCAACTGAGATCGAGTCAATTACCGCCGTCGTTGCAACATTCAATCTTCCGCGAGACTCACTATTGCTACAAGCCTTAAAGTCCGGCTTCCAGCCTGCCGATATCATACGTTTGCGTGTCAGCGACTTACACTCTGTCTGTACTCCCAGTGATTCATACAATCGACTGCCCGTTGAATTGCTTGCCGCCATGGAGCACTACATCAAACTCACCAAAAGAAAACCTGGGCAATTCATATTTTCCGCTTTTCCAGGCGCCAAACGACCGTTGGCATTGAGAACCCTCGCGCGAATTTTCAATAAATGGGGTCGCGAAGCGTTGCCCTATAGACCTTTCATAACAATGAATGCCTTTTGTCTTTCCCTTGCCAAACAACGTTTCTATGCGATTGGGAAGGCTCTAGGCTGATCGCCCAAAGCTGGGCAGGCCATCACGAGAATAATTAACCATGATCTATTCACGCTTTCTTTACACCGAACATGAAGACCCACCCGGCGAGAACGGGGAAGGTGCTTTCACCATTTTCAGCACTCAACAGATCAATGATCGTCACCTCAATTTGATGGATGAAATTTGCATACAAAGGTTCGCCGTACTTTGGGACAAGGTTAAGGACACTCGCATCATCGACCTGATCGAGCGCTCCATCGTTCAAGGTGTCCTTTCCCCGGTCAAGCTGCTTCATGCGTCTAAAGGGACACTGATGGTTGTGTATGACCACCGGATTGTCCAATCAGTCAAAGAAGATCTGGAGGAAGCCTGGCAGGATCTTGCCGGCGAATTCATGTATGACGAATGGACTGCGGAGCTTATTCCTGATTCGAAAGCTGGAAGCCTGGCGTGTGGTGGACGCATCCTGAGGCAGAATGGCCCAACCATTCTACTCAACGATTTGGGTATTACAGAGTTCACCCGGGACATGTTCCTGTTCGCTGAGGAATGGAAAGCCGAAGCAGTGTTCGGGCCCGACGCCAAGCCTAGCAATCTGAACGATCCAACGCTTCGAGACCCAGATTTCTTAGATGATGATATTGGGTTCTGACCCCCTTTCTCTCGTCTACCCTGCTTGCCAATGTTGGCCCACTGCCCGCGGTGGGCATCCGGATGTGGATCACCATACATGCCTCATCACGTGGTACTCCTCCAGCAGTAGCCTTTGGTGGCTAACATCCAGTTGCTGTCCACGTGGATCGAACGTTGACGGTGAACGCGATCGGAGCACCGATTTGTCGCGTGAATCAGCTCTCTGACTCGGTACGTTCGGGGGGCATAGTCCGAACGCCGCATGAGCCGCCCACGTCAGCACTGCCGCCAACCAAAACTGCCCAAGCTGAAGACTGGAGGCTGTGGCAGTGCTGAATGTAGCCAAAGTCACGCTCTCCGAGCAGCTCGCATCGATGGATGCTCCTGGGCACCTACTGATTTTCGAGAAAGCCCCTACGAGACTTCGCAGAGTTTCGTTAGCTCCACGAGTGATCAGTCATACAGCCTGTTGACGTTGATCAAGAATACTTTCCCTCGAAACGCCTGAGGGCAGACAGTAATCGCCTTACCGTGCTTGTCACGGATGTGAGTCTCGCGGCCAAGTGCTATATATCCGGGATGCGAGACACCGTGGTCAATTACAGCTTCGACAGCATACATGTAGGTATTACTATCGTCGTTGATCAGCTCGAATCGGCTATTCAACTCAGGCCAGTAATCTGCGGCGCCAGCGGAGATAAAAGACCCAATGCCTGGTGCCGACGTCAGTTGGATTACGTTGTCCGATTCAAGTCTCCATTGCATCTGGCCGCGATGCTGCGGATGAGCGATAAATGCAACGGGGGCAATTGGAAGATGAGCGCCTAGCACAATGCGGCCATCTTGATCCGTAAGACCATTAAACCAAGCTCCATCGCTGCCAACTAACCCTACCTCCGCTCTCGCCAACGGAGCGCCCTCACAGTCCAGTACCAGGAACGTGTAGTTGCCCATTTTTTCAACGGGTTCTCGCTCTGCGAAAACCATCGTGAATGCCTGTGCGACCGCTGCACCAACGGCTTCCTCAACGTACTGCTCAAGCCGTCGAAGCGCATGGGGTTCTTCGCTCCCTGCATCCAAAAATGTCTCAAGATGCTCCCAAAGCAGGAATTGGGCTGTTGTCGCTTTTGTCCATGCGAGGGTGATACGGCCACTGATCATCAAATTGGGTGGTTGGAGGTCTACGCCAATCCGGATAACCAGGTCGCAGGCAGTGGTACCAGGCAGGCTGCCCCTGATGGTTAACGAATGATCCGTAGAGCTCCACACAGGCTGGACAACTCGGAGGTTTGCCTCTTGCAACGCTAACACCAGATTGTCAGAGAACGACGCAAGTTCCCCTTTGACTCGGGCTGCCGCTTTGGCAAGCTGCTCCCGCCTGACGACCTCCCTGTTCGAGGCCATAACTCGCGCGCGCTGTTCTTGTTCGATTCGCGCTTGAAACTCGCTTACGTCAAATTTGATCGCCAATTCGGGCTTCTCCTGAGGGTTCAACCACGCATGCAATTCAACCCGCATCTGAGCCATGCTCGGACGTTTTTGGGGAGAGAATGCTGTAGCGCTGGCTATCAAACTGTCTAGCTGATCAGTACGCTCAGCGGCGGGCAGATAGGTTCCTATTCGAAACGCCTCATGGTTCAAATCATATGCGCCAGGTAAAGCAAAGCGCTGACCGGTCGCGAGTACCCATAAGGTTTTTGCGAGGGAAAACACGTCCGCCGGCCTACCGTCTGCTTCTATCGCATCGTTGAGCATTTCAGGGGCGTTGAAGTAGATTGGGCCAATGCGCTCGTTTGGTTGCGTTTTCCCCTGCTTACCCTCAAAACTCACCAAGCCAAAATCACCCACTGTCCAACGTTCTTCGTAGAAAAAGAGGTTGTCAGGCTTGATGTCGCGGTGGGAAAACCCGCGCCCATGCATCGTTTCAAGCACCTGTGCGATGTCGTGGATCGCCTGGACGACGTCATGAAGAAAGGGCGACTTCCCAAGCTGTTTTGATAAAGGCTTGGCCAGTCCCATCACAAACCACGGTAATTGCTTGGAATCTGTGCCCGTGTCAGCGTCAAACACAGGGATGACACCTGGGATATCCGCACATTGTCCGAGCGCAACCACTTCATCGCGGAAACGGTCTATCCGTTTTTTCACATGCGCTTTGTCACGTTGTTTGATATTAATTCTGAGTTCTTTGAGGGCACCGTCCCGCCCTTCCTTCTTTGCGAGAAAGACATCACCGTTGCCACCATCGCCGAGTTTTTTGCTGGTGTTGTAAGACCATCCATTCACCACCTTTAGCTTGTTCTTCACCACTTTCGACCTGTTCTCCCCGGCCATATCACTCCCTCGATTTTCTACAACGCTGGCAACAATCAGACCTCAGCCTGGGCCTCACGACGAGCTTTGCGCGATCTCAGACGCGCGACGGAGCCCTGATGATCAACACCAACACTGCCGCCCAGATCGCGATGAGGTTGGCCAGTGATCAGGTGCGATCTTTGCTGAGCTCAGTCCTTGCACCATTGCACCACATCCGCCCTGGGATGTCGGTCACTGGCAGAATGCTGCGTTGAATTAATTCCTGGGAACCTAGTGTCCTATATCGAAAATAAGCTGTTCACTTTTGGCGGCGTCTTGGGAGCCCGGCCCGCTTTGCCACTCCTCGCCATAGCCCTGCTATGACCCGTCGCGACGCCTTGGCCGAACACCCAAGACACTCGCCAAAAGAGAACGTATTCCGAGACAGGGATCGTAATAGCAGCAGCCCTGCACGCGAAAGCAATCTTCCCTACCAATCACCCTGCGCTTGCCAAGCCCCCTCTTCCTCATCAACAACACCCGAAACCTGCATTACTCAGACCGTTTGGTGCTCACACCCCTTAAGCGCGTCAATAATCGCGACGGGGGACGCCACAACCTCGGTGCCAAAGGCTTCGGCTAGCGGCTGCAACACGCCGCACATGTACCGATCGGCCCGGAAGTAGGAGACGTAAGGGATGTATAGGGCATGGATCAGGTCGACAAAGTCACTGGCCTTAGGCTCTCGTCCATTCTCCCCCAGCGACTTTTGTAGCGAGGCGAAGAACGCGTTGATGCATACGTAAAGGCCTGGACAGTAGCGCTCAATAAGCGAGGCGTCTTCACACTTAGGGGCATCGGGCAGCAGAAGCTCAAGCAGGCGGTTCACGATGTCGACCATCCCCTGCTTCTTCAGCTTCGTCCAACGCTCCCCCCTGACCCCTTTCATCGCATCGGCACGTTCAGCCTTCGGCAGTTGGCTCATCAGATAGTTAAGGTCGTCGAGCGTCTGCTGGCTACTGGCGAAAAGCTGCTCGGCGGGTTTCCTGAGCCATTCGACAACCGATCCCAACTGATGGTGGTTGTGGATGAACCACTGGGACATGAACGTAGGGTCTCGCAGGCTTTCCAGGAACGCCTGGTCGGCCTGTTCGCGTGTGGCGGTACCTAGGACATACCGCTTTAGAACCGCCGCATCCCGCGGGCGCATAGGCACCTTCTGAAGCAGCGCTGTGAAGTCCAACGTCTCACCGGTCTTCTTTTCAAAGTCGTTTTTGAAGCCACCTTTCTTCGAAACGCTTTTCTGGAAGATCCGGCGCGCCTTGCGGTTCATCTGCTGCTTGTCCATCTCCGCTTGCATCACGCCGGGGATGTCCAATTCATCGAGAGGACTAATCAACGACCCCATGTCCGGGAACCAGCCACCATTGCTATCCAGGACATCCACAGGCACAGGATCGTGCCCGACCAGGCGCGCCAGTTCGGCCTTCATCAGGCGATCGCAGGAGATCATCGTAGTACGCCCACAAAGCTCAACCATGAGCGCGGTACGCGTCACGCCTGCGCTGGCGTACTGCTCCTCCAAAGGCGACATTTCTGCGATGTGGGCACCGGAATACACGAACGTCACGTCGTCGCGCTTTTTGAGCGCCTTCAGCGCCGCCAACTGCTGGTTCTGCGCGGGCTCCAGCCGTGGGCGGGTCAGGGTCGAATAATCAGAGCTATCGAGATAGATGACGGTTGGCTTGTTGCCTTGCATGTCCTTTTCCTTGTCAGTACGAACGCGGATGAACAGCTGCTGAGAATCTAGTTGGGCAAAGTCGATGATCCGAGAAAACCTTCCGCTTCGCCACCTTGGCAACGAGCCATTTTCGCCCTGCCCCTACAATGAACTTTTGCCCGACAGCCCAGGACGATCAGATCGCCAAATCCCGCTGCACCTGGAACTCGTGCTGCTGCCAGAGCGCAGACCAACTGCAGCTCTCCAAAGGAGCAGTTTTGCATAAATTGTCTCTATGACAGGCGGTGGCTCACCTACAGCCAAGGTTCATAACGAAGACGGGGCACTTGTCCCGGTGCGCACGACTTCTGGCATCATCTGCTCGGTACCCTGCACCCGAACAGGAGGCTGGAGGTGAGCTGAGAGCCCTGGAAACTGGGCACCAGCACACCTCACTATTTTTCCGATGAAATTTGCGAGCAGATCATTCTTGTTCTACGGTCAATAGCATTAATAGAAGTATTGACCGAGGATCAAGCAAGTGCTGAATGCTGTCCTACTCAAACGGGCCATGAATTACCTGCAGCTCAGTGGCGTGGCCCTGGCCGATAAGGTCAGCGCGCTGCGTGAAGATGGGAAGCGCACGGCGCCGGAGACCATTAGCCGGTGGCTTAACGGAACGCGGCCAGTCGATCCATTTCTCATGGGGTGGATAGCTGAGTTGGTGCGCTCCAAGCTGGCGAGCAACGAGCGCTCACGAGTCGTCTTGCCCAATGGCAGGCTAGTTATTGCAGTTGCCAATCTCAAAGGGGGTGTCGGCAAGACAACGCTAGCCAGAAACCTCGCCGCCGTCGCAAAGTCCCTCCATCTCAAAAGCACTTTCCTGTACGCCGAATATCCTGAAGCGCGTCGCCGGGCCGGCTACGTCTTTTACGACCTGAAGCCACTCAATATCAACTGCCCAGAGCTCAGTCCTGAGGAAATCCTTGCCTATGAGCCCGGGGATGGTGAGGTGGTGATCGTTGATGTCTGCAACAGCATCGCCCAAGACTCATTCTTCACCGCCAGTGAGCGGGACGAGCCTTTGAAGGCAAACCCCCAAGGGTTCCTAGCGCGCTTCAATCCCGATATCTATGTGATTCCGGGAGAATTCGCCAGCAGCTTGGACAACTGGGGGACGCAACGATTGATCGAGAGCAACGCCCTCCAGGCCCCCGTACAACTCCTGCATCGACCGAGCTTGATGTGCATGGATTTCGCTGCCACAGCCAGCCAGGATGGCTTTGACGTTACCAGCCAAATGTTTTGCCCCTTCTTCATCCCCCAGTCCGTATCGGCAAGCTCGCCGCTTCCTCGTGACTTCATGAGCGAATGGCAAAACCTTGACCAGAAGCACCACCATTTCAGGCTCTTCGAACATCTGTTATCTCAAGTAGGTGGTGAGGTCTTTGAGAGTTATCAGATGGAGCAAGAGATGAAGGTAGTAGGTCTGGAGAAGTTGCTCGACTGGGCGGAGGCTACCTAGATTCAATGGAGGCCTAACACTGAGGGCTTTCTAGCCGCAGCCGACCTACATCAGCGCGGGCTGACTTATGGGTCACTGCATGCCACCGCCCTTCGGAAAGATGGCAGATAGCCACGACTTTCCCTTATGATCTGGGGCTGCGTAGGGAGACGCTAGCGTTCACCAATTGACCTCCCTACCCTCGAAAATTTTGTGATGGTGCTGGAGATTGTCTGATGGCTTTCGATGCTTCACCCTCCTGGAGCGGTTTCAACTACCAGGGCAAAATCGCTCTCCATTACGCGCTGACGTTGATTAATGCTCAGCCAGTCAATCACGATTTTTCAACAACCGATTTGATGCTCGAAGCCAACGAGGACTTCGAGATCTTGGTCAATGGGAACTCCGTCTCATTCCACCAAGTCAAAGCATACAACTCCAGTACATTTGAAGAATACTCAGATGCTCTATTTGGCCTCACAATAGAGCTAAACAAGAGAGCCGGCGTATCGGGCTATATTCATACCTGGAAAAAAATCAATGACCGCCCTGGGTTTACAGGCCTGTTGGAATCGGTAAAAAACGACTTCAGCAAAGTGCTCAAAGAATATAGGGACAGCGAGCCTAAGACGGGGATAACGATTCTTGAAACCGCTGCTGCAGGTGGAAACAACCTCAAGAAAAAAGCGTCCATTCTAAAAGCATCACTCCCAGGCTTCGATGCCGACGCGTTAGCTGAGACTATCGATAGCATAGTCATACAAGAAAGTGACGCACTGGCTCGCCTGGCGAGCTACGTTTATGAGGATGGTAACGCTTTTTGCGACCTCAGCGACATCAACAAAAAAATAAAAAATCAACTTTCAATCGCGCTAGCAAGACGAGAAATTGAAATAACTGATGAGCAGCTGGAAAAAGCATTCGATTACTTCCTAGGCGTCATCGACAACTATATTATTGAACGCCACAAGACAAAAACAGACGCACTTGCCAGACCGATAAAATTCGAAGAAATAATCAGCATCCTTAACTTTGACCATGAGGACGTGAGCAAACACTACATCGCCTGTCGGTTCAAGGATCGCTTTTCTCGATTGATCGATGACTACCTGAGTGACGAAGACGACTATCCGCACCCAGCCCCAGAACTTTGCAATTTAAAGGCTGCGCAGAAGCTGCTCCTGTCGCTTCCCCCTTTGGAGCTATGGGAGCACTACAGGCACTTTTCGCCGCAGCTTCATTTGGACAGTGGAAACAACACTGACAACGCTTTCAGAGCATCTGATGATGGTATTCGTCACTGCCTATTGAAAATCCTACACGAAATAGATTTTTCACGTTTAGCGCAAGAGGCGGAGCGCTTTAGATTTTCATACAGATGCGCCACGACTCCACCACAAGGTTATCTCCCGACTACCATAATGCCCGTTGGCAGGATCAGCTATACGATCCGGCAACTAAGCACAAATCCATGCCTTGGCGAGCTACTCTACGAGATTCCTAATCTCATATATTGTGGTACTGAGGTGCATCCCTTCTCACCGGATTCCGACAAAAGCACCACCGCGCCAAGGGCGGCAGCGGAGGATACGCGTGCCAAGCGTGACGATATATTGCCGTTAATTACCCTCCTCCCTCTAGAACAAGCTAAAGGTGTGCTTGCAAAATGATAACAATCCTCAACAATATCATGGCAAGCAACCGGTTCACGCCAGTGGATGTCAACCTGCCCAACCAATATTTTGAATTCAGCTTGTATAAGGCCGAGAGCCGCCACAGAGAAGAGTACTTCTTAACCGTCCAGCTTGACAATAACAGTGACCAAGCGCTTCAAAACTTCCTTGACAATACTGCGCAAGAGATATTTGAAGAGATCCAAAGCACAGGTAAAGTTGAACTGTACTTTGAGAAAAACTGCACCATGTTAATTTGCCTAGAATCCCATGGCCTGAATCATGACTTGGTGCTAGCCCTTGAAGAAGACCCTTATAATTTCAAAAAGAATGTTATCAAATACTCCTTACCCGAACTGACGGCACTTAATGTTTACCTGACCAGCAACGCCATTGAGGCGATCACGAACGACATCATTAACGATATCTTAAACGCCAATAACGGAAAGGATTTTCTGGCGTTCAAGTACCAGAGTGGAAATGGACACCATTTATATGATCTTGTCGTACGGGTCATACTGAAGCTTTCCTTCCTGTCTTACCACCCACAAGAGCAAAAATTAGAAAACCTCACAGGACAGATCGACTCAGCCCTACCAGCCGCATTAACCGAAACTTTTGAAAAAATTCTGGCAGTAGACTGGGCAGACGAGATGGTCATCGGGAACGTCGAATCGATCTGGGGAAATAAAGCATGATCACATTGAGCAAGGTGACGCTAAAAAACTTCAAGATCTACGGAGGTGAGCATTTCACGGTCAACTTCGAAAACAATCGCTTGGTTCTGCTGGACGGCCCGAATGGGTATGGAAAAACAACAGTATTCGACGCCATTGAGCTGGCCATTACTGGTACCCTTCGCAGGCTGATTGTGCTCGAAGGTCGGCAAAATCCTGCTGACATTGTTGTAGCCCATAATGGGCAGAGCGACGTTGAGATCACCATCGAATTTTTGGACGAAGACGGCGAAAGACGAACCTTTCTGCGAAAGCTCAAGCGAGACATCGCAAACTCAGCGAGGCGTATCGGCAATTTTTCTGCTCTATGGGAAATCCATGAGATTGTTAAATCTCAAGCGAAACCTGTGGACAACAAGGAGTTCGACCAACTCTTCAATAGCAAGGATTTTGCGCGCGACTTCCTATTATTTCATTACATTGAGCAAGAAGACACGTCTCGATTCCTCAAGTCAAATAACGAGGCACAGCGCGCTGAAAAACTGGCCAATCTATTTGGGGATACTTATGAGTCAGAGCAAAAACTTCAAAAGCTTACAGATGTCAAAAGGAAAATCTTTACAGCGCGCCGAGACATCAATACCAAGATAGAAAACATTCGTAGCCTGCACAACCTGGAGGCCATCAATGATCTATCTACAGGAGAAACGGAGCAACATGTCTATGCCTTGCCTTGGCTGACGGGCGAGAAGTCACCGTTCTGGGATCGCCCCACAATTGCCCAGCTCAACGAAGATCGCATGACCAAAGCGATTGCTGAACTGCAAAAAATATCCGCCCTATTTACTCATAGAGACTTCTTCCTGCGCTCACGCTGGTATCAGCGAGCAGCACAAGAGCGTGAACTCATCGAGCAGTACGTGGGCTATGCAGGCACTTACCAACATTACCATCAAATCGAAATAGACCATGGCATCTATCAATATATCAAGCGGTCACGTGACATACTCAACAGCGGTGACTTTAAAGTCATACAGCAAAACCTAGAAGCAGCTAAACTTTTTCAGATCCTGAACGTCGACTTCCCTGATGCATTCATCAACGAAGTAACCTCACTGATCGGCCTTACAGATAAATTCAGGGGACTGACGTCCATTTACACTGAATTGATGAAGCATCACACGGCTATGCATGAAAGCATGCAGGCACATCCGACAGAGACCACGTGCGGTCTTTGTGGCCATGACTATGCAACTCATGACGCATTGGACAAAGCGATTACCGACCATGGGCATCTTTTGCGCAGCCAGTTGGGCGATCAAGACCGGGAGTTGGTTACAGCGCGGGAAAAATTCGAAAACAATCAACTCAAGCCACTGCTCAAGGCGTGCGACGATTTCCTACAGCTGCGGGAGCCACCGTCGCAAGAAGAATTGTCGAGAATTGCGAAAGCGGCGGCCAACAAAGACCGAGTGGAACGCCTACGTGGTTGGCTGGAAAGCGAAGATATTTCTGACCTAGATCTCATTGCACCGGCATTCCCTGTAACAGGTGGACAAACCTATATTTCAGAGAAAGCTGACTTGCTGTCTGAAAGAATCCGAGGACAAATCGGCGCATCCCCTGACGGTTACACGGAATCATTCAGTACTGATATTTACGAACGTGTTTATTTAGATTACTTCCAACGTGAAAGTGAAAAGCTTCGCAGCTACGACATAGCTCAGCTTGAACGAAAAGAGAGATTCATTAAGTCTCAATATTTCAGCTCTCTCACTGAAGTAGCAGCGCAACTCCTTAAACTCGACGAGCAGAAAGCGCTCCTTGAAGTGGCATTGACCGAAACAGGCGAACTAATAGCTGTCGTCGGAAACCAGATAGGTCAATATCGAAAAAAACTTATCACCGACATCGAGATCCCGTTCTTTATATATTCGGGTAAAATCCTTCAAAGCCATCAAGCGGGTAAAGGCCAAGGGGTATTCATCAAAGACCCCCAAGGCAATGACGTGCTTAAAAACGTGCGTTTGGTGTCAGATTGGACGACAGACCACGACATTATAAACACCATGAGCTCTGGCCAAATCTCAGCGGTGGTTATCGCTCTCACCCTTGCCCTAAACCGTGTCTATGCCCGGCGATTCTCTACTATACTCATTGATGACCCAGTGCAGACCATGGATGACATCAATATGTCGTCGCTTGTAGAGCTTCTACGCAATGATTTCAGCGACAAACAAATTATCATGTCCACCCATGAAGATAAGGTTGCGCGATATTTCACATACAAGTACATCAAGCACAATGTAAGGGTGAAAATCATTAATCTTATGCAGCGCAAAGAATATGAGCCGACCAATAGCTATGTGTACCGTGCGCTCGTGAAACCTCCAACGTCTAACCAGAGCCAGCAACCGAGGCGAGACTGATGGCGGTGATAATATTCGCTTGGACTGAAAAAAATTGAGCCGTTATCAGACCTTAGGACACCTTGATTAGTCAGCGTTTCCACCGAGATTCCAGCGAAGCGATCCCCTAAGACACAATCCCGCCCAGGGGCGGGACGGTCTAGGTCTCCTCTCTTGGCGTTGCCGATGAGCGCCTGTCCAGCCGCAGCCTCCCCTCCCAACTCTTCAGCCCCGGCCCACACAACCAACAAGCCCAGCAGCCCAGCAGCCCAGCAGCCCAGCAGCCCAAAGACGTTACGCCATGATCAAAGTTGGCGCATCAGCTCCCGCACCAGTCGCTCAAACTCGTCCACGGAAGAGGCCTTGGCATTCAAAGGGCGAATGCGAATGAGCTTCGTGTTGGCAGCTCTGAAGATGGCGTCCTTCAGCTGGTCATTGACCTGCGCCTGTGGGTCATCATGAAAGCTGCTATCCAGCTCAATGAAGTACTGAGGCACGTATCCACTGGCCACGTCGAATAGGACGTTGTCGACGATGCCCCGGAAGAAATAGGACTTGGCCTGCTCCGACAGCTGATCTTTGATGGCTGGATAATCCAGGACACAGCTCAAGGCGACGTTCGGATACGGATGGTGGGTAGGGAAAACCCGGCGTACCGCCTCGTAGAAATTCTGTTCCTGCTTGGATTTGAACAAGCTGATGGTCTTGGGCTTTCCGGGCTTTACTTCTGTGGCACGGACAGTCATGTTTTCCCTCAGACTTGCTGCAACCACTTCAGGCTTGGCATGCAGGAAGGACTGAATGATTTCCTTGGCAAGCGGACGGTGCTGGTGCGTCTGCGCATAGTTGAGGAGTGCCGAGTGCTTGGTGTCTTGCATCAGCTTCAGCCGCTCATCAACAAATTGATCGACGAAACCCTGGCTGAATCCATGCTGATTCAGCTCAATGATCAGATTGGTGGACTCAAACTGCCTGGAGCGCTCAGCAGGAGGAAGGGGTTCTGCGAAGGTAAAAAATTCGGTCTCAAAGTACCCGGTCATTAGTGTCAGATAGGGATCCTGTACCTTGGCCTTCTTCTTTTGATAAAGCAGCTTGCCAATCGCCTCCCAATTCTTGTCCGCCAACAACGAAAACCAATGCTCTCTGTCTTCCATGACCGCGCTCCACGGTTACTGCCGTATGTCGCGCTAGCATAGGGCGCAGAAGGAAAACCGTGCAAGGTCAGGTTAGGCGGAGCTTCCCGGCCCCATGCCACGAATCCCATTAACCGCGGATGCCCATCTCCTGCCCCTCTACCGACCTGCGACATCGCTAGATGAAACCGCATTGGCAATCCCCGCCCTGCTCACTCGTCATCTTCATCCATCGTTGCCGTGATGAAGTATCCCCCACCCCAGATCCTGCCAGCGTAGGCTGGATCATCGTCGGGGGAATACGAATACTTCACACTGAAATAGCTGCTCTGGACGCCGTATTTCTCACGAAGTTGCTCGGATAAAGCCAACACGATTTCTTGGCGCTCACGCAGATCTCGCTTCGTGTCTAGTTCGTCCAGCGATGCGAGATAGCGCCCCTTGTTGTTCGGTTTGACACGGCCAGCCTGCACCAACTTCCTGACGTACGGGTGGCTGTTGTCCTCAAACCACAGCCAGCAGCCTCCTCGCTCGTGTTGAGGTGCCCTGGGGGTCGAGGCCTCAAGCACAATGAGGCGGGTGGAGAAATCCATCGCAGCCAGCCCCGCCTTGAACGCCGGGACATCCCTACAGGATTTGAAGTCAAAGCATGCATTGGAGAAAGCCGCATACAGCGCTTGCTCATCCAGCCCCTCAAGGGTTACCGGCAACTGGTCGCAGACGAGGATGTGATCGAACTGTGCTTCGGATACCAGCCCCTGATCAATCAACATGAGGACGTCGTACTGAAGCCTGTGGGCCGTCGGCATATCGGGCACTACGATACCCAGGCCCGACCATTTTTTCTGGGTAATCTTCAGGCCAGGGATGACGTTATCTTCAAAACCGTTCGCCTCGATCTTCTTGATGTTGCGGCGGTAGTTCCTGGGATACCTCCACCGCCATTCAGGGTGCGTAGTGGGCTGGCTGGACGCCGTCGGTTGGTCACTGACGTACCGGTACTGGTTGTCGGCATCATCTGGCGTCAATCCATCAACTGAAGACCCGTCCAGCAGGCTAGCCTGGCCGTTCGACCATTGAACGACCGGTTGAATCCCCCCTTTCAGCGCAGCCGTTATAGGAAACGTAATGGCGTACTGAGTGGCCGCGGCATTCTGCGGGGTAAAGCCATCACGCACTGCGATGAGGTCAGCCAGGTTGAAACCCGTGAAACACACCGCAGGGTGCTCACCCTGGATGGTTCTCATGCCCTCGCGAACCCCGTACGTGGGCCAAAGATGGTGCATACGCAAGGCAATCCTGAGCAGAATCCCACCCGACCACTCGTCATCGTCAAACTGGCAATAGGAAGGGAATGATTCAGGGATAAACTCCGGGCACGACGCGCCGAGAATATTGGTCGCGCGAAAGTAATGAGCCATACGAGGTACAGAGCAACCATCTTTTTTCTTCATTGGCATTTCAAAATCCCCGCTGATGCTATATATCGACCTTCAAGAGCACGTCCAACTCTGCGACTAACACTCAAGTTAGGGAAACCATAGGTACACTCTCAAAACAACGCAAGCATTCTACTAAACTTCTGGACACCCCAGACAACATCGACTTAAGCCATTATTATCCTGCCAGCAATAAATACATCTGCGAGCTCTAGTCACCTTCCCGTCCCAGTCAAAAAATAAAGCACCACATTTCGCCATCGTACAATTAAACCTTTATTGACCATACCCCACAGCAACCTACTGATTTCACTGAGCAACCCTCTACCAGACCTCATCCCCCAGAGAAGCACCCTTGCACTTATATTGCACCACCATCTTGATTTCGCCTTAAATTGCGAAATCATCAATATTTAAACCCACCAACAACATCCACAGGAAAACTTCACCTTCGTATCTTGACAGCATCTCAACCCTATACTTCAGTGAGCAATACAATCAGCATCCACGCGAAGCAGCCATGAACTACTCAAAAGTTATCAACATCGTCCATGAAGAGCCCATGAATGATTATGCTGAAGGTGCTTACACCGTTTTCAGTGCGACTCACTGCTTCAATGTAAACCTCACTCCTGAGCCCAGGGTGTTCATTCAAAATCTTGCTGTGTTTTGGAACGACCGCGTCGACATCCGCATTATCGGCATGATAGAGAGAGGGTTGATTCAAGGTGTACTTTCGCCCGTCAAAATACTGAGCATAACTGAAGGCAACCTGAATATTCTTTACGACAGTTCGATCAGCAGAAACGCACAGATCCGCTTCGAGCAAACCTGGAGCGAAATCGCGCGTAAGGCTTGGGGAAAGGTATGGATTGCAGGCTTTATCTCCGAATCTCAGCTTCGCGACATAATCGTTCGCACTACTGACTTCGCGACTTACGCTGACGACATTATCTGCAGTCATTGTCTTGGCATTGAGGAGTTCAAGGGGGACAGGCTGCATCACCTCAATAGTTGGCAACCGGACAACCATTCCGATTCGGGAGTTACCAACCCTCGGCCTGAAGCGGGCCCAGAGGACGATTTCGGAACATTTGACGACGAGTTACCCTTTTAGATGGCTCATATCCCCCCACCCAGTGGCTATCATCTGAGCGAAAGGCCATCGTAACCATATGGCCTGATCGGCACTGCTCGGTGTACGGGCGTACTGGGATCCAGCCGAACCGTTTCTAGAAGTGCCAATCCGTGAGAAGAGTGCCTCCCTGGGTCACCCTCCCCCCCGTGCTGGAGCAGTGATCTTTCCTGACCGTGGAGTCCTTCGAATCCCAACCGCTGGCTGACGGGGTAAGTGACCATCAGAAACAACACACACCGATCTCATCCGAGACGAAATGCTGGTAGGCCTGGGTGAACGGAATTCCGTTGCCGATGGGGTCATTCCGTGTCACATCCGCCCATCTAGCACCTCAAAGCTATGGCCAAATGACATCTTCGCCGGTACATTCCTTTACCCGTTGCGCCATGGAAAGAGGAATGGGGGCTCGGCCCCGCCGTTACACGGGTATGGACTGAGAGATAGAGGATGAAAGATCCAGATGCTAGCCCCAGCGCAGCGGGGTATGGCTACCAGTACGAACGCGCGCTGTACCGCATCTTCACGGCACCCAACGCGCAGACCAGGTTTGGCATTGAAACGGCTGATGATGTTGAAGAGATCAGCCAGACAGCGACAGGTTCTCGGCGTGTGTCAGAACAAGCGAAACTGTCTGTCCAACCTCGCAAAAACCCACTGCAAGACAGCAGTAAAAACCTTTGGAAGACACTCCGCATCTGGTTGAACGGGTTAGCGGCTGCTCGGAAGGAGCATGAGGAGTTGCAATTCCTCCTCGTCACGAACCGAGTGCTTAAGAAAGGTACGCTGGCCATGCGGCTTTCTGATGCCCTTTCAAAGCAAGACGTGGCAGACGCGGTCGTTGCCCTTCGAACCCATGCCGGCGGCATGACAGGCAAGCCTGGCGAGATCGCCCGGGATGTCATCGCCTACTCGGACGCCGACTTGGCATTTCTGATCGAGCACATGTCCATTGAGGACGGCCAGCTCAATGCCCAGATGAAGCAGCGGGTGATCGCGTCCCTCCACCTACCGGAGGACGCGGTGGCGAATGCTGAGGACATCTACCATGGTCTGGTCGGTTTCCTGTTCGACCGCTGCCAGGAAACCTGGGTAGCCCGAAAGCCTTTCTGGACGACCGCTCAGCCTTACTACAACAAGCGTCAAACGCTCGTTGAAGCGTTCATGAATGGCCCTTGGGAACCTCTGCCCTTCGAGAAAACCGAGTTCGCAGAGTGGGCCGAGAAGATCGACCCCGCGGACATGCTGTTCGTGGAGCAACTCACCAAAATCAACATGCCGAAAAACCTGCTGATGAAGCAATTCGGCTTCTACTGTGCCGCCTACTCTGAGCGCATCCGCCTTCTGGAATCTGGTGGAGTTCTGGCCGCGGACTTTGATGTAGCTGAGCGTGTGCTCAGTGATCGCTGGGAAGCGATCAACGACCGCCACCAGCTGGACAACATGACGTCGCTGGATGACTACGCCACGGCTGATTACAGATCTGTGATGACCAAAACCTTGTTTCCAGAAACCTTTCCCATGAAGGTGGGACGGGTGAACTCCACGGCTCAGTACCTGTTCAGCGGCACCTATCACCGGATGGCCAATGCCGATGGAACACAATCCCCCATCCATTGGCACCGTGAAGCGCCGACCTCGGAGGAAGAGTCATGAGTGAGGTGTATCTGGATCATCAATTGATCCACAACTCGTCATTGGCCTGCTTTCTCCTGACGCACTTCATAGGCGAATACCAAGAGGCAGGGCTTGGGCAAACCCCGGATCTACCGAAACTGATGTTGGTGCTGCCCTTGGTGTGGAATCAGCGCGCACGCGATGCGTTGAGCCCGCGCACCAGCCGCTCCACCCTGAGTGCAGTGCTCAGGGAGACCCCGGTGTTGAAAATTGATCTGCAGCGAAGGGTGTCTGCCCATGCGGCTACCACCCTACAAGGGCTCAATCTCGCCGTCTCTTCGCGTCTGGTTGGAAAGATCGGCTCCAAGGGCAGTGAGAACAGCTTCCAAGTCCTGGTCGATCGTTGGCCACGAGGCATCAAGAACACCATCCCCGCGGCGATGCTGCAGACCACTGAGAAACTGGCGAAGTGGTTTGCCACCGACACGACAGAAAACCTGTACAAGCACTTGTTTGGGATTCCCAATGAAATTCACGATTGACGCTGTCATCCTCTGGCCTCGCTGCCCTGGCCTGGAGCCACGAGTCATTCCCTTTCAAGACGGGAAGATCAACATCATTTACGGGCTGAGCGGCACCGGCAAGTCGTCAATTGTGCATATCATTGACTACGTGCTGGGCGCGACCAAGTGCCAGATTCCGATCGGCATCATCCGCGACACAGTCGATTGGTTCGGGATGAAGATCCGCCTTCTCGATACCACCTACATCGTCGCGCGACGTACTCCAGGAAACTCCCAAGGCTCCAACGAGCTTTGCATGCTGGAGGTCGACGATGAACAGATCCCGGACTCCGTTTACCGTACCCATTCCCTGGCGCAGTACAAAGCCGCCTTTGATGGCATGGTTCGGGTCAGTGATCTCCCCCACTCCGATGAGGAAGAGCCGTCCAGCTTTGATCGCCGCAGCTCCTATCGCGACATGGCAGCGTTCAACTTCCTGCCTCAACACATCGTGGCAAACCCCAACACCCTGTTCTTCAAAACCGACTCGTTTGCTCACAAGGAGCGCCTGACGCGCGCCATGCCCTACGCGCTCGGTATGGTGGATGCCAACTACATCATGAATGAGCGGCGTCGCGATGAAGCGCAGCGCGAGCAGGATCGGCTGCGCAAGCAGCTAGCAGTCCACCATGCGGCAAAGGCAAGCCACTACGCTGACGTCGACCAACTGTTTGATCGCTGCATTCAGCTGGGCTTGCTTGAGCGCACAAGCACCCAGGGTGCTCAGAAAGTCGAACTGCTCAAGAAGGTCGTCATCGCGACCCATGAAGGGCGGCTTGAGCAGACACTTCTGGAACCTCAACGGCTGCATATCTCAGAAAAGCTGAAGGTGGTCATCGAGGAGGTCGGGAAGCAGCAACGTATAGTTGACGAGTTTGATGCCCAGATCGATGGTTTCGACCACCTGGCGCGTAACAGCAAGCGATTCGTCGCGGCGATTGATACTGAGAAGTCCCATGTCATTGGGCTCGACTGGCTCAAGCAGAGCGTCACTGATGGTGGGCACTGCGTGGCCTGCGGCTCGTTCACCAACGCCTTGCCTATGGTGATCGAGAACCTAGAAGAAAAGGTCAACAAGGTCACCCGGATTTCGGACGCGCTCAAGGACAACCCCGTCGTCGACAAGCAACTGGCTACGCTGAAACGGCAACGTGCCAAGGAGGAGCGTGAGCTGTCTCGTTTGGTGCGAGAGCAGGGTCGCTTGATCCAAGAGGATGAGCGCACACGTAATGCCATTGGCCAGATCTACTACGTGGCGGGTGAGATCAGCCGGCTGATCAAACAACTGGATGGCTCTGAAGCAGACGAGGGTCTGACCAAGCGCATGGCCGAGCTGGAAAGCCTGATTCGGCATTACAACTTCCAGATGTCGCTGACCGACATGGCTGAGCAAGAGCGGAAGGTGGATGCCCAACTGGCCCCGATGTTCGAGGACTATGCGGATCAGTTCGGCTTGAACGGAACGCCTGGCGCTCAGATTTATCTTGATCGGAAAGAGCTCACGCTTCGCTTCGACTCCCACGGCCAGCGGGATTTTCTCTGGGAAATCGGCAGTGGTGCGAACTGGATGGGGTATCACATCGCGACGTTCCTCGGCATTCATGAATACCTGTCGAAGGACGAGAATCGCAAGCTCCCCCCTTTCAGCTTCATCGTGATCGACCAGCCGAGCCAGGTGTATTTCCCAAGCAATACCGGTGGCATCAACGCATTGGATGCAGGTTTCGAAGCGGTGAATCAAGCCCGGCCAGCGGATGTCGTTGCCACGCGCCGAATCTTCGAAGTCTTGGCTGAAGGCCTCAAGCGTGCAGGCCATTTCATCCAGATCATCGTCCTTGAGCATGCGGGCCCGGACATCTGGGGCCAAGTCGCTGACACGGTGCCCGTAGCGGCATGGCAGAGCAAAGACGACGGGCTCATCCCTGCCCACTGGATCCACCGTCACAATGACTTAGCGTAAGTACACGTGGCCAGTTGTGCTCCTCGGGCACAACTGGCTTCGGCGTTGATCGAATCAATAGCCATTAGCGTGAAAAAAAGAACATCTTGGCAAAGGAACCTGTATGTCACTCATGCGCATTAACCATGTGAGAAACGAACTAAAAAGCTTGAGCGACGTGATAGCCTCATTGATAAAAAACCATGAGCGAGACCTCACGGAGTACAACGCTCAGACTAGCGAGAGCGAAAGCAACTTCACTGAAAGAGAAAACATGGCGCACAGCCAGCAAGACTGGGATGCCCTGCATGAAATACATATAGAAAAACTCAGCAGCACTCAACCCCTGAAAACTATCGAGTCGCTTGCAAAGCTTCAGAATGAGCTCATTCTCGTCAAACACGTTGCGTTAATTGAGAGCATGATCGTCAAAACCTTCTGGTGCCTGACCCATGTGCTATCTCACCAAGAATATCAAAAACAATACTTCTTAGATCAGAAAAATTTTTCAGATGGCTTTGAAGCAGCCAGCAAAATACAAGAACTCACAAATAATAATGTAAAACTAAAATCCTTGAAATTTTGGGACATTTTCGAAACACTGAAGACGATAAGAAACACAATCGCACATGGAGATCCGCTTTTCGTAATCAGCTACAGAAGGGCAAATAAATTCAACAAACAAATAGATCTTATCCATTTATCATCAGAAAAAAATGAGTGCCCTCACACCAAAAGTCTCTATCCGAGCCGCCCCCACCCTTCGTGTGAACCAACATCCAAATGGTTCTGCAGCTTAAAAAGTGATTTAGGGGGGATTGAGCAACTCAACAAAAAGTGCCTCGACTTCGTTGAAGAGGTTCGAAGCCAGTACTTGAAATTTGGAGAGCTCAGAGGAATATCCAAAGACATGCTTTACGCATGCCGATTTTAATTCGCCATAGGCTCAAGCTACCGGGGCACTCGTGATACGCTCTGATGCTCTATGTCAGAGCTTTCCGCCGCTTCAAGCAAGCGTGGAAAGCTTTTCTCGCCTCGCTTTGGCCAGGAGCATCTATGTCGCTCAAAACAGGCTTCGCCACTGTACTGAAAGCCATGCGCGTCAGCCGCGGGCTTACTCAGAAGCACATGGCCGACACCACCAGTCGGACTTATATGTCGAAACTGGAGCAGGGGCGATCTAGCCCTACCATCGACAAGCTGACGGCCATCAGTGGGGCGCTGGGGCTCAGTCCATTAACGCTGTTCACTCTCACGTTGAGCGTGGAAAGCGGCCAGACCGTTAAGACCCTATTGCAGCACCTCGAAGCCGACATTGCCGACCTTGAGGCAATGGGTGCACTCAAGAGCCTTGGCCTCAGCTCGGTCTCAGACATCCGCCCAACCCGAGCCATCCTATCCCGCCTGGAAAGGACGACTGCCCCATACTCGCAAGCTGAACTGTGCTTCGCTGAGCAAGAGAAAGCGTGACCTCAGGATCAAATCCTTAGACCCATCGAAAAGCGCATCTCTGAGCTCAGACGGAGGCGCTTGATCCTCCAGAGGCAGCGTCTAGCTCTTGGCACTCCGGGCCTTCACGAGCATGGCTTCAAGCTCCGCGATCAGCTCATCGACATCGACCTCCACGAACTCCCCCGGGTTGAGCAATTGCTCCAAAATCGCGGGGTTGTAACACTCCACGATTTCAGCATGCCCTGGTAGCCACATTCCGCCAGCGCCAATGATCACACCCTGACGCTGCAACTCCAGAAGTGCCTCATCGATGTCACCCACGGCCAGGCTCGGCGATTGTCCGGTGAGTAGCGCTCTGAGCGTTGCGTCCAACACGCCATGCCCAATGAGATCGATGATCAATGATTTGATGTCAGGCGACGTACTCAAGGTTGTTCACGCTGCGATGCCGAGGTCGTACCCCATCATGAAGAGCGCCATTTCGAGCCGACGCAGCGCGTTTGCACCACCGCTGAGGAAAGGGCTGGTCGCTGCGGATTGATGGGCCAATGCCTGGCTCAAGATCCAGCTTGCGCGCATGTTCCAGATCGCATGATGGTGCCCGCGTCGCAAGCCCGGGAATTTGAATGCGTCGCCCTTACTTGGATTACGACGTTTAGGGACAGCGGCGCTCTCCCCCTCCTTTGCGGGAGCCCACGGGAAACGCAGGCCGTCAGGAAGAGCATGGATGCCCTTGTCCTCACAGAAGATGATGACGAGCATGCCCAGGGCAGCGGCGACGCGGCTGTCGTAGATGATGAAGTCCTGGCAGATCAACGAATACACCTTAGTCATGCCTGCGTTGAAGCGAAGACTTTTCAGGAATCGAGGACTGTCGAGATCCCCACTACGCAGCACCTGTACGACCTGTGCAACCATGTTGGCCAAGCCTTTCTGATTGGCCTCAAGCCACTGATTGTTGTGCGCCGACACGCCACCCCAGGACATCGTAGCTTTCGTTCCTCGCAGCATGGTGGCATCGCAGCTTGCCACGCTGAGATCAGTGCTCAGCGCATTCAATGCACTCGTGTTGCTCGTGGCGCAACTGCCAGCGCTCACCTTCAAATGCGGTATTCCTGGGTGCTGCCACTCGTACTGTTGGTAAGCGTCGTACAGGTCAGTGAACTGCCAATGCTTACCCGTTTTCCGGTTGACGTACTCATGCTTAAGCGGCTGATTCGAACCAAGGTGCAGGGCGAGCCACTCGATGAAGGTTTTAACTTCTGCGCGTTGTTTGTATGGGGGATAGATGCGACGGGTCACTCGGGTTTTCATAAGCACTCCAAGGGCAATGTCCAAAATTCGTTGCTGGCAAAGCGATACTGCAGCACCATAAGGACACTTTTTGTCCCTGAGTGCCTGATGTGAGCGAAATTAAGCCGAAAGATTTGCGCCGCAGAACGCTGACGAAGATTTTGCACCGTGCAAGAACTCCGCTGACGACCGAGGAACTGCATGCCCTGCAAACTGAATGGGCCGAGCAAATCCCTCACATCAAAACGACCTTGCGTGATCTGCGAGCCCTCGCCAAAGATGAGCAGGTCGTCGGTGAGAAACCCAAAGGTAAAAAGTCATTTCAATGGGGGTTGCACAAGAATGTGAGCCTCGACCTGGTACTGACGCCGACCGAATCGATGACCCTACTCGCGATGCTGCAGCATTCTGAGCGCTTCGGCTTCAAGCTTGTGACCAAGCAACTGGTCAAGCTGCGTGACTATGCGTTGGGCGTAGTCACTCGGAACTCAAAGCAAGACCTGATTGCACAAGGCCGCATCACGTCCGGCACGCGATTCATGACCCTCCTCCCTGGCATCTACGACCCGGCCCACTTGGATATCATTCAAGCCGCTTTATTGGCTGGCCATAGCCTCACCATGGTGTACAAGCCGCGGGATGCCGAGGACGCGGAATGCACCTATCTGCTGAAGCCCTTGGCGCTCTCATTCCAGGATTCCAATATTTATCTATCCGCTTACGTGGACTCAGAACAATGGCCAAGCGGCGAAGCACCTGAGCCGGGTGCTTCGCGTGGCAAGTACAGCAGCAATGGCCCTGGAATGACCTGTGTCCTGATGCTGCATCGCGTGGTCAGCGTAAGCACTAGCTTCTTGGACATTCCCGACCCTAAAAATTACCGGTTCGATTCATTCGCTATCCAGAAGGATCTCATGACCGTCCACGGCCAGGAGGAGATTGATCTCGTGCTGGGGTTGGGGCCGAATCTCTTGAACCGGCTCACAGAAAATCGCCTGAACGAGACACAGGAGGTCGAACCTACCGAAGCGGGAGCGATCTTGAAGTGCTCCGTCCAAGACACACAGGGGCTTCGTTTGTTCCTGATGAGTAACGCTGATGAGATCGAGGTGCTGCAGCCTACCTATCTGCGCGAACACATCCGCAAAACGCTGATGAAGGCACTCCAGATGTACGTCGAGGTGCATAGCGTCATCCCCGATACCCGATGAGTGCAGGTCTAAATCCCCAAACCGCTTTCCAGGACAAGCATCTGGGTGCACACAGGTCAAGCGCTCTACAGAGCTGCTCGTGTAGCATTGGATGGCACAACCAGAAATCAAAATTCCAAGAGGCTATTGTGAAAATTTATACAGCCAGGACGCTCGTAGAATTCGTAAGCATCATTGACAGCTTGAAACCTGACGAACCCAACTCACTGTGGTTCCGAGGACAATCGAGCGCCAGTCACCGGCTCATACCTGGAGCACTGCGAAATATCCATCAGTCTCATGACCACCTTGGCGAAGAGATTGACGACACGGCAGTAAGACTCAGCAGTGGTGGGGTCTACTCCGGCCCGGACTCGGAAAAAATGCTCCAGGAGTTCAAGCAGCTAGGCAGACCATTTCTGGAGCAGCAACCCACGAACGAATTCGAGTGGATGTTCATCGCTCAGCACCACGGATTGCCGACGAGACTGCTCGACTGGTCTACCAATGCCCTAGTGGCATTGTATTTTGCAGCCCAGGGTGCTCAAGTGCGCGAAGGCGATGGAGAGGCTGAATGCGAGCGATTTGAGGAAGATAATTTCAGTGAGGAAGGCTTCGCGGTGTTTGCTATTGAACCGACGAAGATCAATGAACAAACGATTCTGCAGCCCAAGACGATTGATATCGCTTCACATGCAGAAAGCTGGGACAAATACATCGACCCCTTCGCAAAAGATATATCCACGCTACCGGTATGTATCACCGCCCCCCACATGACGACGCGAATCCGGGCCCAGAGCGGTACATTCACACTTCATGGATCGCAGATCGCGCCACTTGACTACTACACCCCTCTACAAGACCTCATCTCAAAAATTTTCATCCCGTACACGTCTACCAAAGCCATCCTGGCCAGCTTGGCAAAATTAGGCATCAACGAAGCCTTCATCTATCCCAGTCTTGATTCGATCGCCAAAGACATCGCGAAGTCGGCCAACCTGACGTACGCCAACGCACGAAACAAAAAGGCAGGCAAACGATCCGCTCGTTGATCCTGAGTCTGTGTTAGGTACTGCTGGTAGAATCTGGCGCAATACCTGCCTGCCCATTTTGACGATTGGCTGTGTTCCATGGCAGTCAGCCTGCCACGGTACGCCGCCAGTCTGGGCCAGCAGCACTGTTCATCGCGGAGTACCTGCGCCATGCTCGATCCTTCAAACGTTGCTGACTCGCTCAGAAACCTCACGTGTTCCTTTCTGGGTGGGGGCAACATGGCTTGTGCGCTCATTTCAGGTTTGATTGCTGGCGGAGTAAGTCCGACCCGCATCAACGTATGCGTACGGTCTGAAGAAAGCATGGTGCGTCTGCGCGGTGAGTACGGTGTAAACACCCAGAGGGTACTGGATCAAGCGTTCGCTCAAACCGACGTCCTGGTCTTGGCAGTAAAGCCTCAACAATTGCGTGATGTTCTACCCCTGCTCACCCCGTTGCTCGGCGACAATCTGATCATCAGTTTGCTCGCTGGCGTGCGGCTAGGGACGCTGGAGCGCATGCTCAACAGCACCCGAGTGGTCAGAGCCATGCCAAGCACTCCCGCATTGATCAGAGAGGGTGTGACGGGACTAGTAGCCTCCGAGCATGTGAGCGCTGGGGACAGGAGCATCGTGAGCGCTGTCGCAGCAGCGGTGGGCCAGCATCTATGGCTCGATGATGACTCAAAGCTGGATGCGGTCACCGCCGTCTCTGGAAGTGGCCCGGCCTATGTGTTCTACCTGATTGAAGCGCTTGAGCAGGCGGCGCTCGCGCTTGGCCTCACTCCCCAGCAGTCCCGCCAACTTGCATTAGCGACCTGCTGAGGCTCTGCCCTGCTGGCTGACTCGTCTTCCGAGGCGCCAGAAACGTTGAGGCAGAGGGTCACATCCAAAGGTGGTACCACTGAAGCCGCCGTACAGGTTCTAGATGATCGCGCAGTAAAGCTCGCGTTCATAGAGGCGATTTCAGCTGCTGCTGTCCGAAGCCAGGCACTCAGCCAAGAGTTGGATAAAGCGTAAGAACACATGTTAGTTGTCGCCGCCATCATCGACCCACCCCACATTGACCCAGGCACACCATGACTCTCAGTGACGCCGTATTGGTTCTGCTCTTGGCCGAGCGCATTCACGGTACAGACGATGCCGTTCGCCGTGCTGGCAAGAACATCATGAAGAAATTACCGCGAGGCAAGCGTGACATCCTGTATGACCTCATCAACAGCCCCGCGCCGCTCAAGCTGGTTCAGCACATCGCGGCCAACCTCGACGATTGAGCCATATCGCTTGCCAGATGGGATCAGAAATCAGGAAAGGCATGACTTGATAAGGCGGTCTATTCAGAAGTCGCGAGCACTGCCCTCGACTACATGTGCCCTTCCGAGTCCACTCCGAGCGATCAGCAGACACATGGGTAGATCCTTAGATTACGTTTGAGCATCGCCATCTTCATGCTGCAGGCGTACGCACTACCAAGTCCCGGAAAGTCGATGGCCATGGACGTTTGGAACATCTGTACCGGGGAGGTGCATGCTGTAACTAACCCAAACGCACCCTCAAAGAGGGTGTCGCTCTTCCAAGCAGAGGTATCTGCTAGACGCCTGCCTCCAAACCTGAGTAAATCGGCAGGTCAACCCCTGAGCCATCGGACTCAGGTAAAACGTCGTCGAGCAACGGCGCTCAAGGGTGCAGGGCTTTAGGGAGGATGGCGTCATGGATCGGACACTGCTGGACGTGCTCAGGCAGGTCGAACATGGGAATAATGAATTTTCACCTGCTGATCACACCCGAGAAGCGCTGCAAGCCTTTCAGGGGACGGCCAAGGCACTCGACTATGCCTGCAAAAAGGGCTTGATCAACAAACAGCTGCCACACATGGAGTCGTTGGGCGGTGATCTGCTTTGCAGTCAGGTCATCGTCATCGGTGGGCTCACTTATGAAGGCGAACAGCTGTTGCGAGAAGCCATCGGACAATTGGAGCCCGTCGACTACCATCTGGGCGCACTGCTAGGTCGTTTAGGGGATGAACACCTTGACACGCTTTGGGCGAAAGCACTCAACCGTCATCCCAACGACCCAGCCGGTGCCCTGACAGCCGCAAGAAGCTTCTGGGAGGCGACCCAAAAATGGATTTTGATCCAGCATGGGAATGACCGTCACCTACAAGGAGATCAGTTGTTTAAGGCAACCTGCAAAGTCTTGCGGTTAGACCAGGGCCCGCCGAAGGTGCAACAAGCCGTCCAGGACATGGCCGCCATGATGAAAACGGTTGGGGATTTACGCAATGAGTTTGGCGACGCGCATGGTCGTGGAAGTGCTGCCGACAATCTCAGTGAAAGCGTGGCCACCATGTGCGTGAATTTGGCCGGCACGGCCTGCCTATTTTTACTGCAGCAGCATCATGCGATCCACAGTCCGGCTAAAGGCGAAAATTTGACATAGGGCTGCAACGCAAGTTGCATTTGCTCTCAACAGGCAGCAGTTGAACAAGTATTACCATGATTTTTTTCTCGCACCGGCGCCCATCTAGCGAGTGACAATTTTCAGCTTCAGCTTTGTCAAAAAAAGGCCTATCTCACCATTATCGTCATCGTTGCACTCAACGACGGCATCATCGATCCTGTGGCTGAGATCTCTTATATGACCATTGAGACCTGACACAACCTCAAGCGCTTCAATTCTTTGGAGCAACAAACGCTCATAGGTTTTAGTGCCTTCTGGTGAGATCGGGGAATATTTCAAAAAGTGAAGATGCTCCGTAGTGACTTGGAGATAAGACAAGTGGGCGGAATAGGAAAACCCCGTACTCCCTGGATCTATGATGTCGAACAGGTACACCTTGGGATTATCAATCTCAGTATTTTTTGTGAAGTTACAATCTATGCAGGCATACACCAAATTGCTCATCGAGAACATAAGCTCTGGAAACCTCGACTTGGGCTTGATGTGCTCTATATGCCATGACATCTTATGCGTTCCCATAGGCCGGCGACAATAGGCGCATCGTTTGCGCGCACCAGTCCTTAACCTGCTTTTCACAGCAGCCAACAATGACTCTACAGCCTCAATTTCTATCGGCGTGAGACGAAGGCTTATCTTCTTGAACTCGTGCTTCAGGCCAGGAGACTTAAACACCTTCCACGCATCTGTCACGGTGATGGCTTCAGCATCGACCAAGCTTTCTAAATCAGAAAGCACACGATTCGCGTCCGAACTGCCCATTGTCTTCATGAAGCGCGCTCAGTCTTGTGAGCGAAATGCCTCTGAATAAGATCGATAGCCTCTAAAATAGCCGCATCCGTCTCGTCGGTAACCTTTTTGACAGCTCTTAATGCATCCAACTCATCAATATTTCTTTCCACCTCTTGAGTAAGACCATTTGAATTCGCCGCTTCCAGCATGATCTCAGCGATCTTCATGTCAATATAAGGACTATTGTAGGTAGCCAGTTTAAAATAATCCAAAACGGTCTGATCGAAACTTTTGATATCATCCGCACTCGCAACACGACAGGAGATATCGCTAGCATCACTCACTTCAGACTCCTCAAGAAGAATAATCGAGCGCGACTCTCCAGGCATGTCTTTGGCAGCTTCAGACACAATAACTGGCGAATGAGTAGCAACAACAACGTGATAATTTTTATAGCCTGCTAAAAGCCTGCCTAGAAACCTATGGAATTCAGCTTGCCATTGAACGTGAAGACTCAACTCCGGCTCATCAATCAGCACAAGCATACGATCATCAGCGTGGCTCAGCAACTTAACGGCAAGGGCAATCCTGTTTTGCTCTCCAGAACTAAGATTCGCATAAGATACAAAAGAATTATTCTTTCTGATTTCGCATGTTACATTAGGAGTAAAAGAAAAAAACTTGAGTAGTTCGCCCGCCTGCTCGACCGACATTTCACTGAAAGGGTAATTCTTGCCGAACAAACTGGTCATCCACACTCTCGCCTGTTCGGAAAACACATCATTCAAGTCAACACCATTCAGGCGGCGCTTGTCGATCAAGTCCTCTAATACCATTGAGCCGGATTTAGGCTTTTTTCGCAGACCAGGTAAAGCAAGATAAAACTCAGTACCAAGAGCAGCCTTTATTTTATCAAATAGTTCAAATTTCGAACTAACAATACCTTCACACAAATTTTTCGCAATCGATCGCGCAAGCAAAGTCAAATGAACTGCATTACCTACGGTTCGACTGCCGAGATATTTAACTTTAACATCAACACTCGAACCAAACTTAAACCTGTCCGTCACAGCATTACTTATACAAAGGACTGAATCAACATGCCCTTGATCAGCCAATCCGTAATGCTGAGCAAGCTCAGCCAGTATCCTACTTTTACCAGCACCATTGTTACCAATTATGTAAGTAACATGCGAGCCCTCACCATTTTTTATTGATGACGAAATATTCGCATGCAGCTGATTAATCACGTTGACCAAAATTGCTCCTTGCTATGTAATCAAGCCAATCCAAACGCCGCCATTTTCCCGAAACTGATTAGACCTGACGTTCTCTGGGTAGGCCGAACATGCTCGTTTGAGTTTGGCACAAGCGCTCCCTCTGACACACGCCGCTCAAAAGCCACTTCCGATAGGAGTGGAACGCATGCGCCACTAACCCATCGAAACCGTCTGTTGCGAATGCTGACAGTACCTCTAATCAGAACGTGACCATAGGACGGTGTCAACCATACGCAGGGCCCGAGCATCATAGCCCCAGATCTGCACTGATGTGGTCGTCCACCATGGCGTCCGTGAGGTACTCGTCGAGGATCAGTTTTCGACGCAATGAGTAGAAAAGATGCCACCGCAATTCCGGGCGAATCTCAACACCCCCGGGCAAGGGATAAAACCAGACCTTACTGCCACGGTTGAGCGACATGAGCAACGCCTCCAACCCAAGCTCTCCGATGCTCTTCTCATACAGGCGAGTTAATCCTTTAAGCCCTGGTGACCTCTTGAATGTGCCAATCGCGATATCAAGGAAATGACCCAGCTCAGGCCCGTAAATCTGAGCAGCTCGCAGCCAAACAAGCTGCTCTGCATTTGCAATCAAAACCAGGCTCCTCGGTGCCCTCCCCGGACTCGCCAGGGTTTGAATTATCATGGCCGGCGCAAGCATCACGACAACGGAATCTCGCATGCTCATCGAATTTGATCTAAATCACAACGACGCGGACGCGCTGCTGCGTCACTGCCTCACCTTCCAGCCCAAGACAGATGACCCTCGGGAAGACCAGCGTTTGCGAGATGCCTTGGAAACGCTTGCAGAGGCCTTGAGGGAGGCAGCTCACTCCGATCAAGCGTGATGACGATCAGCCCCTGACCTGGTCTCTAGCAGCATGCTCGCCACTCCAGGTGAGAAACAGCCGTAGGGCTCCGACCGTGCCATGGTTGGCATTTCAGACCGAACACTAGGCCGCCGGAGCCGATCGAGCACGCGCAATATATGCGAAACCACTGTTGCTTGCTGAGCTGAAAGATCAGTCTGTGGCGATCATTGATTAAAATGTCGACCAAGGGCTTTTCTATGCCCGGATTGCCCTAGCGCTCGTATTGGGACTTCTGGACAGCGTGAGAGGAACGGCACTGGATTTGTGGAGCATTGCGGCATTGATGGATGCGCTCCCCCTGAACGGATACGGCTTAGCATGGCTCCTGCCAACAGCGGCGACCGCATTCCTCTCATGGATTATCGATGCAAGGCGTGACTCAAGAAGCCCGGCGGCGCTCCGGCAAGGGCGATGACAATCAATCAGGCGGCCCAAGAACTACAACCGGTCTAGGCGATGGTAGTGGTGCAGCTCCACTCAGATCGGGGTAACTGAGACCACTTCAACATATCGGTATTTCTTTCGGGCAGCCTTGATTGCCTGCTGCTCTGCCAACAGAGTGCTGAGGGTGTCAGCCTCATGGATCAGCTCAAACATGCGGCCTTCGTACTCGTTGCTGACATGTAACGTGACTTTGATTCTTGGTCTAAACGGCTTGGCAACTTTCTTCTTGTCTGTCGGGGCAGCGGGCTTGGAGAACACTATGCTTGGAGCGGGCTCTGGTTTGGAGGCCACTGCGGCTGGCAGGGCAGGTTCCATGCTACCGAAAAGCGCCCGGCGCATCTCGTCTTCGCTCAATTCAGTACCCATCTAACTCCTCGGATGCAGTAACTAACCGCCGGATCTTATCATCATGGTGGATAGCCACCGCACTCCGTCCACTAAACGATGCATGCGAAGCTAGGGTTGTGCGCCGCCTGGTGGCTGAGCATCCTCAACCGAGCCTTGGGAAACGAGTGGCCCGCGGCACCGCCGTGTAAGTCGCACTAGAAAACTCAGGCGGAGGGACATTGAATGTCTGCACAGAAACGCCGCCCTCTGACTCTACAGATCCAGGTATGGCCCAAAGCCCCGAGACGGAGTGATCCGTCTCTAAATGCCGCGCCAGACGACAATTTTTTGTCTGTAAATTTCTTAATTTGCAGTCAAAAGCGTAGGCGGCGGCAAGCCGCCGAAGCCACGATTCCCCTGACCGCCATGGGCTGTAGATCACGGCGTCCGGCTTACCAAGCCGACACCAACTTCAAGATCAAAAGCAACAGCCAGAGCAGCAACCCGAAAGCAAAAACCGACGGTGTCCTATCCATCTGACGACAGATTCTGAGTCAGCGCGCTTTTTATTTGCCTTCAAAAGATAAAACTCCGTCGCGCTTAAAATTTTTCAAGGGGTGGGGTATGCAGGTCGTCGCAACTATGTACGAAATGTCGCCTGTAGAAATGTTTGTCTGACACTGACCTGAAAACTCGCCAGTTTAGGACTGTCGCGTCGCTGTGCTACCCCCCCCTCTTTTCCAGATTTCGAGTGCTGGCATGAGCCGCCTTGAGGTGTGCAAAAACATGCCGCGAGACTGCCCTGATCAACCAGGCAATCCAGGAAAAGCCGAGGCGACCCGCTCGACCTCTGGCAGGCCTCCTACCCGTTCAAGTTTCCTTCGTTCGCCAAGCGGCACGCACTGTAGCCAAACGGAGCCTCCCTCCCCTCCCAGAAACCTGCGCTGATCGTCAGCCCCTTGTTTCGGATAAATCCACCAAACCAATGACGGCTCCGCGCCCCATCGCAGGCTAGCCATCGACGGTAACCTCGCTTTTATCTCAACACGAACGATACAGGGCCTATCCACACGAAATTTTTTGAGGCTATAATCTCGTTATCCGAAACTAGAGAATCACTCAATGATCAAACCCCGCAGCCTTACCATTCCCGAGTTGCTGATGCAGCACGTCCCGCGCGACCTGATCATGGGCGTTGAAGACGCCTGCGAGGTCGGTGCAGTTCGCGCCCATGAAGCGACAAAGGACATGGACGAGAACCATCGTAAGAATGCGTTGGGTCAGATGCGGGCTTTTTTCATGAATGAAGCGTTTGACGAGACCCTGCGCGCTGCTGATGCCGTTCACACCCCGCTCAAAGGCAACAGCGTTGTCGTGGGGCATGCTGGAATTTTCAAGTTCAGCCGGGTGAACATGTCCTCGGAGACCTGGAACAATTGTGGTCGCAGCGCGATTCGCCGTCAGCTTGCCGAGGCCAATCAGTCGATTACTCAACTGGTGCAGCCATCGCTTTTTGCAGCGGAACCTATCACCACTGCTACGTTCTTCTTCGTAGCGTGCTTCAGCGGCTCGTTGACCAACCAACCTGAACGGCCACTGGAAATACACATTGCAGTGCCAGACACCAAAATGAAGGGCTGGCTTTTCCGTGAGCCATTGGGCCGATTCTTGGCTCGCTACGACGAGGCGCCTCAGTTGCAAGTCGACCTGGCAACGCCGAAGCTCAAGAAAGGCCTACTCGAAACAGGACAGCAAACAGCATCATGAGTCGTGGAATTACAGGGTTTGAGCCGGGGCGGCTGATACAAGCGCTCTCGGCCCGCGGCCTTTCTCAAGTTGCCTTGGCCAGTATGGTCGGGGTTTCACCTGCTACCGTCAGCAAGTGGAAAAATGGCCAGCAATCCCCTGAAGCTGAGGCGTTGAGGAGCCTCTCCCAGGTCATCAATGTGACCCCGGAGTGGTTCACTCGCCCCTTACCAGAGAAGTGCTCACTCCCACTGTTCAGGAGCAACGCCTCGGCGCACTCCGACGCTCGCAAAATGCTTGAAGCCCGGTTGGAGTGGGCTCAAGACATCGCGCTGGCCCTCAGCGAATTCGTGGATTTTCCAGACGTGAATTTGCCTGTGCGCTCATTCACGGATCCGGAGCAGATCACGAGCGCGGATATCGAGGAAGCTGCAGATGAATGCCGCGCGCTCTGGAATTTGGGGCGACGCGCTATCCCAGATCTGGCCATGGCAGTTGAAGGCGCTGGGATAATTCTGGTTCGTGAAGAAACAGGCATCGCGACAATCGAAGGCCTTTCTTCATGGAGCCAGGCGTTGGATCGCCCGATGATATTGCTGTCAGCGGACAAGCAAAATGGCTTCCGTAGCCGTTTCGACCTGGCGCATGAATTGGGTCACCTGATCCTGCACAAAGGCATCGAGCGCTCGACCGACCCTGTTCGACACAAGATGATGGAAGACCAGGCACACCGATTTGCGGGTGCGTTCCTGCTTCCGGCTGAAACCTTTGCCGCCGATGTGCGAAGCCCGATCACGCTGGACAGCCTGCTGTTGCTGAAGCAGCGTTGGGGCGTATCCGTTGCCGCCATGTTCATGCGCCTTTGGGCCTTAAAGATCATCGACGACGAAACCAAGAGCTTGCTCTTCAAGCGCCGCTCTGCCCGCTGGGGCGTCAAGGCTGAGCCAGGAGACGATGGCCGCGCACCTGAGCAAACTCGGCTCCTCAAGCGCACCATTGAGTTGCTAGCGTCATCGGGGGTTATGCCCGTCGACGCGGTATCCGCTTACGTTGGTTTGTCGGCAACTGATATCGAAATGCTCACCGGCTTGCCGCTGCGCTACCTCAGCGGCAACGCTGCTGTGGTGCACCTGGCCAAGCTCAAAAGTGTTGAAGCTCCCCAGGCCAAGCCTCCGAGCGAACCAGGGGTTGTGGTTCCGTTCACTCGGGGTCGCTGACCCTGGGTGGCCGAGGTGATCAGCCTCTGATCAGAAGTGCCAATACCGACTGAAGGCCCTTTGCAGAAGAGTACACGCGGTACTCTTCTGCCCTCTGTTCGCGGGCTGGGCTCGTCTGGCTCCAGTACGTTGGATACCGGTCGCTTTCAGGCCGAATGGTCAAGCAGAATGCAATTACGCACGCCGCGTTTGATGCCAAGGAAAGCAGGAAACACTTCATGTCAGTCGATTACCCAACCCTTGATGAAGCCCAAGAAAAGCGGATCGCTGCTGTCCATGGAGGCTTCCTGTATCAGCATCTGTTCGCGGTGGCTTGCCTGTTCAAAGCCAAGGCATCAAACGTGCTGAGTGTGGTGATCGAGCGAGATGAGGACGTCGAAGTCGTGCTCGCCGATACCCGGATTTATGTCCAGGTTAAAACTCGCAGCGATCCCCTTATCCCGAGCGACCTCGGCACCGCTCTAGATCGGTTTCAGCTACTCCGCGAGCAGCACGAGCAGGGCTTACGACATGGCACTCCTAGTTTCGTGATTGCCTCTAACCAGCCCCCTGGCCCGAAACTCGGTTCCCAAATCAAGCAGGGGGAATTCGGTGATGATGTGCAGTTCATCCATCCGGGTCAGGTGCGCCCTGCGGAGCTTACGTCTCTGCCGGATTGCTGGACTGATCTGAGTAGCGCAGTGGCCGACTGTGTGAAGCTTGCAGAAACGATTCCTCATGGGGCATTGGTACCCGAATCGCTGGTATGGAAACTGGCGGGAAAGGTGCAAGCCGCCGCCACTGGCCACCAGAACCTAGGTGGTTACACCTTCCACTCAGAATCGCTACCTGCCCTGTTCGAGCAGCTTCTAACGCAGCTGCAACGATTGCCGGCGCTTCAATCCCACTATCTCCCGCAGATTGACGAGCCTGCACTCATCAACGGTGAGCGCATTCGGATCATCTGCGGCTTTTCCGGTGCGGGCAAAACATCCTGGTGCGCTCAGGCCGCAATGCATACCCCGGAACCATGCATCTACTTTGACGCACGTGAGACGGCAGGCCCAGCCTTCGCACGATCCCTAGTGAGGGAGATCGCCGGCGGGCTAGTCGACAAGCCCCACGAAATAGGCGAACTCTTTGCCCCTGGCGCATCTGGCATCGACTCGATGACGGCACTGGGTCGTCACCTGGAAAACCAAGGCATAGAGCCACTGGTGATCATCGACAATGCTCACGAAATTCCTGCAGTTGATCTGCAAGCAGTGTGCGGTTGTACCACGCAAGTGCGCTTCATCCTCCTGTGCCAACCCGTCGGGTCGACCCAGGAAGTGGAGCAACTGACGGGGGTGCGTCGGGAGGTGCTTCAGGGTTGGAGCTTGGACTCCGTGGCGGCAGAGGCCTCTTGCCTGGGTGCCAGAGGCAACGTTGAGACCATGGAAAGGCTCCGCGTACTGACAGCCGGCATGCCGCTGTACCTCCAAAGCGCCGCCAGACTCGCAGCCAAGGACTATGCGGGAGATCTATCCGCGCTTTGTACCGCGCTGGAGCAACAGGCCACGCTGGAAACGACCGCACAGGAACTCATTCTTGCCAAGGTGAACAAAGGGCTCCCAGAAACGAGCCAGCACATCGTCACCCTTCTGAGCATGGTCGATGTCGCCATCACACAAAACGAGCTGCAGAGCTTGATGGCAGCTTACGCAACAACACCTCCTGCTGCGGTTAATCAGGCCATCCGAGCACTTCGTGCGCTCGGCGTCTTGGAGGTGCAAGGCAGCCTCGAAATCAAACTCCACGATGCCGTGCGATTGGTTGGAGCAAGCGAGTTGCACGCCGTGGCAGGCCCACGCTTGCTGGCAACCAAGGAAGTGCTTAAAGATCTGCTCCTGAGCTCCTTGAAGCAATCGCGTAGCCACCATAGGCTCAGGCTGCTCATCAAGACGTTGATCGATCTTGAAGAGAGCGAGTTTCTCATTGAGCTGGCCGGGGACGAGCTTTTCCAGGAGACAGGGCTAGGGCCACTGCTCATCGATTATCTGGAAAAGGCGTCCAAGTCTTCTGATCTTGATGCAGAGACTAGATTTTGGGCGTTCGACTCTCTCTTCTTCATTACGAATCGATCGGAGAACCCGGAACAGAAACCGATCTATCTGTCCTTAATGGCCCAATTGGTAGCCAATCATCAGCTGTCAGATCGGGCGTTGCTTTCCTACCACCAAAAGGAAATGGAGTGGCAAGGCTTACAGCAGAACGCTAAAGGTGTTCACGACGCTATCGAGCTCATCAAAAAACTACCCGCCCTGACTCCAGACCGGCGTCTTACTTTGGATTACAACACTGCAGTGGCGCTATGGCGAGTCCACCAATACTGGGCAGCCGAAGAAATGATCGAGAAAGTAATCAATGAACATCTCAAGCTGCTCCACATGGATGAGCAGTGGATCCATGGGCGCCCGATCAACTCAGTCATTGAACACCTCAACGAGGTATCTGCGGATACCAGATTGGTATCCCACCTCGCGAATGCCTACGAAGTCAAAGCACTCCTACTAAAGAAACGAGGGATAAACCCACAGCTCTATCGTCTGTATGCATGGAAATTCTTTGTGTGTACCCAGTCATTCAGCTCAGTGGTGAGGACTGGCCTGGACGCTGCTCAAGACATGATGGATATGCGTGACTTTCAAGCTGCACGCAAAATGGTCGGCAGCAACATTATCCCTCTCATCAAGCAAGCGCACCTATTGGGTGAGCTCTCCAGTGCTCGCAGCTTCTACGCTGTGATCTTGGCCTACTGCAGAGACTTCGAAGCCGCCGATCGCGAGATGGCATCGATCGCACCGTTTCGCGCAGGGTTCACTGATGACCAACGCCAGGAGTTTGACTCCCAGCTGAGCTTGATCGAGGACATTCGAGCGGGTCGAGTAAGGTAGCCTGAACATTGAGGCCCTTCCGCTTGGGGGGCATAACATCCGCCTCAGTCACCTTCCAAACCGGCTGACGTGGTGAACTGATATGCGACTACAACATCGGCGTGTAAACCATTTTTTTACACTGTAAACCTACGTGGTTTACACCACAAAAAACTGGTTTACACGCTTTCTGGCATGCGTGCTTGGAGGTGCGAAGCGTGCCGGCAAACAGTTTGCGTCGTTCATGAGTTTTAGCATTGAGATGCGTGCCCCTCGGGCGCTCCACGCTAAGTGGGCTTTGATGCAAAGAACAACCAGCCGCCTGACAAACGGCTCCAAGCGCATCGCCAGGCCTTTGATCAAGCACTTCCGCTCGCCTGGCGATGACGTGCGCCGCTCCTGACGGATCTAGCGAAATCCTGTCAATGGTAATGAGATGTTGTGAGCATTGAGGTGGCATATCACAATGCCACTTCACTGGTGATGCAGTGCTCTACGTGACGCACTAACAGTTCAGGCCCAGACAGCGTCGTGGGCAAGACCCGCCCATCAATCGAAAGGAAGTGCACCAGGCTCAGTTCACGATGCCGGTGCTGGTACAGATGTTGACTGACATTACTCCCCCCTGGTGGGCCCGATGGCTTCCATCAGCAGCGTATGCCCTGGGTATATCCAGTAGCAGCATTCAGATTCGCACACGCAAAGGCATTGAGAGCTTTGACTGGTCGGCCATCAGTCAGCCGCCGAAACGAGCACCCATAGCATTCTTCCACATGGTGTACATCATCACACCCCGGGGCACCTGGCGCCTGTACTTTCGAACAACGCAGCAACGCGATACCGCTTGGCTAGAGCTCGTGCGAGCTTGGTACATCCCGCGCATCATCGAAACCAAGGCACGCCTGGAAACTTTCGAACAAGACCTCAAGGAGGAACGCTACCTTCGGACATCGAAATGGGAGCCCTATAGGCAGCAAGCGCTGTCCTGGGCAAGCACCTGCCCTCCCATCCCACCTGAGGGTATTCTCACTCCAGAGCACCACCGCCTGCTGGTCAAGATGAAGCGGCTTGTTCAACTACCCGGAGATTGGCTCACGAACTCCCGCGCCACCTACGTTGATCAGGCGCTGGTCGACTATCACGATCTCTTCGAAACTGTAGAAAGCCAACCGCTGACCATCGACCAGCGCAAGGCGTGCATCATCGACGAGGACAACAACCTGATTCTCGCCGGCGCCGGTACCGGCAAGACGAGCACCGTCATCGGGCGAGTTGCGTTTCTGGTTAAGAGTGGGCAAGCCAAACCCGAAGAAATCCTGATCCTGGCCTACGGCAAGAAGGCTGCCATCGAATTGAGGGAGCGCCTGGAAAGCAAACTGGGCATCCAGGGCATAACAGCCGAAACCTTCCACCGGCTAGGCCGGTGTATCGTGAAACAGGCTGAAAACAAGTCGATTGCCATCAGCACAATGGCGACGGATAAAAAGGCCAAGGCCAAATTCGTCAACACGGTTTTCGAGGCCAAACAGCGTGAACCGGAATACCGAGAGCTGCTGCTCAGCTATTTCGAGCAATGGTTGCATCCGGTGCGCAACCCATTTGAATTCCAGACGCTGGGCGATTACTACCGTTTCCTGGAAGACAACGATATTCGCACGCTGAAGGGCGAGGCAGTCAAAGGCTTCGGCGAGTGCGACATCGCGAATTTCCTCTTCAAGAATGGTATCGAATACCAGTACGAAGCCACGCTCAAAACCTCACTGCAATCGCCTGACCGATCCACGTATCGGCCCGATTTTTTCCTGCCGGAATTCGGAATCTACATCGAGCACTTCGGTACAGATCGGCAAGGAAACACCGCTCCCTACATCGACCAGGCCAAATACCAAGCCGACATGGCCTGGAAGCGCCAGGTTCACGCAGAACGAGGCATCCCGCTAATCGAAACCTTCCACTATGAAAAACAAGAAGGCGTCTTGCTCAAGGTGTTGAAGCAACGCATGACCAGCGCCGGCGTAGTGCTCAACCCTCTTCCTCCCGAAGCCGTCCTGGAGACCCTCCGGGAGTTTGGTGTCATCTCGAAATTCTCGCTCATCCTGACGGATATGCTGGGATTGCTCAGGGCCGCGAATCTATCCGATCAGCAGCAAGCTGAATTGATCGCCCGAAGCGCTGACCCTGGCCAAGTCGGTGCAGCCATCACGCTGTTGACCCCCATAGGCGATGCGTACGTCAATGAGCTGCAGGCCGAAGAGAAGATGGACTTTGATGACATGATCAACAAAGCCAATCAGTACGTCCTCGACGGCACATTCAAAAGCCCGTGGAAATACATCGTGGTGGACGAGTTCCAGGACATTGCCAAGTCTCGGGCTGATCTCGTGCAGGCCCTGCGCAGGGGCCAAGACGATGGGTCACTGTTCTGCGTGGGCGACGATTGGCAGTCCATCTTCAGATTCACGGGCAGCGACATCAGCTTCACTGCTGACTTCGAAAAAATATTCGGGCCAACGCAGTCCAGCGAGCTCAAGAAGACCTTTCGCTTCAACAGCAAGATCGGTGCAGTCGCCAGCCGTTTCGTGATGCAGAACCCTCGCCAGATCGTCAAGGACATCCAATCCCATACGGTCGCAGACACACCGACCGTGTCTCTCGTTCGTGCTTCGATGGCGGACGACAAGGCTATCGACGAGGTAATTGAGCGCACCGTGGCGCAGCTCAATACACTCGCGAAACCCGGATCCTCGGTTTACTTCCTCGCCAGGTTCAAACACGACCTGCCCGACCTTGATCCCCTGAGTCAAAGGTTCCCAAACCTGGCCTTCAAGAAGGACTCGATCCACAGCTCCAAAGGCAAAGAAGCGGATTACGTCATCATCCTCGGCCTGAGCAAAGGCAAGTACGGCCTCCCCTCGGAGATCGTGAATCACCCACTCATCGAAGCACTGCAGCCGAAAGCCGAGGCTTACCCCCATGCCGAAGAACGGCGATTATTCTACGTCGCACTGACGCGGGCGAGACATAGGGTCTACCTGGTCTGCGACATGATGAGGTGCTCACCTTTCGTTCAGGAGCTGCTCCAAGGCGATTATCCCTTAGAGCTCGAAGAGCTCGCAGCAAGCCCTGAACAGGTGAATGCAATCCTTGCCAGCTGCCCTGTCTGCACCCAGGGAAGCCTGGTAAACCGTGTAAACAGAACTACCCGAGCATCCTTCATTGCCTGTTCAAACTGGCCGCGCTGCACCCATATTGAGAACGGCTGCCGGCGCTGCAATGCCCCCATGACACGCTCTGGGAGATACAGGGTCTGCGTGTCACCCTCCTGCAATGGCTGGGTCGCTGTTTGCCCCAGAAGCGGTGGAAGCATGGTGTTTCGAGACAAGGCCAAGAGTTGGGGGTGTTCTGATTATCGAGGGCTGGACGAGGGATCCTGTCGCCACATGGAGCGCAACATCCAGGCGCCTCCGCAAAAACCGGGAACATGAACGTGCAGCTACGCCGCAGCCGCCTACATGAGGGGGCTATACATGGCTTTCAGGTAAAAGATCCATTACCCACACCACCCTGATGTGTTAGGTTTTTGCCATTTTACCCGCAAGGAAAATGGCATGGTGCAGGAGCGAAGTCTTCGTCAGTGGTACACAGAGCTTTCAGAGCTTGCTCCAGACGCGGATGCCGTCGCAAAACGCCGCCGCGGTTATGACTTTGAAAAGGTCTTGAAGGGCTTACTGGAGTCTGAGGGACTGGAGCCCCGATCCAGCTACAAATCCGCCGGCGAGCAAATCGACGGTTCGTTTTACCTGGATGGAGGCTTCCTTCTCCTAGAAGCGAAATGGCACGCGGATCCCATCCCAGCCTCCACCTTGTACCAGTTCAAGGGCAAAGTAGATGGCAAGCTTGTCGGGACGCTAGGCGTTTTCATTTCGATGTCCGGCTACTCTGCCGACGCGGTCGATGCCCTCATCGCCGGCAAATCGCTCAATCTGATTCTCTTCACCAAAGAAGACATGGATGCGGCCATCATCCAAGAGCTCGGATTCAAGCAAATCCTTAAGGAAAAATTGCGCAAGGCAGCAGAGGAAGGCTTGGTGTTTTACCCTATCGTGACCGAATTGGTGAAGACCTCAGCATCGGAGCCCGTGCATATTGAAAGGGCTCACTACGATCGAGTCACAGGGAAAGTGCTGCGCAATGACGCCCAACCAGCAGCACCAACAGATCTGATCATTGTCTGCGAAAGCGACACTGACCGTGAAGTTCTGGCCAATATTGTCCAGCGCATCCTGAGCGGTTCAAAAACCGCTAAGAAAATCGAAATCATCTCAGCATTAGGGAAAATTTCAGTACCACGAATTGCAAACAGCTTACTGATGGCTAATCCCAGCGTACGAATACTTACGGTAGTTGACAGTGATAATGACGTTGCAGGCTCACAACTCCTTCTGTCAAACAACATAGAGCCCACCAACTGGGCACCTATCATCATTGATCCGCAAATAGAAGAATGGCTTGGGCTTTCTGAGGAAGAAATGCGTCGCCTGCGTCGAAATGCCTCTCGCCTGAATCGTTCTCTCCAGGCAGTTGAACAACTCGACCTTGATCAGTTGAGAAAAACTGACCCTGTGTTCGACGCTTTCTGCCGTGAAGTGCTATCGGCTTAATTGCTGGCGGCAAGCGTGGGGCTTTATCTCCAAGCACCACATTCCACCATCGACCTCAGCCTCAAGCTTTCTGAGGCTTCAGGGCGGTGAAGGAGGTCTTCAGCGACTCCCAGTTATCGTTGATCCAGTCAACAACCTTGGGGCGGCCAGGCGCAGTGGACTTGAATTTCTCCTTGAGCATCCATTCCACGTAAAGGCGGAACTGCGCGCTCATGTCCTCACCGCTGTTGTAAACCACTGTTTTTTTGCCATCCGCCCAGCCCAGGTGATTCAGGAAGTCGAGCATTTCATAGCCTTCTTTTCGACTCAGATGGCTCGCATCTTTGTGGATCAGATGCGGATTATCACCCGCGCTTGCTTTCCAGCTGTAATCGTAACGCAGTTCGCTTTTGGTAATCCTTGGCATGGGGCATTTCTCGTTGAAACCCGGTAGTGGGCCTCATACTAATGAGGGCTCCACGTGGTAGTTCAAGGTGAGCAACAGGCTCAAAACCTGAAAAACAGATTTCCAGAAATAGCGGTTGTCACGGCGAACTTCGAGATGCTCTCACCCGCCCGTGCACGCCACCTCTCACGTGAGAGACGCAGGGGCCACGCTCCAGAACACCTGGCGGAACGCTTCCAATGCAGCAGCTAGATTGTCCGGTTGATAAGCCAGTGCCAATTCAGGGGTTGCGGACGGCCCGCTCAAAGGTACGGAACGACGCCAGCAGGATTCCCTGCTGGTCATCCTCCCCCTCAACCGTTCCTCAGCGCTTCAAGACCCTGATCCATTGCCAAGGCAGCCGTAACGATCGTGTTGACGGCGGCTCGATCAAACTCATGATCTTGCTGAGAGTCGTGTGTCCCACTGTTCAGATAGCTCCATTCAATCGAGGCGCCACTGACGTGAAGCAACGCGTCAAGCCCAGCGAGGAAGTCTTGAAGGCCCTGGGTAGGATTCGGAATCCTACCTAGCCCTGTTCGAAGCTTGAGACATTTGTTGTTCAACTCCCATTTGGCTCGGGGGCCTCCAAGCTTCAGCTCTAATCGTCCATCCTGACGCCTCCCAAACCATGTCCATGCTCGATCCGTCAAGCTCTCGATTGCAGCCCTTGAGTGGCGCAATGCATCGCGCTTCTCTTCGGCTTGCAACGCCGCATGGGCAAGCAGAACGTAATTCTTTGTAGGTGGGTCGGTGTCGATGCGGAGATGGTGCTCGCCATGGTGGGGAAGGAAGCGGTACCGACGAATCTGCTCTGCCCGCTGAGCGCCAATCTCCTGCTGGATTCGGTGCAGAAATTCCTCAGCATGCGAGGTGAGAATGACCTGCTTGGCATCGAGCAGACCGCTTTCAAAGAAGGTACGCCAGATGCCATCTCGGTGCTCATCATCGATCGCGTTGACGACATCGTCGAAGATAACGATCGGGCAGTCCTCTGCGAGATTTTTCGCCAGAAGAATCGCAAGACCCAGGCACCGGATATGCCCTTCGCTCAAGATCAGCAAGGCATCAAATCGCTCACCTGGCTGACCTACGAACTCAATTTCGATTTTCCCATTTTCAGCCAACGGCAGCCATAGAGCATGGATCTGAGCTGGCCTTGGATCTTCCCGGTTGAACAGGTTGTACAGATCCCGAGCACTGTTACCAAGACCCTGGAGCAATTGAGCAGGCAATGCGGCCAGGTACGCCTGCAACTGGGGCAGATAGGCATCGTAGGCCACCTTGATCCGCCTATTGTGCTCAAGTGCCAAAGCTTCGCGCCCCACCTCTTCGATCAGTTGCTGATTATCAGCCTCGAATTGGGTGATCGTTGCTTGCGCTTGGGTGAACTCTTGAAGTGCTTGAGAGCGCAGGAGCCTGCAGCGCTCGATCTCACCTCTGAACCCATCAAGCGTCTGACGTTGCTGTGCAAGGGTTTGTCGTTGCTCGATAACCTGGCGGCTAGCAGCATCCGCCTGCTCAATGAAAGTCATCAGTTGCATAAGCGCTTGCCACGACCTCTCATTGTCACTCATCCAGGGCTGCAGCCACTGACCGACAGAAGTGGGAGGAAGTACGGGTAATTGAGCTGCCTGGAATTCGTTTGGGCATACCTGTGACGCGACATCGCACACCCGCTGCATCTCAATGAGCAACGACCGCAAGGCTTCATTGCAGTTATTGGTGGCGTCCACTGACCGCTGCTGCAAGGTTCTTAGCTCGGCGAGTTGCGCCAATCCCGTTCGCGCGCGTTCAAATGGATCGTAAGCAACCCGATCCAGTGGCGTACCACACGCCGGGCACGCTGCTGCACCCTCTGCCAACTGCAGGAGGGAATCGTAGAGGTTGGAAAACGAAACGTCCGCCGCTCTGGCATTGAGCGCCTGTTGCGCTGCTTGGCTTGCTCCATGCCACTCATAGACTTGTGCGCGCAGTTGCCATAGGCTCGCCGCAGTGCACCCGTGGATGATGGGCAGCGGTGACTCCAGAACACCCTGCAAATACGCCAATTGGCCTTGCCTATCCTGTGTACCAAAAATCCAGTCGACACAGCCTTGATAAGTGCTGCCCGGATCAATTCTGGCGGCCAACGCCTCCTCTTCTTGAGCAATCCCTACGAGCCGTTGTTGATAGCCATCCAAGGTCTGCTGAGAGGCGGCAACCTGGTTGCGTCTTCCCTCCAATTGAAGTGCTTTGATGCTGGAGATACTAAGGTTTTCATCCAGCGTGGCATTGAAGCCCCGGACAAATTCGCTGAACTGGTCGACGCCAAACAAGGTCGCGATCAATTGGCGCTGATCACCTGGAGTTCTTGCGGCGATGCGACCGAAGTCATCGAGCCGGTTTTTCTCGACGAAGCAAAAACGAAAACTCTCTTCGTCTGCCTGCACCTGAGCCGCGGGAGAACCGTTTAGCGAACCCATCAACCGCGGCGCTACATGGCGGCCCAAGCGTGCGTTATTGCAGTAGGCGCGATTATCGAATCGCTTGGCCTCTGCCTCACTGATCGAGCCGAGCATGGCCATCTCAAGCGCTTCGAAGAAGCTGCTCTTCCCCGTCCCGTTCGGCCCGTAGATCAAGGTGATATCATGGCTCAGGTCGAATGATTCGGCCTGCATGAACCCTCGAAACGGGCCGACCTCCAATCGATCCAGGCGCAAATGACTGCGGCTGGCTTGAGCAAGTTGGGTTGCCCCGGGTAGCTCTGCAGTCGTGTGAGCAAGCTGCTGAAGCGCGAGAGGAGCCAGCCTCGTGGAGCGCCCGCGTCTTTGTGCGCCTACCTCTGCGAGAGCTCGAAGATTTGCCATGACCAAATTGGCCATGCGCCGAACGTCATCATGCACTGGCTGGCCGGCCAGATAGACCAAAAACCGCTGATATTCCGCCTGTAAACTCGACATGACCGCTCCCTGTGTTGATCAAATAACCGCCCCCTCTTTGGGGAGTTCGGCAAAGAGCGTAGTCGGAAAAATCCGGTACTAGCATGCGTTCACTCGCTCGCGAGGACTGTTGGCGACCATCGCCATGAGTGATAAGAGAAGCAGTGGCGCAGCCAAGCAGCATTGTCAGCCAGGATCGGCGATGGTAAGGTCGGCACCAGGTGCTCGGTAGGTGCCTGCAGTCCACACTCGTGAAGCTTTAGCACTATCGTGATCGTTGAAGTAGCCCGACCTGACTCTCATCAGGTTGCCTTGTAGTGGACGCCGGGCAAGCATTGCAGGAGCTGCTCCATGCAGATTACCTACAGCCACATCAAGAAAATCAAGCGTGTCGCGAAAGAACTGAAGCACACTCACCCTTCCCTCAAACTCGGCCAACGGCAAGACATCGCTGCTGTCCAAGAGATTGGTGTCCGGAATTACCATGAGGCGATGCGTCTGTATGAAAGATGGCTCATGGAGCATGTCCACACTCCCCCAGGTGATGCCGGCGTAAGCAAATGCTCGTTCTGTGAGTTCAGCTTCTCAGCTGACCTCAAGGAGGATCGTGATGATCATCGCGAGATCCATGAGCGCTACCACGAAGTTAGCGAAGTGTTGGGATATGTCCCGGCTGGTTTGATGGAGCGCGAACGCATGAAGCGCAACGGACGTGAGCAGGCGCTTTCTACTGGAGACTTGGAAACAAGGATCGAAGGGCTACTACTGGCACTGCGTGGCTGGTTCGATCGATCCCTCTCCAGCGCGATCCACCGCGGATACTGGCGCAACCATCCGACCTTCGACGATTACGTGTCTATGATCCAGGACACGCTCTCCGGCAACTATGATGAGCTGAAAGACGAGCTCAAAACCAGATACGGGTATCGCCCGGGACAGATTGATCCAAGTGACAGTAATTGGTATCCGAGGGCACGCTAATCTTGGTGTGGGCCTTACCTGATGGGTAAGGCCTGCTGGGGAGCTCAGCCTACATGCAGATACCATGCTCAAGCCGCATCAACCAATCATGAACGTCTGAGTACCCTGAAGGCTGGGACAGCAGGACGCACGGCGCTTTATGACCTAGCCCAGCTTTGGGTTTTCTCATCCAGCCATCTGCAAGCTCATTTCCGCCAAACACTTGCACGGCGATCACGGAGATCTGCTCATACCTCACCTTGAAGCAGCGGTGCTCCATACTCCAACAGGCCACGGCTGCGCGAAAGCAAGGTGCAATAATTCCAAGTTCGCTCATTGCTTAGAGCTCCCTATCAGTCTTGAGAGAATTAGAAGTCTCGGCTCGCTCTAGACAGACTCGCGATTTCAATTGCTCCACCATCCACGCCTGGGCCACATTGAAATCATCCATCATTATCTCGAACTCCGCAGAAGTCAGCTGATGATGTACAACCCGACCTTTCTCACTGTTTAACCTTGGCATGGCTACCCTTGGCATGAGGCTCAGTTCTGCGCGACTATTACATTGTAAAATTCAACCAAGTTTCTAAAGCCCCCTGCACCAGAGCGGTCGAGATGGAAGCCCTGAATCCCGCACGCACGCGGCCCTCGCTCATCACACTTCTTTGAGTCACCCACCATGATGATCTGCCCTTGCTTAGTATCGATAGCATGCTCAGGCTCAAGCCCTAACAAACTGGACACATATCGATAAATCATTGGATCAGGCTTCATCACGCCCAACTCAGCACTAAGCGCATAACCATCAAGATCGGGAAGCAGTCGCCTCGCGGAGTCACAGTAAGGCCCCGCCAGGTTGGAGCAAACAGCGATTTTGACGCCGTTAGCCCTTAACAAATCTATCGCTACTACGGCGTCATCAAAGATCCGAATCGATGCCAGCTCAAGCTCTAGGGCGTGCTGCAGCTCTGCCAGTGCCCAAGGGCTCAGCGTGATCCCGAGGCTCGCTGCGGCCTCCCTGAGCCCACCACTCAATGTCATGATCAGGCGCATGTCACCGGGGGACGCCGAGCACCCCTGCTCTGCCCCCATGCGGAGGAGTCGCCGATACGGATTCTGGCGATCCTGGATTTCCAAGACTGTACCGAACAGATCGAAAATCACCGCCTCAGCTACCATGATTCGCTCCCATTGTGGCGAGGCCTCGCTTTATACCGTGCTATCCGAAAAGCCTACTCTATTGGATGAAGTAGGCTAGCGCACTACTACACCATGCGCTGCCAGGTCATTTACTAATGTTTGGCGACGCAACATTTTCGGAAACTTGAAAACACTTCTATAACTCAAATAAAGCCCATAAGGGATGAATAACAAACCAAGCCCGTACGTAGCCGTCGCGATGATCACACCTGCGGGAATAGCAAGCACTCCATATACGAGACCTTTAAGAATAGTAGATCTAGCGACACGTCGCATTTGATCAATATCGTACTCAACCTTTCCGTTAGCCTTCTCAACTGCGATGAGAATGATTGCCTTCTTATTAAGATGCTTATAATACCAAATGTGCGGCGTATCGGTGTTCATGGCACCATGCCTTTTCAGATAGTTAAGCATTACAACTTGTTTGAAGTGGACAGTATCACCCTTATCATCTTCGCATCGAACCATGCTGTAAAGAGCGTCAAGATCACTACTACCCTGCAGGTCATAATTCTTGACGGTGAGTGCTTTCTTAATAAGTTCAGACATACCTTTCCTTAAGTACTTAAATGAGTTTTGCCCTAAGCGCTGAGCAGCCGGAAGCCTCGCTGGCATACTTGAGCCCACCCGAAACTTTCAACCAGCCGCCCCGTTGCTATCCCGAGGGAAATTCAGGCAGCGACAACACCCCTGGCCGCAGTGTTAAAAATTAGATTTTCCACAGTACCCTTTCGTGGGTAGACGGAGCTTCAGGCCCTGCCCCTCGATCTACGAAAGCGTGGATACGATCACGTAATGATCCTGGCCACCTAGACTACGCACCAGAGTGCAACCGCCATGCTCACGGACAGCCCGAACTTCAGGCGTTACTACAGTCATGCCATCTGCGTTGACCCCGGATAAGTCTTGATACACCAGAGCGGTGTAGCGGTTACCCACCATCGCGGCGTCCAAGAGATATGCATCGATGGTCACGCCCCACTCGATCACGGTCGCTCGCGCAACCCGCGCGGGGAACTCGGTCAATTCACACACTAAATACTCTCCACACTTCAAGCAATTTCAATGATTTTGCGAGGATCGAACCCGCATTCTTCCTGCGGATAACCGCGCTGGTTTGACAGTAAGCGGCACCCGCCCAGCACCCTGTCGATCGAGTGGTGCGTGTGACCAAATGCCCAGAAATCCGCTTGCTCGACCAACCCATGCCATCTGTTGAAGTAGGCGGCACTGACATGCCCATCATGTTCGTCACCCGCCACTTCAGGGATTGGGCAGTGATGCGTTACAACGAAGGTCTTGCCAGGAAACGGCTCGCTCAATTCTCGACTGATAAAGTCTTTACTGGCTGCGTTCTTGGCAATCACATCAGCTGGCCGTAGACGACGATAATTTGAGTCAGCCCTGATCACCTTGAAGTCGTTCATCTCGCGGGCGCACGTCATGCTCGCTGCGACCACGTCGCCAGTACTACTGAAGTCCGTCCACCCTGTAGCAACCAAAAACCGTACGTTGCCCACAATCAAAGACTCATTCTCCATCACATGGACATGGACATTGGCAGCGGCTGCGGCCTTCATCTTTTCGACCGTCCTGTCGATGTTGCCCTTGTAGTGCTCATGGTTGCCGGCGCAGTAGATCACCTTGCTTTTGAAGGTCTCGTTTGCCCACAACACACCTCTTGCTTGGATACCGATGTCGCCGGCGAGCACGACCAAGTCGACCTCCACCTCGGGTGGCTGGAACGGTGCGAACTCCACGTGGAGGTCTGAGTAGAGCAGTACTTTCATTGGTTTGAGCGCTTCGGGCCTTGCTGCTGGAGGCGTGGCTGAGAGGGATGACCCGGCTCGCGACACCTCGGAGCTAAAATTCGGTTTAAGCGTATATTGAAGAAGATGGCTGGCTTTGGCCTCATGCGAGCGCGCCAGTGCCCCTCAACTTGAATGCACTGACTATAGGCATTTGCTTGTGACAAGGCAATCCCAGCATATCGTTGCGTTTGCCAGGAACGTTCATGTCGCTTCGCATCGCATACGCCTCCGCGCTTCGTTTTCTCCGTAAACGGAGTGAGGTCTCACAGCAGCAACTGGCACCAGCCGCCAATCCTTCCTATGTGAGCCGCTTGGAAGCTGGGGCTCGTTCGGTGACCCTCGACGTCAGCCAAGAGCTTGCTAAAGCCCTGAATGTGGATCCCCTAACCTTGCTTGTGTTGGCGTATGCAGCGGAGCGTGATCAAACCCCGCAGGAGGTCGTAAATCACCTATGGGGCGACCTCAGTGATCAAGACCTGCTGGGGAGCAAAATCCCTTCTGGGATTACCAAGGATCCACATCCAGAGGTCGTCGCTGGAATGGAGCTGCATGCTCAGATCATCGAACTTATGGATCAGGGGCTAACCCAGGCGGAGGTTGCGAGGCGGCTGGGAATCGCCAGGCAGACAGTCAGCAACCACCTGAAAAGGAAATGATTGTCGGCGAAGTGAGTTCAGCGGGAGGTGAGTGCTGGGCTGGTGGAGCTTCTGCTGCGTCAGGTTTTGCAGGGTAACCATGTTCCCTGGCTGAGAGGGACTGAGACATTCCGTCTGGCCTGACCGCCACCGTAGCAGCACGCCGCGAAGTTGAGACTGGAAGAACTCTCAACCTGAACTCGAAAAATAGAGATCTTCGATGCACGTAAGGCAAACGTGACGCTGTGTCCACTTTACACACTCCAAGAATCTATGATTTTTGAGGGATAGCTCCGGATTCAATTGACCTTGTTGTCTCGACGGTGAGTAAGAACGGACAGGCATCGGGGCATAGGAGGATCATTGACGGCAAGATCCAAATCGACGCTTCTAAAGCGCTCGTCTCGGATCACGGGCCATGAGGTTCAGCTCCCGTCCGACCTGCGGGGATGGCGCTGCTTTCAGCGTGTTCAAGTCCTCATCAATTCCATGGACTCAACGCTTTCGTGACCCTTAAAAACGCCACGCTGTGATAACGTACCTAAGCTGTTTTTAGCCGTCCCAACGTCCCCATTCTGTGGTTACGACGCTGGCTGTGGCACTGGCTGTGAAGACGATCTGGACGAGAGCAGTTTCATAGTATGTTGAGCCCCTTCAATGGCGAGGCGCTCAGCCATCTGTGAGTCCAACCACTTCAGGCCGGATGCCTACTCACCGCTCTTCACTGGATTTAAATTACGTGCCTACCGGCGATCCTAGAAACCTGAACGATTTGTTTTACTTCGCTAAGGTTGTCGAATCAGGCGGCTTCGCTGCAGCAGGCCGTATCTTGGGAGTACCCAAATCACGACTCTCCCGTCGAATCGCTGAGCTTGAGGAGCGCTTGAATGCTCGGCTGATCCAGCGCACCACCCGCAAGCTGCAGTTGACCACTCTGGGCGAGCGGTACTTGAGGCATTGCCAAGCGATGCTGATTGAAGCCGATCTGGCTGATGAGATGGTGGCTAGCGCTGCTAGCGTGCCACGAGGGCCGCTACGAGTGAGCAGCCCGGTGGGTTTGGCGAGTCAATTTCTGACGCCGATTGTGCGGGAATTTTTAGAGAAGTACCCGCAGGTGGAGCTCGATCTGCTGCTGGTCAATCGTCGAGTTGACCTGATCAATGAGGGGATTGATGTCGCCCTCAGGGTTCGCGAGGCGGACGATGAGGAGCTCAACCTAATCACAAGGAGGCTACGTGAAGCCCATACCGAAGTGGTGGCTTCGCCTGATTTCGCGGACGGTCGAAAGTTCGGGCATCCGCGAGAACTGACTGCTCTACCGTTCCTCGGAGCACTGGATCCGGATCGCTTATCGCGAACGCGGCTTTTCAACGAGACAGGTGAACGGTTTGAGTTGACCATGCCCGCAAGGCTAGGGGTCGAAGATTTTTCGATGCGTAAAGAAATGGCGCTGGCCGGACTGGGCTTTACGGTGCTTCCGATGATGTATTGCGAATCGGAACTCGCCGAGGGGAAGCTCGTGCGACTACTGCCAGAGTGGCACTGCCCTCCTGCCTGGTTGCAAGCGGTGTACCCACACCGGAGGGGAGTCTTGCCAGCCGTAAGGGCCTGGCTCGAATGTCTGGCGCATGCATTCGATCAGTGCGGCGACCGTCCTCTTTAAGTATCTCAATAATTGATGAACCGGAGGGGTTGATTCGGGTGGTTTGAGCGCTAGTCTCAGGGAGAGCATCAGTGACGTTTCGAGCGTTATTATTGACGAATCGTCAAAACCTTTTGGGCCTTAACACATTGGTTTTATTCAATAAATCTAGTTTTGATTAATGGTGCGGCTAGGAAAACAGGTCATCTCTACTACTTCGCCAAAGTCGTCGAAGCTGGCGGCTTTGCAGCTGCCGGCCGATTGCTGGGTATTCCCAAATCGCGGCTGTCGCGACGAATCGCCGAACTGGAAGAGCGTCTCGGCGCGCGCCTGTTGCAACGCACCACCCGCCAACTCAATCTCACCGCCGTGGGTGAGCGTTATCTGCGCCACTGCCAGGCCATGTTGCTGGAAGCGGAAATGGCCGACGAAGCCGTCGCCAGCATGTCCACCGAGCCACGCGGGCGCCTGCGCGTGTCATGCCCGACGGGGCTGGCTCGGGAAATGCTGCCGTGGGTGATCAGCGATTTCCTCGGCAAATTCCCTCAGGTGCAACTGGAAGTCGTGCTGCTCAACCGTCGGGTGGATCTGGTTGCAGAAGGTTTCGATGTGGCCTTGCGCGTGCGAGAACTGGGCGACGAAGATCCGCTGCTGGTGACGCGACGTTTGCGTCAGGCGCAAATGGTCGTGGTGGCCAGCCCGGAGTTTATTCAAGGTCAGTCGATCAATCATCCGCAAGACCTGAAGAGCCTGCCGGTGCTCGGTGCATTGGAGGCCGATCGCATGGTCCACGTACGCCTGCTCGATCAACAAGGCGAAAGCTTCGAACTGAACATGGAAGCACGGTTGGGCATCGACGACTTTATCGTGCGCAAGACCTGTGTGCTGGCCGGCCAGGGCTTCACGATGTTGCCGATGATGTATTGCGAAGCGGAGTTGCAAAGCGGCGCGCTGGTGCAGTTGCTGCCCGAATGGTCGCTGCCCGGCGGCTGGCTGCAAGCGGTGTATCCGCATCGGCGCGGCGTGATGCCAGCCGTGCGCGCGTGGATCGATCACCTGGTCGAATCGTTCAATGCCTGTGGGGAGCGGTTGTTATGAAGAAGGGAAAGATGAGCGAAGCGGACGTTGCGGCGTTCTGTCTGGCATTGCCCGGTGCGCGGGAGGACTACAAGTGGGGTGGCGTGCGGGTATTTTCGATTGCCGGCAACAAGATGTTTGCCTTGCAGGGGCTGCGCGGCGACTCGCTGGCATTCAAGGTCGACAAGGATCTGTTTCTCGGCCATTGCGATCGACCGGGCATCCACCCCGCGCCGTATCTGGCCCGGGCACAATGGATCATCATGCACCCGCCCTACCCGCTGGGCGCCGAGGAATTACAGGGGTTGTTGCAGCGCTCACATCAATTGGTGGTGAGCAAGTTGCCGAAGAAAACTCAGGTGGGCTTACTGCTTTAACTCTAATCCCCTCTGGGAGCGAGCCTGCTCGCGAAAGCGGACTTTCATTCAACAATGATGTTGTCTGACACAGCCTTTTCGCGAGCAGGCTCGCTCCTGCATTGGTTTTTTGCAGGTCTTTAGAACAGATTGAGCAGGTTCAAACGGAGGAACAGTTGGTCGATCCAGAACACCTGGTGCAACAGGACGATGACCCAGAACAGAACCTGAAACGACACCTTGCGCGTCTTGTGCCGAAACACCTGCTGAGCAATCAACGCGCCTGGCCAGCCGCCGGCCAGTTCCACCGCGTGCAGGATGTTCTCCGGCGTACGCCATGCATCCGTCCGGGCCTTGCGTTTGTCGGCCCAGTACATGAAGAACGCCAACACGCTGACGATTCCATACGCGGCCATCGGCACCAGTGAAATCCCGCGCAGCCACATCGACAGCGAGCCGAACAACGGCAGCGCGCAGACGATCACCAGCACCACCAGTTTCAATTTCAGATGCTGAATATGGCCGCCAGAGGGGCGACCTTCAGGACGGCGTGCGCGGGAATCGCTCATGGCTTGGCCGCCGCCCAGTCCACCCAGCCGAACTGCCACGTCGCCAGAATGAACAGGCCAAAGACGATCCGATACCAGGCGAATGCCGCGTAGCTGTGGCTGCCGATAAACTTGAGCAGGCCACGCACTGCGATCATCGCGAAGATAAACGCGGTGACGAAACCGATGGCGAACACCGGGAAATCCGCCGGGACAAACAGATGGCGGTATTTGAAGCCCGAGTACACCGCAGCACCGACCATGGTTGGCATGGCAAGGAAGAACGAGAACTCGGTGGCCGTCTTGCGCGACAGACCGAACAGCAAGCCGCCAATGATGGTCGAGCCAGAACGCGATGTGCCGGGGATCATGGCCAGGCATTGGGCGAAACCGATTTTCAGCGCATCGGTCCAGCGAATCTCATCAACCGTTTCTGCGTGCACTTCATGCTGACGTTGTTCAGCCCACAACATGATGATCCCGCCGACGACCAACGCCGCCGCAACGGTGATCGGGTTGAACAGGTATTTGTGGATCAGGTCGGCAAAGATCACGCCCAGCACGACGGCGGGCAAAAACGCGATCAGCAGGTTGGCGGTGAAACGCCGTGCGCTTGGCTGTGTTGGCAAACCGACCACCACATCCAGAATCTTGCGGCGAAACTCCCAGACCACCGCGAGGATCGCGCCGAGCTGAATAATGATGTTGAACGCCATGGCCCTCTCGCCGCCGAAGTCGAGCAAATCGGCAACGATGATCTGGTGTCCGGTACTGGAAATGGGCAAAAACTCCGTCAGCCCTTCTACAACTCCTAGTATCAGTGCCTGCAAGGCGGTCCAAAGATCCATCAATCCCCCAAAGAGCGATGCACGCAGGCATGCCCCGATAGTATTTTTTTACGTTCACTGCGATCAGCGTAGCTGGTTGTTGCTGTACCGATTCCGCGCGCACAGGATCCACACGAAAGGGTCAAAATTCCGTGAAATATCAACTTGGATTCAGGTTTTCACGCGCGGGGCCGAAATCCTAACAGACAAGCCTTAATAGCGCTGCCGCGTTATACGACTTGGGTCGCGTATGCCTGACCGCGAAATCGTGGTTGGATGCTGGCGGTCGTTTATTACAAGAAAAAGAATCCGGAGTGACAGCGTTATGAACAGCTTGCGCAGTGTGTCGATCAGCCGACGCTTGTGGCTCATTTTGGTGGTGGCAGTGGTCATGTTGCTGACCTTGGGCGTATTGATGCTCAAGCAGATCCATGATGACCTGTATCGCGCCAAAGCCCAGAAAACCCAGCATGTGGTGCAGACCGCCAGCGGTTTGCTGACCTACTACCACGACCTGGAAACCGCCGGCACTCTGAGCAAAGAGGCTGCGCAAAAGCAGGCGCTCACCGCCATCCGTGGTCTGCGTTATGACCAGAGCGACTATTTCTGGATCAACGACCTCACCCCCGTGATGGTCATGCACCCGACCAACCCCAAACTCGAGGGCCAGAATCTCTCGGCAATTCGCGATCCGGATGGTTTCGCGGTGTTCAACGAGATGGTTGCCATTGCCAGGTCCAAAGGCGCCGGCATGGTCGATTACCGGTGGCCGAAGCCCGGTGCCAGTGAGCCCGTGGCAAAAACCTCGTACGTAAAACTGTTCGAGCCATGGGGCTGGGTGCTCGGTTCTGGCGTGTATGTGGACGATGTGCAGGCCGAGTTCCAGGGACAGGTGATCAAGGCCACGGTCATTGGCTTGGCCATCGCCGTGATCATGGCATTGCTGGTGATCCTGATTGCGCGCAGCATCGTCCGTCCGCTGCAGGAAACCGTGAACGCCATGGCCAACATCGCCAGCGGTGAAAGCGACCTGACCCGCAGCCTCGATACCCATGGCAAGGATGAAGTGACTGAGCTGGCTCATCATTTCAACGCGTTTACGGCCAAACTGCGCCGGGTGATCGGCGACTTGCAGGTCTCGGCCAGCGCGCTGGGCCAGTCGTCCAGCGAACTGGGCAACGATGCGTCGCAGGCCCAGCAGCGCAGCCAGCAGCAATCGCAGCAGATGGAACTGGTGGCCACCGCGATCAACGAGGTGACCTACGGTGTGCAGGATGTGGCGAAAAACGCCGAGCATGCCGCCGCCGAAATGCGTGATGCCGAGGCCCAGGCGCAGCAAGGCCAGATCAACATTGACGGTAGCCTGCAACAGATCGACAAGCTGTCCGGCACTATCGATCAAGCGGTAGAGGTGATTCGCACCCTTGCCGCCGAAAGCACGCAGATCGGCAGCGTCCTGGAAGTGATTCGCTCGATTGCCGAGCAGACCAATCTGCTCGCACTGAATGCGGCCATCGAAGCGGCCCGGGCCGGTGAACAGGGGCGTGGTTTTGCCGTGGTGGCAGATGAAGTGCGCTTGCTCGCGCAGCGTACACAGAAGTCGACGGCGGAAATCCAGTCGATGATCGAGCGCCTGCAAAACCACTCCGAGGCAGCGGTCAAGGTGATTGGTGACAGCAGCAAAGCTTCGCAACTGACCATTGAACAAGCCGGACTGGCCGGCGCCAGCCTGAACGCTATCGGCCAGGCGCTGCGCAATCTCAATGGCCTGAATGCATCGATTGCCAGCGCCACGTTGCAACAGGCGCATGTGGTCGAGGACATCAATCAGAACGTGACCCAGGCTGCCGGGCTGTCGCACAGCACGGCCATCGCAGCCGAGCAGTCGAGTGCCGCCAGCGTGCGGCTCGGCCAGTTGAGCGAACAATTGAACAGCCTGCTGCGTCAGTTCCGCGTCTAGCACCGCCCCAGTATAGGAGTGAGCCTGCTGGAGACAGGTTTATGTCAGCCAATATCTACCGTGCTGACATACCGCCTTCGCTGGCAAGCCAGCTCCCACAAGGATTTATGCCATGCCCACCCATCTTGGGCATTACTCAAAACCCTGTGGGAGCTGGCTTGCCAGCGATGAGGGCGGAACATTCAACATCATTGTTGACGGAGCCGAAGCCATCGCGGACAGGCTCACTCCTACAGCTTTTCTGGGTACAATCCGCCCCCTCCTCAACTCCCTCCAAGGAACCCACATGTCCGGGCTTGAACTGTTTGCCGCCGCTCTCGGTGTGATTGCCGTGTGGCTGACGGTTAAACAGAATCCGTGGTGCTGGCCGATCGGGCTGGTCATGGTGCTGCTCTATAGCTGGGTCTTCTTTGAAGTGAAGCTCTATTCGGACATGTTGCTGCAAGTGATCTATGCCGCGCTGCAAGTCTATGGCTGGTGGCAATGGACCCGCGCCGGGACGATGCACGACGGACGTCAGGTCACGCACCTGGATGCTCGCTCGATAATGCTGGGGCTGAGCGTGGGCGCCATCGGCAGCGTGTTGCTGGGCGCCGCCATGGCGCACTGGACTGACGCCGCGCAACCCTGGCTGGACGCGGCGCTGACCGGTTTCAGCCTGGTGGCGCAGCTGTGGATGGCACAGAAACGCCTGCAATGCTGGGCGCTGTGGTTCGTGCTGGATGTGATTTTCGTCGGATTGTTTCTTTATAAGGGTCTGTACCTCACCGCCGCCCTGTATGCCTTGTTCACGCTGATTGCGATTCAGGGCTGGCGCGAATGGCGCGCCGATCCGGCGTTGCGCACATGAAGGTCGTGGTGCTGACCGGCCCCGAGTCCACCGGCAAGAGCTGGCTGGCGGCCGGCCTGCAACAACGTTTCGGCGGGCTGCGGGTAGACGAGTACGTGCGCTGGTTTATCGAGCAGAACCCTCGCGACACCCGTCTGGCCGACATTCCCGAGATCGCTCGCGGGCAACTGCAATGGGAAGATCAGGCTCGGGCGCAACGGCCGCCGCTGCTGATTCTCGACACTCATCTGCTGAGCAACATGCTCTGGAGCCAGACGCTGTTCGGCGACTGTCCGGCCTGGCTTGAGCCGCAATTGCTGGCGCGGCATTACGACCTGCACCTTCTCCTGTCTCCCGAGCAGATCGACTGGACCGATGACGGTCAGCGCTGCCAGCCGGGTCTGGATCAGCGCCTGGCGTTCTACCAGGCCACCCGCGAGTGGCTGGAACGCCATGACCAGCCATTCAAGGTCATAGAGGGCAATTGGGCTGAACGCCAGACTCGAGCCTTCGCAGCGGTCGAGGAACTGCTCGCGCAATAACCCGTCTTTGTGGGTCCGTTTACCCGGTTTCGGGGGCAAAGTGTCCGTTCCTGAAACACTTCCTCGCGTGCAAACGGCCCGTTTCAGCGGATTGATCAGTTTGACACTGTCGTTGTTACGTTACTGAAACACTGCGCCGCAAACCCTTGTCCCAGAGCATTGTTCAGCCAATAGACAGCTCAACGCAGCAGTGCCTGTTTCACCGCTGAAACAGCTTGTGTATCAAGTGCGCGCTCTTTCTGCGTAACTCATTGAAAATCCTAAGCAATTAAAAAGCGGCACAGCTTTCGCTCTCTCCTTCACAACGCTGACAAGGGCAGCCCACTGAAGAAGGAATTGCAGCCGTGGGGAACTTCAATAAAACCTTTACCTGCCTCCTGCTGATCGGATCAGCGGCCAGTGCGTTCATCAGTTTCAACGTTCAGGCCGAAGGCAATGGCGTGATCGTCCTCAACCGCGATGTCCAGCCGATCCCTATCGGTCGCAGCGGGGGCAAAGACCCCTACCCGACCACCGTCAACGCCAACCCTTCGGCGCGCATCAATCAAGCGATGACCAGCACCGAACTCAATGACGGTGACTTTGCCAGTATCGCCAGCGGCTCTTCGATTCGCGGCAACATCACCACCCCTACTTCGAACATGCCTGGCATGAACGTGCTGAGCAATCCCAACGGCCTGCCAGGGATGAGCTCCGGTCATGGCGGCGGCGGTGGCGGCTCGATCTCCAACACCGTCAACCGCGCAATGGGCGCCGGCCTGGCCCCGCTGACCCGCATGGCTGGAGGCCAATAAGATGAATCGCTCCCTGCTCCTGCTTGCCCTCTTCGGCTGCGCCAGCGCGATGGCGGACCCCAGCTCAGTGAACGACGCGAACATTCAAGACACCGGCATCCAGTACCGCGGCAACTACAACATCAACCAGGCCGCCGGCGACCAGATGCAACAGACCAACACCAAGGCAATCGCCATTGGCACCTCGGCCAGCGCCACCACCATCGTCAGGCAGAAGCTCGATACACCGGCCGATCCGTCGATGAATGCCAGCGCAACCATTGGCGGCAACTCTTTCAGTAACGGCAACGGGATCCTTGGTGTGAACCAGGGCGCCGGTGCCAACAACCAGATGGCCAACGTGACGCGCGTCAGCATCAGTGCTGCGCCGCAGAGCGTTGACGACAGCGCCCTGTCGCAACAGAACGTGGCGCTTTTACCGAGCTCAGGAGCAACTGGCACCTCATCCGGCAGTCGCCAGATCACGACAAGTGATCAGGCCTTCACCGGCAGCCGAGGGGTGATTCAGGTGAACCAGAGTGCCGGGGTGGGGAACCGAATGGCTAACACCCTGAGCATCCGGGTCGCTGACTGACCCAAATAACAAAAGCAGTGCAATTAGAAAGTACCAACACTTAACCAACTAATAAGCACGATGGAGAAACACCATGAAACCTACAATGGCTCTCAAACCACTGGTTTTCGCACTTGCAGCAGTGATGGCAATCGCAGCACAGGCAGGCGGTCGTGATGACGATCATGGTAATGGTAATGGTAACGGGCACGGCAACGGTCATGGCAACAACCATGATCCGAAAGGCCCTACCCTCGAAGAACTGCTGCAAATCGGCGCTGGCGCCGGTGCCGCAGTGCTCGATGTGCAGAACAGCCAAGGCAACGTAGTCGGCAACCAAGGCACAAAAAATAGTGCCGGTATCGAAAACTCGGCCAACGGTTCCAACGGCAACCTGGGCATGAACAACACCGCTGGCGACGGCAACCAACAAGACAACGCCGCCGCACTGGCCACTGCTGACGAAAGCTTCATTTTCGGCACCGCAGTCGCTGCATCCAGCGCTACTCAGGTCAACGCCAGCAACTCCGTTGCCAACTACTCCACCACCAACACCGCAGGCTTGAACAATGTGGGTAACGGCGGTTCCGGCAACATTGGCGTGAACAACAGTGCCGGCAACTTCAACCAACAGAAAAACAACCTCGCAATCGCCGTATCCGGTGGCCGTGTGGCCCAGGCTGCTGCCGCTGCGAACCAAAGCTCCACAGGTCTGAACGTAGGCAACTACGGCACTCAAACCTACAAAAAAGATACCCTCACTGGCACTGTTGCCGCCGTCGGCGTGTTCGGCGCCGTTGGCGAAGCTACCATCAAAGATGACGATCACGGTCACGGCGGTGGCGGCTACGGCAACAACGACCGTGGCGGTAACGGTGGGCATGGCGGTAGCAAAGATCAGAAAGCTACCTTCGAAGCTGTGGGTGTCTTCGGTCTGGCTGGCGTAACCACTCAACAAGTGATGACTCCAGACGGCTGGAAAAACCCTGTAACCAACAATGCTGCAGTCAGCAACGTTGGCAACAACTTCTCCGGCAACGCTGGCTTCAACAACGCCGCAGGTGTTGGCAACCAACAAAGCAACTCGCTGTCCATCGCTGCAGGTTGCAAAGCCTGCATGTAATCGCGATCGAAACGAAAGCCCCGGAAACGGGGCTTTTCCTCAGTCCGCAAAGGCGTATCGATCATGCGTAAGACTGCCCTCATCGCTCTGCTTTGTCTGTCTGGCCTGACCCAGGCGGCGCAGATGCCCGTGGCTGCCCTTCCCGGCGGCACACTCATCTACAAGAACGTGCAAAGCATTCGTGAGCGCAAGTTTGCCGACATTGTCGAACAGAAAACCGATTTCAGCTGCGGCGCTGCTGCACTGGCCACGGTGTTACGCCAAGGCTATTGGCTCGACGTCGATGAGGAGCACATCATCAAAGGCATGCTGGTCAACGCTGACCAGGACCTTGTTCGTACTCAGGGTTTTTCCATGCTCGACATGAAGCGCTACATAGAAAGCATCGGCATGCGCGCCAGAGGCTACAAGATTCCGCCGGAAAAACTCGACGCTGTAACAATCCCGGTGGTGGTACTGATGGAAATTCGCGGCTACAAGCATTTCGTGGTGTTGCAACGTGCGGACAAGGATTGGGTTTACATCGGAGACCCGGTTCTGGGCCACAAACGTTACTCCCATGATGACTTTGTCAAAGGTTGGAACGGCATCGTCTTCGCCATCGTCGGGCCCGGATATGACAAGGCCAACGCCTTGCGCAGCCCGCCGACACCGCTGACGGCCAAGAACAAGCTGGATAACTTCAACCCTGTCAAAGATGCTGAATTGATGGACTTCGGGTTCATACAGAGCGACTTCTTTTAATCGCCGATTATAAAGAATGGGGCTGGATGTCCCGGGAGCAGCAGATGAAAACCTCATACTGGCTGGCCGCCGCCTGCCTGGCAGCGAGCGCGTCAGGCTATGCCAATGCAGGATTCAAACCTATAGAAATACAGGACAAGGAATTGTCCGAGCTACGTGGTCGTTATGTCATGCCGGGGCGGATTATCAGCTTCGGCATTGTCATGAGTAGTACCTGGCGCAACGCCAGTGGTGATCTGATCGGGGCTGCGACCTCGATGCAGCTTCAAGCAGCGACAATCAAACCAGAATTCTATGTGCAAACCATCAAGGAGCACGGCAACGGCAGCACGCTGCCAACGGGCACCGGGACAATCACCGGTGGCGCTGGCCTCGACAGCAGCCAGGGCGTGACGCAAAGCGTGCGTGCCGCTGGCGACAGCAATACGGCCTATAACAACGTTGCCATTAACGTTTCGGAAGCCAGTCAGGCACCGGCACTGGTGCCCGCGCAAGGACAGGCCCTGATGGCCGGGCAAACCATCGGCGCCAGTAACGCCGCCGGCAGCGTCGCGGTCTCGGCCACCGGCAGTGGCGTACAAATGGCCATTCAGGCTTCTGGTAATCAGGGCACGGCCCTGCAACAAGTGGCCCAGGGCGGTTTGCTGCAGAACACCCGTCTGCTCGGCAGTGCCAACGTGGTCAATAACATGACCCAACTCAACGTTGTGTTGAACAATAACGGCATGAGTGCCGGCGCACTGGACTGCAACCTGACTCAACTCAGGGCACTACGCAATATCGGATATTGAACTACGCTGAGTCTCGATCATTGGGCTTAAAGGGACGGCTTATTCATGTATCGATCAGTATCACTGCGTGCCGCTGTATGTCTGAGTACGCTTCTACCGGCCGCGATGCTGCAAGCAGCACCCGACGCTGACGTGGAAACGCTGAAACAGGAACTTCTGGAGCTGAAGCAACGATACGAAGTACAACAAAAGGCCCTGGCGGTACTCGAACAACGGGTCCGCCAGGTCGAAGATCAACCCGCCGCTCCACAACCCAAACGCCTGGCCAAATCGCCATCCGACATGAAAGGCAATCCGAAAGTGGCCACCGGCACCGGGGCCGCAGCAGCGTCGGGGGGCGCCGCCGGGGGCAGTGGCGCTTCCTACGGGCAATCGCTGGCCGACGATTCGCAACCGGCACAGAGTGTGTCCAACCTGTACGACGAGGCCAGCGGCTTCTTCGGTGGGGGCAAATTCAGCTTTGAAACCGGCATCACCTATTCGCGTTATGACACTCGCCAGTTGATTCTCAACGGCTTCCTGGCGCTGGACTCGATCTTCCTCGGCAATATCAACCTTGACCGGATCAAGGCGGATACCTGGACGCTTGACCTCACCGGTCGCTACAACTTCGACAATCGTTGGCAGTTCGACCTGAACGTGCCAGTGGTCTACCGCGATTCGACCTATCAGTCCGGCGGCGGCAATGGCGGTGCGTCCAACGTCACCACCGAGCAGGATGTCGACCGCGACCCGACCATCGGCGACGTCAACTTCGGCATCGCCTACAAGTTCCTCGACGAGTCGGTCAACACCCCGGACGCCGTGGTCACCTTGCGCGTCAAGGCGCCTACCGGCAAAGACCCCTTCGGCATCAAGTTGCGTCAGACCGATGCCAACTCCAACCTGTTCGTGCCTGACACCCTGCCGACCGGCAACGGCGTCTGGTCGGTCACGCCCGGCATCTCGCTGGTCAAGACGTTCGACCCGGCGGTGCTGTTCGGTAGCCTGTCCTACACCCACAACCTGGAAGAGTCGTTCGACGACATCAGCTCCACCGTCAACCAGAAAAACCCGGGCAAGGTGAAGATCGGCGACAGCTTCCAGATCGGTGCAGGTATCGCCTTTGCACTGAACGAGAAGATGAGTATGTCGTTCTCGATGTCTGACCTGGTGCAACGCAAGAGCAAGCTGAAACAGGATGGCGGAGATTGGCAATCGGTGGTGTCCAGCGACGCCAACGCCGGTTACTTCAACGTCGGCATGACCATTGCGGCCACCGACAACCTGACCATTGTGCCTAACCTGTCCATCGGCCTTACGGATGATGCCCCGGACTTTTCCTTCAGCCTCAAATTCCCGTACTACTTCTAAACCACGCACAAGCAAAAGATCGCAGCCTGCGCTAGCGCCTACAAGATTCAAATGTAGGCGTTGGCGCAGGCTGCGATCTTTTGATCTATGGCTTCTACCGAATCTGATGCTTGTGCAACAGCCGATAAAACGTCGGCCGTGAAACCCCGAGTACCTTGGCGGCCACGCTGAGATTATCGCTGTGCCGGTTCAACACATCGCACAACGCCTGACGCTCAGCGCGGGTCTTGTAGTCCTCCAGCGTCCCCATGGGCGTGGCGATCGACTGCTGACTGATCAGGCCCAGATCACGCGCCTCAATCTGCCGACCTTCAGCCAGGACCAGGCCGCGACGCACCCGGTTGGCCAGTTCGCGCACGTTCCCTGGCCAATCGTGTTTGCCCATCGCAATCAGCGCATCCTCACTGAAACTGCGCGGACGACGCCCGGTTTCATGACTGTAGAAATGCGAGAAGTGGTTGGCCAGCATCGACAGATCGCCGTGCCGTTCTCGCAACGGTGCCGTCACGACTTGCAGCACGTTGAGCCGGTAATACAGGTCTTCACGAAAACGTTTTTTCTCGATGGCGGCCTCAAGATCGACGTGAGTCGCCGCCAATACCCGCACATCAACCGGGATCGGCTGACTGCCGCCCACGCGCTCGATGTGTTTTTCCTGCAGGAAGCGCAGCAGATTGGCTTGCAATTCCAGCGGTAGATCACCGATTTCATCGAGAAACAACGTGCCGCCGTTGGCCGCTTCAATCCGCCCGACCTTGCGCTGATGAGCGCCGGTAAACGCACCTTTTTCATGACCAAACAGTTCGGACTGGATCAAGTGTTCGGGAATTGCCCCGCAGTTGATCGCGACAAAAGGTTTGCTGTGGCGCTGGGACTGACGGTGCAGCGTACGCGCAACCAGTTCTTTACCGGTGCCGCTTTCACCGCGAATCAACACCGGCGATTCGGTCGGCGCCAGTTTGCTCAGCAGCTTGCGCAGTTCGCGGATCGGCTTGCTGTCGCCCAGCAGTTCGTGTTCGGGCTGATCGACGTGAATCGTGCCCTGCCCGCGCAGTCGCGCCATGCCGAACGCCCGGCCGAGGGTGACCTGCACTCGCGACACGTCGAACGGCAAGGTATGGAAATCGAAAAACCACTCGCAGACGAAGTCACCGACGTTCTGCAAACGCAGGACTTCCTGATTGAGCACAGCGATCCATTCGGTGCCGCTGCGGCTGATCAGTTCTTTGACGGCTTCAGGGCGTTCAAGGTGAAAAGGCTGCAAACGCAGCAAGCCGACATCACAACTGCGGTCGGCGGCGTTTTCCAGAGTACAACTGTCGACATCCCACCCTACCGCTCGCAAACCGGGCAATAAGCGGTGACAGTCGTCGCAGGGGTCGACTACCAATAAACGTCGTAACGCAGGCGCTTCGCTCATGACTGTTCCTTGGCGCCAAATTATTAGAAATGATTGTAAAAACAGTCATTTGGCAGACCCGACTGTAACGTTAGCAAGATTTTGACAGCGCCTTGTATCGATTGCTTATAGGTGTACAAGTAAATTCGTTATAAGAATCTGGTTGATTAGTTAGCTATCGACTTAATCACTGTAAAAGACCTTTCAACAACCTTTCAAAAGCGCTCGAAAAACCGAATGAATGAAAGAAAGTTGAAATTTCTTTGTTTCGAGTGTGACCTGCCCCCGGGTTGCGTGCATCAGTACAAGTAACCAGCCGAACGGTAAGCCCAACCGACGGTACATCACTTGATTGGGCACTAAAGAGAGAAGACCCCATGACCGCCCCGCTCCGTATCAACGAAGCTCTTTTGATTGCCAACCGCGCGTTCCAACCTTTCCAATGCGTGGCCTGGGCCCCACAAGACGGCAATGGCGAGCTGAACCTGACCGTCATCGATCGCACTAATTCGCACATCGGCCGCAAACAGATTCCATGCAGCACCTACTCCGATCCGGCGCAGCTGGAGCAACTGTTGCAACAGGCCCGCGCTGAACTGAGCAAAGAAGGTTATGCGCTGCAATCCTGGTCGATGTCACACTGACCAGCCGGGCGCTGCGGATGACGTCAACGTCATCCGCCCTCCTCTTGTTAGTTACACTTGCTGATTATCCCCCGATTCTTTTGTACAACTTCTGGCAGCGCGTTCTCGCGTAACTGCTTGGCAGGCTTGCTATTGGTTCAAAAAGACACTGTTCTGGCACAGTGTGACCCTCCACCTGTTAGTTCTTACAGTTGTACTTCTTCTAGTTCAGGTTTTGAATGTTCCGCTCATGCAGTTAGCCACCGGTTCCCCGGTCATGGTCAACTTGCAAGGAGATGCGTGCATGTCCACCCTGAACGCCGTTGCGCTCCCGACGTTATTGAATAATGCCGGTCAACTCGACAAATCGTTTGCCAGCACCGGCGTGGCTCAGGTGTATTTCGCCGGCAGCCTGTCCAGCCTGACCCAGGATGTCGCACTCGACGCGCAGGGGCGGATTCTGGTTGCCGCCAAAGTCGGCATCACCGAGGGCAGCCGTTTCGGTTTGGCACGCCTGCTGGCGGATGGCTCGGCCGATCTGTCCTTTGGTGAGCAAGGCAGCGTGATCGATACATTTGCCCCGGGCTTCGAAGCCATGGCCGGCAAAGTGCAGGCGCTGCCCGATGGACGGATCCTGCTGGCGGGCCTGCATTATGAAAACAGTCACCGCACCCTGCCCGCGCTTGCCCTGTTCGACGCGCAGGGCCAACCGGATCAATCTTTCGGTGACAACGGTTACCAAGTGGTGCGCCTACCGGGCGACTTGTCCATGGGCACCCGCGACAGCTGGCTACCGCCCGGAGTGCCGGGCGCAGAGGCCTGCGATTTTGCGGTGCAGGATGACGGACATATTCTACTGATCGCCAACCATCACTTCGAACTGGCCGACCACGCCGGCATGCTCATCCGCCTCAAGCCTGACGGCAGCCTGGATGACACGTTCAACGGGCGCGGTTTCGTGATGATCCGCCATCTGCTGCTCAACACCTGGCTCAGCCGGCTGATGCTGCAGAAGGATGGGCGAATTTTGGTGGGCGGCTCGATCGATTTTCCTCAGGAAGGCCTGTTGGCGCGTTACCTGCCCGATGGCCGGCTGGACGAACGTTTTGCGGTAGACGGTTTCATGGCATTCAAGGCCCACGGCAAAAGCGCTCTGGTCAGTCAGATCCTTGAATCGGCGGACACCCTGCACTGCTTCGGCAGCAGCCGCGACCCGATCCGATGCATGGCATTCAGCCTGCACCTCAATGGCCGGCCGGACCTGTGCAGCAATAACGGCCAGCCCCATTTGCTGGAAATCGGCCCCAGCGGCTGTCAGTGGAGCGCCGCCCAGTGCATGGCAGACGGCCGCATCATCGCAGTGGGCGCCACCCTTGGCGGGGTCGAGGCCGACTTCATCGTCGCGCGTTACTGCGCAGACGGGCGCCTTGACCAGAGTTTCGGTCAGGGCCGCGGCTGGTTGCGTACGCGCCTGGGACGCAGCCTCGACACGGCGAATTCACTGGCCGTGCAATCGGATGACGCCATTCTGGTCGGTGGCTATTCGCTGGATGGCAACTACCGGGCGATGGTCGCGCGGTATCTCAATCAATAACAGCCTTCGGCAGCACCTACATGGAATCGTGTTCAAGTCAGGAACAACTTGAACTTGGCTGACACATCCGGCAACTTGCGCGCTTCTTAAAAACAAGGAGCAACCGATGTCCGGTTCAATGGCCCAGGCGTTCGCGCAAAATTTTCTCGGGCACTCGCCACGCTGGTACAAGGCGACCATCGTCGGATTTCTGATCCTTAACGCTGTCGTGCTGTTCACGGTGGGGCCGGTCGCGGCTGGCTGGTTGCTGGTGATCGAGTTCATCTTCACCTTGGCCATGGCGCTCAAGTGCTATCCGTTGATGCCCGGCGGTTTGCTGTTGATCGAAGCTTTGCTGCTGAAGATGACCACACCGCAGGCGCTCTACGATGAACTGGTGCACAACTTCCCGGTGATCCTGCTGCTGATGTTCATGGTGGCCGGCATTTACTTCATGAAGGATCTGCTGCTGTTTCTGTTCTCGCGGTTGTTATTGGGCGTGCGCTCGAAAGCGGCACTGGCCCTGATGTTCTGCTTTCTATCAGCATTTCTTTCGGCGTTTCTCGATGCGTTGACGGTTACTGCGGTGATCATCAGCGCGGCGGTCGGCTTTTACTCGGTCTACCATCGGGTGGCGTCGGGTAACGATCCGCGTCAGGACAGCGGGTTCAGCGACGACCAACACCTGCCGACACTTCATCACGATGATCTGAATCAGTTTCGCGCATTCCTGCGCAGCCTGTTGATGCACGGCGCGGTCGGTACGGCGCTCGGTGGCGTGTGTACGCTGGTAGGTGAGCCGCAGAATCTGCTGATCGGCCATGAAATGGGCTGGCACTTCGCGGAGTTCTTTCAGAAAGTCGCACCGGTTTCGCTGCCAGTGCTGGCGGCCGGCCTGGTCACCTGCGTACTGCTGGAGAAACTGCGCTGGTTCGGCTACGGCACGCTGCTGCCGGACAACGTCCGCGCCGTGTTGGCCAATTACGCCGCCGAAGACAACGCCGAACGCACCCCGCGCCAACGTGCGGCGCTGCTGGTGCAAGGCACTGCGGCACTGATCCTGATCGGCTGCCTGGCGTTTCACGTCGCCGAGGTCGGCCTGATCGGCTTGATGGTGATTGTGCTGATCACCGCGTTTACCGGCATCACCGACGAGCATCGTCTGGGCAGCGCATTCAAGGATGCCATGCCGTTTACCGCGCTGCTGGTGGTGTTCTTTGCCGTGGTCGCGGTGATTCACGATCAACAGCTGTTTGTGCCGCTGATCGAGTGGGTGCTGGCTCTGCCAGTGGATCAACAACCGGGCATGCTGTTTATTGCCAACGGTCTGCTCTCGGCGATCAGCGACAACGTCTTCGTTGCGACGATTTACATCACCGAAGTGAAACAGGCGTTCCTTGCCGGGCACATGAGCCGCGAGCACTTCGAGACGCTGGCAATCGCGATCAACACTGGTACTAACCTGCCAAGCGTGGCGACGCCAAATGGCCAGGCAGCGTTTCTGTTTCTGCTGACGTCGGCAATTGCGCCGCTGGTGCGCCTGTCGTATGGGCGGATGGTGTGGATGGCGTTACCGTACACCGTGGTGATGGGGCTGCTGGGCTGGTACGCGGTCAGCTACTGGCTGTAATTACACCGAATAAAGTGTAGGAGTGAGCCTGCTCGCGATAGCGGTGTGTCAGCCCAGAAAATGGTGACTGAAACATTGCTATCGCAAGCAGGCTCACTCCTACATTTGTTTTGGGGTGAATTCAGTGAGGAAGGATGTACTTTTCGATCGCCTGAGCCACGCCGTCTTCGGTGTTCGGCGCGGTGATCACGTCGGCCTGACGCTTCACCGCCTCCTCCGCCTGTCCCATGGCAATCGACAGTCCCGCGCAATGGAACATCGCCGGGTCGTTGCCGCCATCGCCAATCGCGGCCGTCTGCTCCAGCGGGATGCCCAGGTGCGCGGCAATGGTCGTCAGTGCGGTGCCTTTGTTGGCCTCCAGCGCCGTGACGTCGAGGTACACCGGTTGCGAGCGCGAGACTTGCGCCATGCCGTTGACCTTGGACAGTAAACGCGCCTCCAGTTCGATCAACAGCTCAGTGTTGTTGCTGGTCGCGACGATCTTGTCGATGCGCTCAAGATACGGTTCGAAACTCTCAACCACCACCGGCGGATAGCCGAGGCCATGCTGCTCGCGCGGCACCATCGGCCCGTGCGGATCCTTGAGCAGCCAGTCGCCGCCGCTGAACACCCAGATTTCGACATCCGGTTGATCGGCAAACGTCGCGAGAGCAATCAGCGCCGTTGTCGCCGGCAGGTAATGCGCGACGAGCAAACTACCGTCCGGATTGACGATTGTGCCGCCATTGAACGCCGCCGTCGGCAGATCGACGCCCAAGGCTTCGATCTGCTGCAACATGGCTTTCGGCGGACGCCCGGTGGCGAGACTGAACAGCACGCCCGCCTCACGTAACGACCGCACGGCGTCGATAGTACGCTGGCTCAGCGTGTGATCGGGCAGCAACAGCGTGCCGTCCATGTCGCTCAGCAGAAAACGGATCGGCTTGCTCATCCGAGGCCATGCCAGACGCGACCATCGCGAGTCAGCAGATCTTCGGCGGCCTGCGGGCCATCTTCGCCGGCGGCATAGGTTTGCACGCTCGCGTCCTGCTGCCAGGCATCGAGAAACGGTTGCACCGCACGCCAGCCGTTCTCGATGTTGTCGGCACGCTGGAATAGCGTCTGATCGCCGGTCAGGCAGTCGTAGATCAGGGTTTCGTAACCGGTCGACGGCTGCATTTCGAAGAAGTCTTTGTAGGCAAACCCCAATTCGATGTTGGCCATGTTCAGTGCCGGCCCCGGGCGCTTGGCCAGCAGGTCGAACCACATGCCCTCATTGGGCTGGATCTGGATACGCAGATAGGTCGGTTGTAGTTCGTCGACTTCGGTGTCGCGAAATTGCGCATAAGGCGCCGGTTTGAAGCAGATGACGATCTCGGTGTCGCGCACACTCATGCGCTTGCCGGTACGCAGGTAGAACGGCACGCCGACCCAACGCCAGTTGTCGATCATCACCTTCAGCGCCACATAGGTTTCCGTGGTGCTGTCGGGCGAGACGTTGGCCTCCTGGCGATAACCGGCCAGTGCCTTGCCGCCGACTTCACCGGCGCTGTACTGGCCACGCACCGAGTTGGCCCGAGCCTCTTCAACCGTCCATGGACGGATCGCGCCGACCACTTTGGCTTTCTCGCCACGTACCGCATCGGCGCCGAACGCCGCCGGCGGTTCCATGGCAACCATGGCCAGCAACTGGAACAGGTGATTGGGCACCATGTCGCGCAACGCACCGGTGTGCTCGTAAAAACTGCCACGGGTTTCGACGCCGACGGTTTCGGCGGCGGTGATCTGTACGTGGTCGATGTAATGGTTGTTCCAGAACGCCTCGAACAGGCTGTTGGAGAACCGGCTGACCAGAATGTTCTGCACGGTCTCCTTGCCCAGGTAATGGTCGATCCGATAGATCTGTTTCTCGGACATCACCTTGAGCAGGCAGGCGTTCAGTGCTTCGGCGGTCTGCAGATCGGAGCCGAACGGCTTCTCGATCACCACCCTTCTGAACGCTTCGGGGGTTTCTTCTAGCAAACCGGCGCTGCCGAGTCGGCGCACCACTTCACTGAAGAAACGCGGCGCGGTGGCCAGGTAGAACACCGCATTGCCGGTGCCGCTGTCGGCGATTTTCGCCGCCAGCGCTGAATAAGTGCTGTCGTCGAGGAAGTCGCCCTGGACGTAGCTGATACCTTTGGCGAGCTTGGCCCACAAGGCCGGATCAAGCATCTGATCGCCCTTGCCGACCTTCGCCGCCACTTCGGTACGGATGAAGTCCTCGAGCTTTTGCGCGAAGGCCTCATCGGTAATGGCGTTGTGGTCAACGCCAACGATCCGCAGGTTCTCATCAAGCAGGCCGTCGCGACTGAGGTTGTACAGCGCCGGCATCAGCAAGCGCTTGACCAGGTCGCCGTGGGCACCGAACAGAAACAGCGTGGTCGGTGGTGCCGGTTCTGCCTTGGATTTCCTGCGGATCGTATGGGTCATTTCTTCGGTGTCTCCACATGGCCGCCGAAGCCGAAGCGCTGGGCCGAAAGAATCTTGTCGCCAAAGGTGCCTTGGCCACGTGAGCGGTAGCGCGAGAACAGCGAGTTGGACAGCACCGGTACCGGCACCGCTTGCTCCATGGCGGCTTCGATGGTCCATTGACCTTCACCGCTGTCGGCAACCGAACCGGAGAAACCGTCAAGTTTCGGATCGCTGGCCAGCGCGTCAGCCGTCAGGTCGAGCAACCACGACGACACCACGCTGCCACGACGCCAGACTTCAGCGATGTCAGCCACATTCAGATCAAAACGCTGATCTTCCGGCAGGCGCTCGCTGGACTTGGTCTTGAGGATGTCGAAGCCTTCGGCGAACGCGGCCATCATGCCGTACTCGATGCCGTTGTGGATCATCTTGACGAAGTGACCGGCACCGGCAGGACCGGCGTGAATGTAGCCGTGCTCGGCGCGCGGGTCATCGGACTTGCGATCCTTGGTGCGCGGGATGTCGCCCATGCCTGGCGCCAGTGCGGCGAACAGCGGATCAAGACGCTTAACGGTCTCGGCATCGCCGCCGATCATCATGCAGTAGCCGCGTTCCAGGCCCCAGACGCCGCCAGAGGTACCGACGTCGATGTAGTGCAGGCCTTTCTCGGCCAGGGTTTTGGCGCGGCGGATGTCATCCTTATAGTTGGTGTTGCCGCCGTCGATGATGGTGTCACCGGCTTCCAGCAGAGTGCTCAGGGTGTTGATGGTGTCTTCGGTCGGCGCGCCGGCCGGCAGCATGACCCACACGGCACGCGGCTTGGCCAGGCCTGCAACCAGTGCCGGCAAGTCGGCAACGCCGGTGGATCCCTCGGCGACCAGGTTGTCGATGAAAGCGGTATTGCGGTCGTAAACAACGGTGGTGTGACCGTTGAGCATCAGGCGCCGCGCAATATTACCGCCCATGCGGCCCAGTCCAATAATCCCGAGTTGCATGTGCTGATGCTCCTTACTACAAATAAATGTGTGTCAAAGGTTATAGCCCAACGCGACTAATGGAGGTTAGTCCAGAGCGTCGGGGTGAAGTTTCCGGGCATTGTGCCCGATTCAGACAGATAACGCCCTGAATCGTGCCGAAGACACACCGACCATGAAAAATAAAAAAGTTCCATTCACTGGCAAAAGAAATCAAAATTGGCGCCGATAGTAAGTCAGTCACCCGAAATCGGGGGCGATTTACAGTTGAGACACACCATTTGCGAGGTGAGCAATGGGCACAGTACACACAGCAATGCCGCCACAAACCCTGTACGTGACAATCCGTCGCGATGAATTGCGCCAGTTGAAAGACGAGCGCGACCAACTGAAACAGGAGTTGGCGCAACTGCGCGCGATGACACTGGGTGCTCAGCCCAAGCCGCTGCCGGTTGTTCAGCGCCACCCGCACGCCTGATCTCCCCCGCCTGATTCGGGAACGGCACTCGCGGTTCCCGACACGCTGTACTTCTGACCGTTGCCACGTCTACTGGCGCGGCAATTAACAAAACTTTCACATTCGCTTCGTAATACTCCGCCTCCATTCTGGCCGTACCTGCGCGTGCGGCCTTTGTTCGTCGGCTTCATGGATGTTCCGGCGGTGGTTGTAACGAGACAGCTGGAGCGCCGAATGGCATTGTTCAAACGCAGCACAACGACTGCGGCAGGTTTCGACTGGGCCGGTCTACTCTGGCTTTTTGTGTTCTTCTGGTACTTTTCCGGCATTACCCAACTGCTGATTCAGATCACCGGCACCTCCGGTTTCAGCGGGTTCCGCCAAGCGTTCTTCATGAGCGCACTCTGGCTGGCGCCGATGCTGCTGTTCCCCAAGCGCACCAAACTGCTGGCCGCCGTGATCGGCATCGTGCTGTGGGCTTGCTCGATGGCCAGTCTGGGTTACTTCTTCATTTACCAGCAGGAATTCTCCCAGAGCGTCATCTTCATCATGTTCGAGTCGAACGTGTCCGAAGCCGGCGAGTACATGACCCAGTACTTTGCCTGGTGGATGGTGCCGGCGTTCCTCGCGCATACGGCATTCGCCTACTTCCTGTGGACGCGCCTGCGCCCGGTGTACATGCCGCGCGGCCGCGCCATGGTCGCCGCCGCCGCCATCGTGATTGCCGTGGTCGGTTATCCGCTGGTCAAACAGACCCTGCGTATGGGCACCTTCGCTCAAGGCTTCGAGAAATTCGAGACCCGCATCGAGCCGGCCGTGCCGTGGCAAATGGCCGTGGCCTACCACCGTTATCTCGATACGCTGGCCGACATGCAAGGCATGCTGCACAGCGCGAGCAAGATCCCGCCGCTACATAACCTCAAGACAGCGGGCGCCGATCAGCCGTCCACGCTAGTGCTGGTGATCGGCGAATCGACCAACCGCCAGCGCATGAGCCTCTACGGTTATCAACGCAACACCACGCCTGAGCTGGACAAACTCAAGGATCAACTGGCTGTCTTCGACAACGTCGTCACCCCTCGCCCGTACACCATCGAGGCGTTGCAGCAGGTGCTGACCTTCGCTGACGAAGAAAATCCCGACCTGTACCTGTCGACGCCGTCGCTGGTCAGCATGATGAAACAGGCAGGCTACAAGACCTTCTGGATCACCAACCAGCAGACCATGACCAAGCGCAACACCATGCTCACGACGTTCTCCGAGCAGGCTGACGAGCAGGTCTACCTGAACAACAACCGCAACCAGAACGCCGCCCAATACGACGGTGACGTGATCGAACCGTTCAACAAAGCCCTGGCCGATGCTGCACCGCGCAAATTGATCGTTGTTCATCTGCTCGGCACGCACATGAGCTACCAGTACCGCTATCCGCCGACCTTCGACAAGTTCCAGGATCGCAATGGCGTCCCGGCCGGCGTACGTGACGATCAGGTGCCAACCTACAACAGCTACGACAACGCGGTGCTGTACAACGACTTCGTGGTGTCGAGCCTGATCAAGGATTACGCCAAGTCCGATCCGAACGGCTTCCTGCTGTATCTCTCGGACCACGGTGAAGACGTGTTCGACTCTGCCGGTCACAGCACCCTGGGGCGTAACGAAAACAAGCCGACGGCGCCGATGTACACCATCCCGTTCATGGCTTGGGCATCGCCTAAATGGAAGGCCAACCATGACTGGAACTTCGCCGGCGACCTTGACCGTCCGTACAGCAGCTCGCACCTGATACACACCTGGGCGGACATGGCCGGTTTGAGTTTCGATGAGCTGGACCGCAGCAAGAGCGTGGTCAGCGAAAGCTTCAAGCAACGCCCGTTGCTGATCGGTGATCCGTACCAGACCGAGCAGCGTGCGCTGATCGACTTCAGTCTGATGAAGCCGAAAAAGCCCGACACCGCACCCGCAGACGTCGCGCAAAAGTAACACTGTGAAGGGGCCGAAACCGGCCCCTTTTTCTTGCCCGCCACATATACAAACAATAATGTTTCGCGTTTGATACTAAATCTCAGGCTGGCGCTTCGTCTTTGAGCAAACGGATTTTTTCCCTCGAAGACAAGGAGTCGGCTGCGATGTTCGCGCCCATCACCCGTTCCATGACCCTCACGCTCGGCCTCTGTGGAGCCGCCCTGAGCCCCGATCTGCTGGCTGAATCCGAAACTGAAAAGCCGCCGGAATCCGCCACCACGGCGCTGGAGCTGGCATCGACCAGCGTCACCGCACAAGGTTTGGGCACCACCACTGAAAATACCAGCGCCTATACCACCGGCGCCATGAGCACCGCGACGCGGATGAACCTGTCGATCAAGGAAACCCCGCAATCGGTTTCCGTGATCACTCGTCAACAGATGGATGATTTCAAACTCGGTACATTGTCCGAGGCCATGCGCCAGACCACGGGCGTGGTTGTGCAGCACATGGACTCCGACCGGGTCGACTATTCGGCGCGCGGTTATTCGATCGAAAACTTCCAGATCGACGGAATGCTCAACACCTTCGACCGCATGAAGACGGATGCCGACACGATCATTTACGACCGCATCGAGGTGGTACGCGGCGCCACCGGGCTGACGACGGGTGCGGGCGATCCTTCGGCGACCATCAACATGGTGCGCAAACGTCCGACCGCGCAATGGCAGGCGCTGGCCGGAGTCAGTGGCGGCAGCTACGACAATTACTACAGCTACGTCGACGTCGGCGGGCCGTTGGCTTTCGACGGGCGCTTGCGCGGGCGGACGGTATTGGCCTATCGCGACAACCAGTCGATCAAAGACAAATACGCGCTGCAACGCGAAGTCGGTTACGGCGTGCTGGAAGCCGACTTGACCGACTCCACGGTGCTGGCGGTCGGTTACGACTATCAGAACAAGCACGTGCAAGGCTCATCCTGGGGCACCGTACCCTACTGGAATGCCGATGGCGGCAAGGCCGGTCTGGGGCGTTCGACCAACATGGCGACGTCCTGGAGCTCCTGGCCGCTGCAAGACAAAACCGCATTCGCCACCCTCGATCAGCAACTGGCCGGCGGCTGGCACCTGAAAGCGGCGTACACCCATCGCGACAGCACCAGTGACGGCAAGGTCTATTACGGCGGAGGCGGTTTCCCCGAGGCCGACCGCAGCGGCATGAACGCCTACACCTCGCACATGATCGGCACGCAGAAAATGCAGGCGTATGACTTCAACGTCTCCGGTCCTTACTCGCTGCTGGGGCGTGAGCACGAAATGATGTTCGGCTACGGTGAGGCGGAGCGCCGCTCAAACTCCCCTTACACCATTGCCGGTGCGCGCCCCAAGGATTACGCAACCATCCGCGACTGGAAATACATGGGTGACATCGCAAAATTCAGCGACACCGTCACCGACCTCACCAGCTCGAAGGACAATACCCGACAAAAGGCCGGATACATCGCCACGCGCCTGAGCCTGACTGATGAGTTGCACGCGGTGCTGGGCAGCCGATACGGCAGTTGGGAAGCCTCCAGCACCAGCAACCGTTACGACGCCAATCGGCAACTGAGCAAAGTCGATTACACCAGTCAGAAACAGAACGACGTATGGACGCCTTACGCTGGCCTGTTATATGACCTGACCCCGGAATACACCGCGTACGTGAGCTACACCGACATCTTCAAACCCCAAGGCAACCGCGACAAGAATCGCAAGTACATCGACCCGGTGGTTGGCAAAAACTATGAAGTGGGCATCAAGGGCAGTTTGCTGGAGGAGCGCCTGAACCTGTCAACGGCGGTGTTCTGGAGCAAACAGGACAACGTCGCCGAACTCGATAACTCGGTACCGGCGGATCCGGTTACCCGCGAACAGTTCTATAAATCCGGCGGCAAGGGCAACAAGGTCAACGGTTTTGAGGCCGAAGTGTCCGGGGAAGTCCTCCAGGGCTGGAACATGACCGCCGGTTACACCTATACCCACTCGGTGAACGGCGAGAGCGAGCGCACCAACACCAATCAGCCGATGAACCTGTTACGCGTCTCCACGGCGTACCGTTTGCCGGGCGAATGGCAGGCCCTGACCGTGGGCGGTGCGGTGAACTGGCAAAGCGATGTATATGGCACCTCAAGCCGACCGGTCGGTCTCGACACTGAAGAGGCACGAATCAACCAGAGCGCCTACACAGTGGTCAATCTGATGTCGCGGTACGAATTTGATCGGCATCTGTCGGCGTCGCTGAACGTCAACAACCTGTTCGACAAGAAGTATTACGACAACGTCGGCTTCTATAACGGCGTGTACTGGGGCGATCCGCGCACAGTGACGATGAGTCTCGACTGGAAGCTTTGACCCCTTCACCTCTGGCGCGGTGCACCTTGGCCTGATGTGCGCCGCGTCTGTCAGACAGCGCCCGGCAACATGCTGCAAAAACCACACTGAGCGGGCGTTAACCCGGTGTTAATTCAGGCCACCCAGACTCGCTTCCGAGATCTGCTTCATGGACGAACGGCTCCCACTTGTTCAGTAGGAGGCACCATGAAAATCACTACCGTAATCCTTGCCGGGGTGTTTGCCCTCGGTTCTGCCAGCGTTTTCGCCGAAGGTGGCGCTGAGCGCATGCGTTATTACTACGACAACTTCCCTGTCCACCAGGCCCAGAGCGAGCAGAAGAGCGACGCCAACGCGAAAGAAATTCGCGTTCCCGCCGATCAGACGGCGCAAGTGACCGAGTCCTATCGCGACTGAGATTGACCGAGCAACCGATGGACCTCTCATGGCTCCGCTCTGGCCTGGGAGAAGACAGTTGGGCGCCCTTTTCGGGCGCCTTTTTTTATGGCTAAAGGTTTTTGATCCAGAACAACATGCGTCCGTGATCCGGATTGAACATACCGGGCGCAAAGCCGAATTTGCTATAGGAATTCTGGGCCACAGTATTGCCTTCGAGCACTTCGAGGGTGATCTTGCAGCAGCCGCGCTGCCGGGCGATTTCCTCGACTTTCTGCAGCATTTTCTGACTCAGACCGAGGCCGCGAAACTCGTTCACCACCATCACGTCATGGACATTGACCAACGGTTTGCAGGCAAATGTGGAAAACCCTTCAAAGCAGTTAACCAGACCCGCCGGTTCACCACCGACAAAGGCCAGCACGCTGAACGCATGCGGCCGGCGAGCCAGTTCTTCGGGCAGGCGACGCAGCAGATCAGGGTCGAGAGAATGGCCACCGCCCATAGGGTCTTCGGCGTAATGATTGAGCACGATACCGATGGCCTCGGCGTGCGTTGGATTGCTGTAGCTGGCTTGAAGCACAAGAATTTCTGTGGAATCCATTTCCATCCCCAAACACACAAAAGCCCCGGCGCGCAAAGTGCTTGCTGAAAGGCTGTCCCGACCTTAGCGCGAGCGTGGTACAGCAAACAACCCTGTAGTGAGGGGATTTAGCGAAACGTCGCACCGCCCCGATGGGGGTGCGAAGCAGCCCTTTTTTAAATCAAAAGTGGGCCTGCTGCGCACGCCATCGGGGATAAATCCCCTCACCACAGGCAGATTTCAGGCAGGGGTTTCTCAGTGACCCCAGATCAGTTCTTCGGTCCAGCCCAGTTCGGCGAAGTCTTCTGCGCGTAATGCCGCTTCACCGACGCAGAAAAATTCGTCCAGTTGCGGCGGTTTTACCGAGGTGTCGCTGAGCATCGCATGCACTTGCCCACGATGATGGATCTGGTGTTCGAACAGGTGCGAAAGCATGCGCAGGCGGCTGTCATGCTGCGGTGTATCGCGGGCAATGGTCACGATCCGGGCCAGATCGGCATCGCGCAGTTGCTCGCAATAGGCAATCAGCCGCCGATCAACATGGGCCTGTTCTTCGCGCAGTTGCGGGCCGTCGGTAAACGGCTCCTCCACGTTGAAAAACACATAGCAGTCGGGGTGCGGCTCGGCCCCGCGCAGCTCGCGTTCAAGCGCGTCCACGTAGAACCAGTCACAGGCAAGAATGTGATTGAGGGTCAGGCGGATGCTCGGGAAAAAACTCACTCGCGGCGCAGCCAAATCATGGTCATCGAGTTGCGTCCAGGCCTTGGCCAAGCGGTGATTGGCCCACGCATTCTGGTAAGCCATGGTCAACAGATGATGTGATAACGGTTGGCTCATGTCGGCGCCCTCTTCACTCAAGCTTCGGCAAAGCGCTGCAGCTGCATCTCCTGCAAGCGGCTGAGGGTGCGGCGGAACGGGAATTCCAGATAACCCTCGGTGTACAGCGCATCCATTGACACTTGAGCCTCGATGTACAACGGCACCTTGCGGTCGTAGCACTCGTCGACCAACGCGATGAAACGCCGCACGCCATCGTCGTGAACCGACAATTGCGGCAACTCGCGGTCACCCGCCACCACCCGCTGCGCACCGTCTTCGGTGCCGCGCGCGATGCGCCCTTCGCGTTTCTGTGCGCTGAGGTTCGGCACTTCGCTCAACAGGATAGCCCGGTAGCGGTCGCACAGCGCGATGAAATCCATGGCGGCGAATGGCTGCTCGCAGAGGTCAGCGTAGCGACACCAGATAACGCTTTCACTGGCCTGCACCACATTGAGCACACGATGCCCGACCGGCACCGGTTCCGCGCTGCTCGACTGCCCTGAGGTCAGCACTCGAAAAACCTCTGCCAATGCACTGGCGGCTCCCGGCGCGGCAATAAAGTAGCGCTGTTCGATAGCGCCCGGATGCAGCCGATGATCCTCGGCTCCATTTACCGCGACCACCTGCATATGCGCCTTGATCGCAGCGATCGCCGGAACAAAACGGTCGCGATTGAAGCCATCGGCATACAGGTCATCCGGTGGCAGATTCGAGGTACAGACCACCACCACACCTTCGTCAAACATCACCTGAAACAGCCGGCCGAGAATGATCGCGTCGCCAATGTCGTTGACGAACAGTTCATCGAAGCACAATACCCGCACTTCGGCTGCCAGCTCTTTGGCCAGTGCGCGCAGTGGATCGGCGATCCCGGTCAACTGGAACGAACGCTGATGCACCCAGCCCATGAAATGATGGAAATGCTGACGCCGCGCCGGCACCCGCAGGCTCTGATAAAACTGATCCATCAGCCAGGTCTTGCCGCGCCCCACCGGGCCCCACAGATAAACGCCGGTGACCGAGCGGGCACCGGCGTGCAAGGCTTCGTGGCATTTTTGCAGCGCCCAGACGGCATGTTCCTGAGCTTCATCCTGGATGAAACCCTTGTGGTCGATGGCGTGCTGCCAGGCGCTTAGCGGAGAGTCGAAAGTCATGCGCGGCAGTATGCACGATGCTCCCCGGCCAACACAAAACCCCGCCCAGATCTCCTGTGGGAGCGGGTTTATTCGGTGCTGTTGAGATCGACTTTATGTCGGGCGGCATAGAGACAGAGCATTTCCATAGCCAATGTAGCGGCGGCTAATGAAGTGACTTCTGCATGATCGTAAGCCGGCGCCACTTCCACCACGTCCATGCCCACCAGATTGATCCCGCGCAAACCACCGAGAATCTCCAGCGCCTGCACCGTGCTCAAACCGCCGCACACCGGGGTGCCGGTGCCGGGAGCGAACGCCGGATCGAGGCAATCGATGTCGAACGTCAGGTACACCGGGTTATCGCCGACGCGTGCGCGAATCGCTTCGACGATTGCCTCGCAGCCACGCCGATGCACTTGCCGGGCGTCGAGCACCTGAAACCCCTGATGATCGTCATTGGTGGTACGCAAGCCGATCTGCACCGAACGCGCCGGATCGACCAGGCCTTCGCGCGCCGCATGCCAGAACATGGTGCCGTGATCGACACGCTTGCCCTCCTCGTCCGGCCAGGTGTCGCTGTGCGCATCGAAGTGGATCAGCGACAGCGTGCCGTGCTTGCGGGCATGCGCCTTGAGCAGCGGATAACTGATGAAGTGGTCGCCACCGAAGGTCAGCATGGCGCTGCCGGCATTGAGAATATGTTCGGCGTGGGCCTCGATGCTTTCCGGGATGCTGTGGGGCGAGCCGTAATCGAAATCACAGTCGCCGTAATCGATCACCGCCAGCTGATCGAACGGATCAAACGCCCATGGCCAATGGCGCTCCCAGGCAATCCCGGTGGACGCAGCGCGTATCCCCCGTGGCCCGAAACGGGCGCCCGGACGGTTGCTGGTGGCGGTGTCGAACGGCACGCCGCTGACCGCTACGTCGACACCGCGCAGGTCGCGGCTGTAGCGGCGGCGCATGAAACTGGTGATGCCGGCGTAGGTGCTTTCGGCGGCTGTGCCGTACAGGCTGTCACGGGTCAAAGCCTGGTCATTGAGCATGGGCTGATCCATCGGTGTGCTCCTGGTTGTCATTGTTGAGTTATTGATGGCTACGGAACGTGGTCCACAGACGCGTGCGCTGACGCATGTCCTTGAGACTCATGCTGCGGTCGGCGTACAGGCGTTCGCGCACTGCGCTCGGCGGGTAGATGTCAGGGTCGTTGCGCACCGCTTCATCCACCAGCGGCGTCGCGGCCTGGTTGGCGGTGGCGAAAAACAGCGTGTTGGTCAGTTCCGCCACCGAGTCGGGACGCAACATGAACTCGATAAACGCCCGCGCCGCTTCGGGGTGCGGCGCGTCCTTGGGGATCGCCAGGTTGTCCTGCCAGATCAGCGTGCCTTCCTTGGGAATGCGATAAGCGACTTCGTACGGCTTGTTGGCCTTACGCGCCTGATCGGCGGCCATGCTCGCGTCACCGTTGTAGGTCAGGGCCAGGCACACGTTACCGCTGGCCAGATCGTTGATCTGCCGGCCGGTGGCGACGTACAGCACCGACGGCTGAAGCTTTTGCAACAACGCTTCGGCGGCGGCCAGATCCTGCTTGTCGGTGCTGTAGGGATCTTTGCCGAGGTAGTGCAGCGCCAGACCGATCACTTCCTGCGGCGAATCGAGAATCGCGATGCCGCAGTCCTTGAGCTTGCTGGCGTATTCGGGTTTGAACAGCAAGTCGAGACTGTTCAGCGGCACGTTCGGAAGACGTTGCTTGACCGCTTCGACGTTCATGCCCAAGCCGAGCGTGCCCCAGGTGTAGGGAACGCCGTAGCGATTACCCGGGTCGACGGCGGCAAGTTTCTCCAGCAGATCGGCATCAAGATTGGCGTAGCCCTTGAGCCCGTCGTGGGGAATCTCTTTCAGCGCCCCGGCTGCCAGCCCACGGGCCAGCACGCTGGAGGACGGCACCACAACGTCGTACCCGCTGCCGCCAGTAAGCAATTTGGTTTCCAGCACTTCGGAGGTATCGAACGTGTCGTAGCGCACGTGAATCCCGGTTTGCTGTTCGAAACGCTGCAGGGTCTGAGGCGGCACGTAATCGGCCCAGCTGTAGAGATTGAGGGTTTGGTCCTCGGCCTGGGCATTGATGGCCACGGACAACAACAGCGCGGGGAAACACAGCTTGAACATGGGAGCCATGACGAACACCTGACCGGAGGAAGTGGTGACAGGATGCGCGCTCGGATACATTGGCAAAATTCCAAGTTTATTAACCTGACTTTATCGCGGAGTAATGTGATGCTCGGACAGCTTCACGACGTCGATCTGCAGCTGTTGCGCCTGTTCGTGCGGGTGGTCGAGTGCGGGGGCTTCAGTGCCGCGCAAGGCGAACTGGGCCTGAGCCAATCGAGCATCAGCCAGCAAATGGCCAAACTGGAAACCCGTCTCGGCTATCGGCTGTGCAGCCGTGGCAAGGGCGGTTTCAGTGTCACCCCCAAAGGTGAGCAGTTACTGATCGCCGTGCGCAGTCTGTTTGAGTCGATTGAAACCTTCCGCCATCAATCCAACGGCGTCGCCGGGCGATTGATCGGTGAAGTGCGGTTGGGCATTTCCGAGGCCGTCGATCAATCGGTGCTGCAACGCGTCGCCGAGGCAATCCGCCGTTTTCGTGAGCGCGATCAATCGGTGCGCATCGAGTTGATCAGCGCAATGCCCGGCGAGATGGAGCGCTTGCTGCTGCAACAGCGGCTGGATCTGGCGATCGGCTACTTCTCGCAGGTACAGAGTGCCTTCGACTACCGCCAGTTGTTCAGTGAAACCCAGCATTTGTATTGCGCGCCCGGGCATCCGTTGTTCACGGATGAAGCGCCCAGTGATGCGGCAATAGAGGCTTGTGACCGGGTCGATCACCCGTATCGGTTTTTGCGTTCGGATGAGCCGTTTCAGGGCAAGCACTGTTCGGCGCGCTCGGAGCAGGTCGAGGGAACGCTGGCGTTTATCTTGTCGGGCAAGCATGTCGGTTATCTGCCGGATCACTATGCGCGTGACTGGCAGGCCAAAGGCTTGTTGCGGCCGGTGCGTGAGGGCGAATTGAGTTTCGAGGTGGCATTTCATCTGGCCCGTCATCGCGCGCAGGTGCCGGGGGATACGCAGAAAGCCTTTGAAGAGGATTTGCTCGCGGCGTTTGCTTGAACAACCTTTGAGAACACACCCCTGTGGCGAGGGGATTTATCCCCGATGGACTGCGCAGCAGGCCCATTCTTTCAGGGCAAAGAGCTGGGGGCGCTTCGCACCCCATCGGGGATAAATCCCCTCGCCACAGATAAATCCCCTCGCCACAAAGTTCTCTGTTGGTCTGATGGCTATGTTCAAACCCGCTTGCCCCAATAAAACCTGACCTTTCAGGCAGTTTTAATGCGTTGCCCTCGCCGCCCTCTTCCGGCATTCTGCGCCTCCATTTTTTGACCCGGCCTCGCCTCACGGCGCGCAAAACACCATGACCGTCTCTGAAAAAGTCCCGCGCAACAACGATCTGATCTACGGCCTCAACGACCGCCCGCACCTCACCGCGACCGTATTTGCCGCACTGCAGCATGTGCTCGCCAGTTTCGTCGGCATCATCACCCCGACCCTGATCATGGGCGGTGCCCTCGGCCTGCAAAGCGAAATTCCGTATCTGATCAGCATGGCGCTGTTCGTCTCCGGCCTCGGCACCTTCGTGCAAGCCAAGCGCTTCGGCCCGGTCGGTTCGGGGCTGCTGTGCCTGCAAGGGACGAGTTTTTCCTTTATCAGCGTGATTCTCAGCGCCGGTTTCATGGTCAAGGCGCGCGGCGGCGGCACCGATGAAATCCTCTCGACGATCTTTGGCGTGTGCTTCTTCGCCGCGTTCATCGAGGTGGTCCTTAGCCAGTTCATCGGCAAACTGCGCATGCTGATCACCCCGGTGGTGACGGGCACGATCATCACCCTGATGGGCTTGTCGCTGATCAAAGTGGCAATGACCGACATTGCCGGCGGTTTCGGCGCGCCTGACCTGGGCGCCGCCAGCCACATCTTCCTCGCGGCGCTGGTGATCGGCACCATCGTTGTGCTGAACCGCGTCGACGTACCGTTTCTGCGTCTGGGTGCCATCGTCATCGGCCTGACCCTCGGCTACGTGGTGGCGTGGATGATGGGCACCGTGGATTTCGCGACGATGCCCGAGGTACCGCTGGTCAGCGTGCCGGTGCCGTTCAAATATGGTTTCAACTTCGACTGGGTGGCGTTCGTGCCCGTGGCGGTAATTTTCCTCGTGTCGCCGCTGGAAGCCGCCGGCGACCTGACCGCCAACTCGATGATCTCCCGGCAACCGGTGAAAGGCCCGCTGTACATCCGCCGGATCAAGTCCGGCCTGCTCGCCGACGGCCTCAACTCGGCCATGGCCGCTGTGTTCAACAGCATGCCGATGGTGACCTTCGCACAGAACAACGGGGTGATTCAGCTCACCGGCGTGGCCAGCCGTTACGTGGCGTTCTTTATCGCCGGCCTGCTGGTGGTGTTGGGGCTGTTCCCGATGATTGGCGCTGTTCTGCAACTGATGCCGAAACCGGTGCTCGGCGGTGCGGAACTGGTGATGTTCGGCACCGTCGCCGTGGCCGGGATCAAGATTCTCGCCGAGGCCGGCCTGCATCGACGCAACATGCTCATCGTGGCGATTTCCCTGGGGATGGGCCTGGGCATCGCCGCTGTTCCGGAAGTGCTGCGCGAACTGCCGCAGGCTTTGCGCAACATCTTTGAATCGCCGATCACCGTCGGTGCCTTGTGCGCTATCGTGCTGAACATTTTCCTGCCGGAGGAATTCATCGAGCTGGAAGAAGACGACTTCGATCCGGAAGCCTCTATTCTTCAGGTCATGGAAAACCCGGACGTCCCGGCCAAGGGTGAACCTGCCTCGGCTGCGGCTGTCGCACAGTTGAACCGCTAAAAGCTTCGCCAATAAAAAGGGCTGAGCCGGCAACGGTTCAGCCCTTTTTTATTGAGAGATTTTTATGCGCCGTTTGCACGCCGTCATCCTGTCGCTACTGCTGTTGTCGCTCAGTGCCTGCGCGCTGTTTCCCAATCGTGATCCGGTCAATATCAACGTGGTCGGCATCGAGCCACTGACCAGCCAGGATCTGGAAGTGCGCTTCGCCATCAAACTGCGCGTGCAAAACCCCAACGAAACCGCCATCGATTACAACGGCATTGCCCTGGATCTTGAAGTCAACGGCCACCCGCTGGCCTCTGGCGTCAGCGACCAGCGCGGTACGATCGCGCGCTTCTCTGAAACCGTGGTCAGTGTGCCGGTCAGCGTTTCCGCATTCTCGGTGCTACGCCAGACCCTGGGTCTGAGCCAGACACAAACCCTCGACAACCTGCCTTACGTGCTGCGCGGCAAGCTCGCCGGCGGGCTGTTCGGCACCATGCGCTTTACCGACAGCGGCAAACTGAGCCTGCCCAAAGCCAGCGCCGCGACCTGGTAAAGATGCGGTAGTCTGCGTCGTTCAACACAGACACACATGGAGGCCGCAGGTTTATGGAAGACACACCGACGTTGTACACCGAACGGCTGATCCTGCGTCCGCTGGAGCTGGCGGATGCCCACGCTGTACAACAGGAGTTTGCCCACTGGGAAGTGGTGCGCTACCTGAACGCCGCCGTGCCGTGGCCGTACCCGGAGGATGGCGCACTCACCTACCTGCGCGACATTGCGTTGCCAGCGATGGCCGCCGGCAAGGAATGGCATTGGTCGATTCGCCCGAAGACCGCGCCGCAACAGTTGATCGGCAATATCAGCCTGATGGATCAAGCAGACAACAACCGTGGACTCTGGCTGGCACCGGCCTGGCAAGGTCAGGGTTTGATGAGCGAAGCCTGCGTGGCGGTGACTGACCACTGGTTTGGAACCCTTGCTCGCCCGGTGATGCGAGTGCCGAAAGCGGCGCCGAATATCGGCTCGCGCCGCCTCTCCGAACGCGCCGGCATGCGCCTGATTCGCAGCGACGAAGACAATTTTGTCGGAGGGCGCTTTGCTCGGGATCTCTGGGAAATCACCCGCGAGGAATGGCTGCAACAGAAGTGATCCCTGAACCCTGGATCTCTGAACCCTGTGGGAGCTGGCTTGCCAGCGATGGGGCCTTATCTGCCGACATCATTGTTGTCAGCCCCACCGCCATCGCTGGCAAGCCAGCTCCCACATGTTATGTGTCAAGCCCGAACGTCATGTGTTGAAGCGCACCCCCGGTTTGGCGCGTTCGTCGACGCTCAGCTCGAAGATATCGGGCCGGGCGTAATGGCCGACCACGTCGTAGTCATACCGGGCGCGAACCAGGTCTGCGGTATCGATTTCGGCCGTCAGCAACCCCGCCTCCCCACGCAACGGCCCTGCGAGTACGTCGCCCATCGGCCCGACGATCACACTGCCACCGGCAATCAACGAACGATCCGCCGGCCAGTTGGCAATCTCCACGCCCAGTTGATTCGGCGACGCCTGCACCTGACAGGCACTAACCACAAAGCAACGGCCCTCATGGGCGATGTGGCGCATGCTCACCTGCCACATTTCACGCTCATCCACGGTCGGCGCGCACCAGACTTCAATGCCCTTGGCGTACATCGCCGTGCGCAGCAGCGGCATCATGTTTTCCCAGCACACCACCGCGCCGAGTTTGCCGACCTGCGTGTCGAGCACAGGCAATGTCGAGCCATCGCCCTTGCCCCAGATCAGCCGTTCGGTGCCCGTAGGCATCAGTTTGCGGTGCTTGGCTACCAGTCCGGTCGGCGGATCGAAATACAGCACCGTGCAATACAAGGTGCTGCCGGCGCGCTCGATCACGCCGATCACCAGATTGGCGCCGGTACGCGCCGACAGACCGGCCAAGGCTTCGGTTTCCGCCCCGGGTACATCAATCGCATTGGCGAAATAACGCGCATACGCCTCGCGACCTTCCGGCAACCGATAACCCAGCTGCGTGCCGAAGCCTTCGCCTTTCGGATAACCACCGAGCAACGCTTCCGGCATCACCACCAACGCCGCGCCGGACTCGATGATCGCCGCCTCCCAGCCCAGAATCTGCTCCAGGGTTTCGCCCTTGCCACCGGGCAAAGAGCCGATTTGCAGGGCAGCAACAATTGACTTTGGCATCGCGGTCACTCCATCCGATTCAAGTGTTGCTGATTCTCCGGCGCCACGGGATCATGAATAAAGCCCCGATCACTGCTGAATGATATGAGCCAGATGAATATCGCCAATGTCGACCTCAACCTGCTGAAAGTCTTCGAAGCGCTGCATGAGGAATCCAGTGCCAGCCGTGCAGCGTTGCGCCTGGGCGTGACGCAATCGGCCGTCAGCGCGGCGTTGCGGCGCTTGCGTGAGGTGTATGGCGATCAACTGTTTGTGCGCACCGGCCGGGGACTCGCGCCGACGCTCAGGGCCAATCAGCTCAAACCGGTGGTCAGCGAGGCCCTGAACAAATGCCGACAAAGCCTGGCGATGGTCGACCCGGCGGCCAATCAATACGACGGGCGTTCGGTGACCGTTGGTCTGTCGGACGACTTTGAAATCGCCTATGGCCGTCGCTTGATCGAAGAAATCGCCCGGAGCGCGCCGAAACTGCGGCTGATTTTCCGCCAGACGCATAGCCAGATCGTCGCCCGCGCCCTGATGGAACGCAGTATCGATCTGGCGATAACCGCTGGCGGATTTGCCGAGCGCCTGCTCAGTCGTCAGGTCTTGGGTGAAGGGGGTTACGCCTGTCTGGTCGACTCGGCGAGCCTCGCGCCCGGCCAGCAGCAGATCACTCTGCACGAGTTCGTCGACCGCGAGCACATTCTGGTGTCGTCCGGCGGTTTTATCGGGATTACCGATGAGGGTCTGGCAGCGGTGGGGATGAGTCGCCGGGTATGCGCGTCGACCACGCATTTTGCTGCACTGCCTCATCTGCTCAAGGGCAGTCAGGCCGTGGCGACGATCCCGGCACATGCCGCCGAAAGTATCGCCGCGCTTACCGGTCTGGCGTTGTTGCCCTGCCCGCTGGCCTTGCCGCGTTACCCGATCGAACTGGGCTGGCGCACCAGCACGCAGATCGACCCGGTGGTGGTGAAGGTCCGCGAGGCGATCGTCGCGTGTTTCGCCCTCGACTGAGGCGGCGTTACTTGTTCGCCGCCATCAGGCGATTGACTTCACTGCGCACCATGTTGGCGAACTCGGGTGGCGACATGCCGTCGAGCTCAGCGCGGACCCACTCGGCCCACTTGCCCTTGCGCTTGGCGCGCTCGCCGAACAAACGCGCGGCTTCGCCTTTGGCTTTGCCCAGATTGTTCTGCCAGAGTTCGAACAGACGGGATTTCTCATCTTCCAGCGCGGCGCGCTCTGCGAGGGATTTGTCGGCCAGATTGAAACTCATGGGGAATTATCCTGCTGCGTAAAATGGCGACATCTTACACGCTCGACGGAAATCTCCCGCGCAGGTTTTTGTTCACGGGCTAAATTCAGTGCAACTTTTTACAAAGCGCCACACTCCATTGATCACTGTCCATTCAACTGCAAGGAGTCACCCAATGGCCCGGAAATCCGCCGTGCAAGCCGCCGAAGACCAAATCAAGGATCAAGCCTTCAGCGAACTTCAGGCTCTGATCGAAGAGTCCGACAAACTGCTCAAGAGCAGCGCCTCACTGGTCGGTGAAGAAGCGGAGACCCTGCGCGGGCAAATCGCCCTGAAACTGCAACAGGCGCTGGATTCGGTTTCCAGCGTACGCGACCGCACCAAACCTGCCGTCGATGCGACCGAAAGCTACATTGGCGGCCATCCATGGCAGACCGTGGCGATTTCCGCCGGTTTCGGTCTGGTGGTTGGCTTGTTGCTCGGCCGTCGTTAAGCAAAATAATTTTGAGCAGAAACTCGTACCTGAGTTTGAACTCATTGTGGTGAGGGAATTTATCCCCGATGGGGCACGAAGTGGACCCGCTTTTAAATTAAAAGCCGGGCCTGCTGTGCAGGCCATCGGGGATAAATCCCCTCGCCACATATTTACTACCAGTCAACTCAATCAGCAGCCAGTTCCCGTAACTGCGCCAGCGCCTGCTGATCCAGCACGATTCCCTCAGCCAACGACTTCGCCCGCTGCAAATGCCGACGATCGCCCGGCAAACGCTTGAGCCCGACCCCGTGCATCTGCCGCACCAGCTCTTCACTGCGCTCGGCAAAACTCTGCCCGGCAGCCTTGCTCGGGTCTATAACGATCAGCAACTGCCCGGTCCATGGGGTTTTCGCCCCGGGATGATTCGACCAGTCGAACTCGAAGGAGAAGTTGCCGCCAGTCAGCGCCGCCGCCAACAATTCCACCATCATCGACAGCGCCGAGCCCTTGTGCCCGCCAAACGGCAACAACGCTCCACCTTCGAGAATCGCCTTCGGGTCCTGGGTGGGCTGACCGAGGCTGTCGACGCCCATGCCTGCCGGTAACTTCTCACCCTTGCGTGCAGCGATTTGTACGTCGCCATGGGCGATTGCGCTGGTGGCCAGATCGAAGACGATCGGTGCAGCGCCGGCACGTGGTGCGGCAAAGGCAATCGGATTGGTGCCGAACAACGGCCGATCGGCGCCGTGCGGTACCACGCAGGTCATGCTGTTGACCACGCTGAGCGCCACCAGACCTTCGTCGGCGAAGGGTTCGACATCCGGCCACAGCGCCGCAAAGTGATGGGAATTGCGAATCGCCAAGACCGCGATGCCGGCATGCCGCGCCTTCTCTACCAGCAATGGTCTGGCGGCGGCCAATGCCGGTTGGGCGAAACCGTTACCGGCATCGACGCGGACAAATCCGGGCGCGATGTCTTCGACCTGAGGCACGGCATGTCCATTGACCCAGCCGCTGTTCAGGGTCGAGACGTAACCAGGAATGCGGAACACGCCATGGCTGTGGGCACCGTCGCGCTCGGCGTTGGCGCAGTTGGCGGCCAGCACCCGGGCGACTTCAGAAGAGGTCCCGTGGCGCAGAAAAATCGTTTCGAGCAGTTGTGTCAGCGCTTCAAGCGATAACACGGAGGATTCGGCGGTTGAGACGTGATCGTGTGGCGCAGACATCTGAAGCTCCAGAATAATTATTGGAGGGAACAACAGCGTACGAACAACTTGCCGACCGATTAACCATGCCCGGGCGGCCGCGTGTCAACCCTCAATACCGAGCGTGTCATGGATAACCCGTCAGCCTGACAGTTTTACCTGTGCACCGTGACCTAACTATCTACCGCCTGCGCAGCAGCGTGCGGTCCTAGTCTGGCGGCTCCGTCTGCTGGCGCTGATCCATGCGCCCCGAAAAGAGCCTCGATGATGACCACCTCCGTTTCTCCCCTCCTGTTTCCCGAAACCTTGAACTCGCCCGGTTTGTGGAAAGCGCTGGCCAAGACTCATCTGCTGAATCAAAACGATTTTGACTGGCTGGCCCATGTGAAGCTGGCCTCGCACACACTGCGCAACGAGCAGAAGCCGCCCATGCTCGCCCAACGCATTCGTATCACGGCGGGCACGCAATCACCCGTCACCCTGGCGGGAAGTTTCATCCTCAGTGCCACTCCCGATGACAACGGCGCGATCCTCTACACGCCATACGACGGCATCAAGAAATACGACAGCCTGGCGTCGCTGCAAACGGCACTTGAAGAGCGGGTGAAAGAAGCTGCCGAGGAAGATGAGTTACTGGCGTTTCTCGGTTCGCTTCAACGCCAACAACTTGTCGAGCAAACCAGCATTGCGTTGACCTACGAGACCATCGAGGGCGATGTGTTTGATGATCGGAAGGCGGCCATTCTGGCGTCTCGACAGTTGAATGCCGAGGCCATGCTGAGCGAGTTGAAACAACTGCCATCGCTCACGGCCCTGCTGGAGACCAGCCTCGACGAGTTGCTGAAGGAACATTTTCCGAACCTGCAGCAAGGGCAGACCCGCACCAGTTTCTATACGCTGGCAGACCCGAGCGCCAAGGAGACATCCGCCCGGCACTGGCACGACTCGACCAGCCTGAGTGAAGCGGTGCTGATGCGTTACCGCCAGCAGAACTGGCCTGCCGGGCAACTGCATGAGTTTTCCAACCCGCGCCACACCCCGATCCCCGGTGATCAGGCGCTGTGGGACAACGCCCTCAAAGCCGCGTCGGGCAAGTTGCTGGTACTGCTGTTTCACGCGATGGAAAGCTATTGGGATGGCGCCAGCGCAGACGGCTCGACTCGCCGCGTATTTTTCGCCAAGGCCCTGCTCGAACAGGCGCGTACCGAGCTGATGATCAAACGCGAAACCGGCATCATCGATGCCGCCCAATTCGCCACCCTGCACCAGATGATTCGCCCCGCCGCTTTGCCGACCCGCCGCGCGACCATCGAAAACGTACGGCTGTGGGAATACGAGCCCAACTACGTCGAACTGGCCGGCTCGTTGATGATCAGTTTCAGCGAGGCCTGTCTCTACACGCCAACCCTGGGTCTGCAAGTGCTCAAGGATTACCAGGACCTGAAAGACACCGTGCAGAGCAAATTCCTCGCGGCCGGCCATGAAGACGAGTTGTATGGCCTGCTGAGCCTCGAAGAACGAAAACGCTTTGTAGGCTTCGACAAGCCCCACGTGACGGGTGTGTCGATCGGCGGCGAGATTTTCGAGGTGCTGTTCGAAGCCATCATCACCAAACAGCGGCAGAACATCGAATACGCCTTGCAGGTGTTCCGCTTCAGTGATGGTGCCGTGGATATCCATGCGCTGTTCGACAAGGCCCTCGACATACGCGCCATGATCCAGGAACGCTTGCTGGAACTTGATGCCGGCGAGCGCTGGACTACGCGACCGGTACTGGTGGGCGTACAACAACCGTCCGCGGTCCTCGCAGAGAAGGCCGATAACCTGGCGCGCTCCTGCACGGGCGTCGAAGCGTTACTCACCGGGTCGTTTCGCGGCCAGCCCATTGCTACAGCGGCGGCACAGCGCAGCTACCTTGAGGGCATGCAGTCACGATTGGGGCATTCACTGTATGTCGGGGTACGCGGTGAAGCCCAATTGCGCGAACTCAGCGGGTCGCTGAAGGCTGCCGAACGGGCCATTGTCGATACCGTGTTCCATTCCGATCAACCGAGCCGCCGCGAGCGACGTTCGCTCAACGGCTTTCGGCCGGATGCCTGGTCACTGAGCGTTGAACGTGAGGGCATCCAGGCACTATTGCCCTTGGCCCACTGTGTGTTGCTGACCGAACGCGGCGGGCTCGACGATGCGCACTCCGGGCGCGCGGTGCTGTGGACGCCCGCCCTCGGGCTGGAAGTGTTCGCAGGCATCGGCATTGCACGCCAAGCGCTGGCGCGACGGCTCAAGGACCCGGTTGACAGCCTGACCCTGCTGGAAAACCTTGCCCCGCAAAAGCGCCAGCCCCATCAGCGCTACACCCTGGGCGCCCTGCGCTTGATCGAGGACGATGTGCTGCACAACCGGGCGCAATCGGGCATCGAGCACTTTCTTGCCCGCTGTGATCAAGTACGTGAGCACATGAAAGATAAAACCGGCCTGCCCGCCGCCCTCGACAAGCTGAAGAGGACGCTGATCGACACCAACCTGCCTCGCGCCATTCACCTTGCGAAAGCCATCAATCAGCAACAGACGCTACCGGCATGGCTGGGCATGGCACCGGTCGCTGAGCAACAACTGCACCTGGAATTGCTGGAGCAGTGGCACAACAGCGTCGTCGACAACAAGGATTACCTCAGCGGTGTCCCGACTCTGCAGGATTACGTGGACAAGACATTGCAGTCACTGCTCGACAGCCGGTTTACCGATAGCAAGCTCGCGCCGAAAGACATCGAGATCACCCCGAACCTGACCCTCGCCGGCCCTGCCCTCACCCTGGGCGAATTTGCCCTGAACCATGTAAATATCGCTCAAGGCACTGGCTTCAAGGTCGCGTCAAAAACCACGCAGAAATTGCCGAAAGGGTTTGACCAGGCGGCGGTCAATCAACTGTTGCTGTCGCTGGAAATACCCTCGACTTTTGCCGCGCAGGTGACCGAGGCCCTGACGGGGGATTCGACCGAGGTGCAGGAACGCAAACAACGTTTTTATCGGCAGATCCCCTGGCAACTGTTGCAGCATGCCCACGCCATGAAACTGCAACAGCGATTGTCCGGCACGGCGTTCGACCAGATCTGCCAGGTGCTGGACATGCCTGACGGCATCGCCCGCGCGACGGTCGAGGGCGCTCATGCTCTGGTCTCGCCGTTGTCGCTGATCAAAACAGCTGGCACCGACGCGGTGGAAGCGTTGGGGTTGTATGTGATCGGCCCGGGCACGGGGCACAAAGGCCCGTCGGTGCTTTACACACCCTATGCCGACCAGGTGTTTCACGAATTCGAAGGCCAGACGCAACTGATCGCGGCACTGAATTCGCCGGGGCCTCTGCAGGATTTGCTGATTCGCCGGTTGCCGGCCGAGCATCAGGCGGTCTTTCGCGCATTGCTGAAGTCGAGTGTCGGCGAAACCAGTGAAATGACCCTGTCAGGCGCCGCCATTACCGGCAATCTGTTGCACCGGTTGTTCAAGGACAACCTACAACTGTTGACGCAATTTTTGGGCTGCCAGGGGCAAAGCACGGCGCAGGGTGATTGGGAAAACGCGAAAAACCTGTTCAGCCACGGGATCAAACTGCTCTCCGGTCTGCTGCCGGGTAAATTGTCCTATCTGACGTTTCTCTGGCAGGCCTACAAGGACTTCAAGGTCTCGGCCGAAGCGCTGCAGGATCACCATTGGGCGATAGCCTTGAAAGCTTTTATCGACGGAGGGATGCAGATGATCAGTCTTGGCCGGATAGCACTTGAGGGATCGGAAGCCTCGGCGCAGGCACCCGAGGTGGCGGTTGCGACGGCAAGGGTCAGGCGTCAGACGCCAGCCACTGTGGCGACGATCACTGAAGTGACAACCAAAGCGGTCGACCTGACAAAACCACTCACGCTGCCTGTTCCACGCTGGTCAACCATCAGGCTCACGTCGCCATTGCGCACGGTGCTGCAAGTATTTGAAGCGGTAAACGTGGCACTTGAGGGTCTCAAGCGCAATGCGAAGAATGGCACCTACGAGCAGTCGCTCAGCAAGCGGATTTACAACGTTATTGCGGGCAAGGTTTATCGCGTCGAAAAACCTGGAATTGCCTGGCGCATCGTCACTGATCAAATCCAGGGGCCGTCGCTAAAAGAACAGGATAAGCGGCTGTTACTGGCGCCGGATCCACACACGGTCCATTACGGCAAAGCCATTTCCAGACTGCACAATCGCTTCGTCGTCGAGCAAAGTCGGCGGACTGTGCTGAACATCGAAGCCAAGGGCATGGAGAATATCCGTCGCCATCATCCCGATAAAGCCCACGCCATTCAGCATGCAGTCGATATGGCGCGGTTCTATGCGTTCAACAGCCTGCACAATCTGGTTCAACTGAAAAACAACGTATCTGGTAGTCGTCTGAATGGCTTTCTGAAGAGTTTTTTCGGGGTCTCACAGATTGATAAGGTGCTGTTGGGCAAAATCAACAACGCCATCGTGCCTATCTGCAATACCCTGGTCGATCCTGACGAAGACCTGATGAACACCGATCGCTTCATTGTCGGCTCAAATGTTTTCAAGTCATCGCTCATTGCGTTCGTGTTGATCAACGACAAGCAAAAAAATGTGCATTTCACCGAGCACTTCTTCAATCAACAGTTGGACTTGTACGAAGGTTTCTTGTCCGAGTCCTTCGATGTCAACGGACACGCGCAAGCTGCGACCCTGATCCACGAATTCGCCCATCAATTTTCCAAGGCCGAGGACATCGCCTCACTGGAAGCGCGCCGACCGTTTTTCGATTTGATTGATCCCCTGACCCACTACGGACAGGAGCTGCGCAATGACCTGGAGTCTTTCCAGAGCAAGGCGCTGTCACTGCTTACCCCCCGCGACGAGCTGTTTGCACATTGGAGCGCCAAAAAGGGCGCGTTTGTCAGTCTGGACAAGATTCGCGGAGGGGAAGTATTGACCCAGAATATTCTCAAGTTGACCCAGAGTTCGACCATCGATGAGGCACGCAACAAATTTTATGATCGAACGTCATCGGATGTACGTGCCGATGTCATCCTGCGCAACGCCGACTCGATCGCACGGCTGATTTGCGAGATGGGCCGACGGCTTGATCCGGTGCCCGTGCGCTGAAAACCGGACATGAAAAAGGCGCAGGTCGTAACCTGCGCCTTTTTCGGGTCAAGCCGGATCAGTCTTTCTGATCACGCAGCACATTGCCCGATGCGCCGTCGATGCGGAATTCGTAGACGATGCCATCGGCCTTGCGTCCTTCGCCTTCCCAGTAACCGTCGTTGTCGGCTTCGATTTTGTAGATTTCTACATAACCGGCCTTGGTTTTAGCGGTTTCGATGGCTTTTTCGATAGTGATCCAGCCTGCGCCTGGCTTGTCAGCCAACGCGGCACCCGCGCTGAGCAAAGTGGCAGTGGCAATCAGGGCTGCAAAAGTCTTTTTGATCATTTTTTCACTCCATTTATGGATAGTGGTCATTGGCGTCCTGCTTTTTGGGCGCCTGTGGGAAAAATAAGTTCCACTTTGATGGGTAAATGCCATGACGGTTGTTCTCGGTAACTTCCCGTCAAGGTTAGAATGTGCGAAATCAGGACGAGTCAATGACCCAAGACACCCTCTCGGAAGCCGAATACGACGCGATCACCGATGCCGCCGCGCACTGGTGCATGCGTCTGCACGCCGCCGACTGCACGGACGACGAGCGTCGCGCATTCGAACATTGGCACGAAGCCCATCCTCTGCATGCGTTCGAGTACGAAGCCATGCTGGAAATCTGGGACGTGGCCGAGCATTTGCCGCGCCCCGAACCAGCGCTGGCCACCCCGATCCGGCAAGCCCCTCGCTCCTGGCGTCAATACACGGTAGCCGCCAGTGTCTGCGCACTGGCGTTGCCGCTGGCGGCTTTCACCGGCTGGAACCTCGGCTGGCTGCCCGACAGCTATCAGCATTTCACCGCCACCGACAACGTCCGTCAGGTCACCCTGAGTGATGGCAGTCAGCTTGAGTTGAATCTCAATACTGATCTAACCTTCAGCAACTACAAGGACGAGCGGCGGGTCACGCTGAAAAAAGGCGAGGCGTTCTTCACCGTCAGTCATGACACCTCGCACCCGTTTGTCGTGCGCGCCGGTGAAGGCAAAATCCGCGTGACCGGCACGCGCTTCAACGTCTGGATGTATGAAGATCAAGTGCGAGTGAACCTGATCGAAGGTTCAGTGCTGGTGACCAGCAACAGTGCATTACCGGGCGACGGGTTGCGCCTGGGGCCGGCCATGCAGGCACGCTATAAACACGGCGATTACATGCCGCAGATCAGCCAGACCCATCCCGGCGACACTTCGCTGACCTGGCGCAGCGGCAAACTGGTGCTGGATAACCTGGCACTCAATGACGCCCTGCCACTGATCAATCGTTACCTGGACAAGCCGTTGATGCTCGCCGACAGCAGCACTGGCTCGATTCGCATTGGCGGCATTTACAACGTCAAAGAACTGCACAATCTGGCCAACTCCCTGCCCAAGGTGTTGCCCGTCTACCTGACGCGCAACAAGGAAGGCAACCCGGTAATCAACCCGATGCCGCAACAGCCACCCAAAAACTGAAGGCCGCGCCCCTTGCGGGATGCGGCCTTCAACGTTTGCTCAACTGACGCTCGGTTTTACTGCGCGGCGACTTTCCCCGCCTTGTCCAACGCCCCGCGAATGGTCTGTACCTGATAGTGCGGATCCGCCTGGATCTGCTGCTCGGTGAATGGCATCACACTCCACTGCTTCTTCGAGAAGGCCTCGGTCTGATCCCGCGAATATTTCGATGCCGGATCACTGGACAGCGAGAATGCCAACAGCCCCTGCGCGTGCGGGCCCTTTTCATCGAACGTCACCACTTGCAGGTAGCTGGTGCCGCTGACCACTTCAAGTTTGCCGTCTTCCCGTGGCACGCTCTGGATGGCGTTGTAGATCCCCAGCGTGCCCGGCCCGCCATGAATCGGCGTCTGCTGCCCGCCGCTGCTGACCACCTGGATATCGCCCCAACTAGTTTTCGGGGTAAGCCCCATCTTGCCGGCCAGTTCAGCCGATGCCAGCATCGCCGCGCGCAATGCCTTGGCCACCTCTGGCTGCTCGATCGCCAGACCACGCGGCGTGTGTTGCGGATCTTTTGCATCGAAGGCAACGCGCCAGACATCGGCGGAGCCCTGCATGGCCTGCATGATGTTCTGGAAGTGCACCAGGCCTGCGCCCGAATCCAGATTGGCCCGACCGTCCCACGCCTTGAGGCTCGCGCATACCGGTTTCAGTGCTTGCGCATCAGCCCCCAGATCGGCGGCGCAGAACTTCAACAGATCCGGTACGACCTGAGTCGCCAGATACACCTGATCATCCATCACCATCTGCTGCAAATCTTTCACCGCCAGCGGACCTTTTTTACTCAGGCCCGCCAGACGATCGAGGGCAAAGCGCGAACGCAGGCCCAACGGTTGACTGTCCTGACTGATCACTGGCGAGAAACCGGTCAGCGGTTGCGCCGGGTTGGCCAGCCACGCGGAATCGTTGGAGTGCTGGACGAAGTCCTTGCGCAACAGTTGCGGCAATTGGCTGGACGCATAGATGCCCTTCTGCGCCGCTTGCGGATCAATGTCCCAGGCGCAGGCGCTGTTGGAGCCGTCCAGCACGATCATCTGTGTGCCGATGCGCGGGTCGCTGCACCGGGCAAGTTTTTCGCGGTTGACGTTCGGCACCACCGACAGGTTCATGTACAGCGTCTGCCCCTTGTCATCAACGGCGAGCGTGTTGACCCATGGAATGCCCTGGATCTTGTGCACCGAATCCTGCAGCGCCTGAAGCGTCGGGGCCTGATTCATCGCATACCACTGCGTGAGGACGCGATCGTTGTCGAGGTTGGCATCGCGCAGGCTGTAGGCGAACTGATTGTCCCAGTCGAGCTTGCCCGGCCATTGCACGATCGGGCCGAACTTAGAGCTGTAAACGTCGCGGGCCACCGGCACCACTTGCCCGTCAGCCTGTTTGACCTGCACGGTAACGGTCTGCTTGTTCATGGGCACGGATTGACCGTCGAGCAGATAATGCGTCGGGTCTTTCGGATCGAGTTGCAGGCGATACAGGGTGAAGTGCTTCGATGAGTCGACCGTGTGCGTCCAGGCCAGATGCTGGTTGAAGCCGATGTTGATCATCGGCAGGCCCGGCAAGGCCGCGCCCATCACGTCGAGTTTGCCCGGGATGGTCAGGTGCATTTGATAGAAGCGCATGCCGCCGACCCACGGAAAGTGCGGGTTGGCCAAGAGCATGCCGCGTCCGTTGAACGAGCGTTCGCTGCCCACCGCCACCGCATTGCTGCCACGATCCAGGGCAAAACGCTGCTGACGGGCGTCGGCCATCTGGTAGGCGTGCTTATCGTGTTCGACGCGAGCCGTTGCCTGCGGAGGTGTCGCACCCGCCAGTGCTTCGGCGAATTGGCCGACACCGCCCTCCACCAGCAGACGGCGGGTCAGTTTGACCAGATCTTCCGGCGCAATGTCGCGTACCCATTCGCCCTGACATTGCTGCGGCAACCCCTGCGGACGACGCTCGGCGAGATAACGGTTGTAGCCAGCGGCGTAACCTTCGACCAGATCCCGCACCTGTGCCGGCTGGGCTTGCCAGAACGCATTGACCGCTTCAGGCGTATTGAGCCAGTTGAAGAAGACGTCGCTGACGCGGTTTTCGCGTTCTTCCACGGTCAATTGATCCGGACCGAAGTAGCGTGAGCGCTGGCCATTGACCGTAACAATCTCGTTGGCCAACAGGCACAGGTTGTCCTGTGCGTACGCATAACCGATGCCGAAACCCAGGCCGCGCTCATCTTCGGCGCGGATATGCGGCACACCAAAACCGGTACGACGAATCTCGGCGCTGGCATCAACGGCCGAGGTCAATGCATGAGCCGACGGGCTCAGCCCGAAAAACAGACCGGCAAGGGTCAGCCCGGTTAATTGCCTGGAAATAATCACGCTCGCTCCTGATCGAAATGCCGAAGAGCGGATCTGGCGCTGCCACACGAAGACGATATGACGGGCAATGGATCCGCTCTGGAAACACCCACGCGTCCACGCGCAATGAGCCTGTCCTGAAAACGAACCCGAAGAAAAAATATTTAGTGCGGCGCAGGGCGTTTTTTGCCCGGCATTACAAGGTGAGGACGAATTTCCGACAAATTTTCTACATTTTTTCTTTCATGATTTGTCGAGCTGATACGTCTTGTTTAGAGAACGCAAAAAAACCTTTCCCGATCAGGCTCTGAAAAGGAGTAATCGCATGTACAACTCGCAACTACCAACGGACGGTAGCCAGGCCCCACAAGGAGTTTCCATGAGCCCCCACGCGAGCGATTTCGGGCAACGCGTCGAGCGTCACGGTAACGAACGCATCCGGCTGTTGCTGAAAAGTTTCGGTCTGCGCACCAGCCTGATTCGCCTGAAAGTCATCGACGCGCTGCTGGTAGCAGCACAAAGCGAGCGCCGTCTGGGCGTGCGTGGCGTCCACAGCCAATTGCTCGACCTGGATATTCCGCTGTCCTTCCTCAGTGTGCGCGAAGTCCTCAAGCGTCTGTGCGCCGAAGGCGTGATCACCTTCAATGCGGACAAGAGCTACAGCCTGCATCCACAGGCTGCTGCCGTGCTCAACAACGACTGAAGCGTAGAGCGATCGCCGTCAGGGCTTGACCTTGCGGCGCATCACGCCGTTGATCACCACCACAACCACCGCCACACCGATGGCGATGTACTGGAACGTCTTTTCATCGATTTTTCCGGCGTTTTGCAGCCAGGACAGGCCGAGCATGATCGCCAGTACGGACACGGCGATCAGAATCGAATAAATCAAGCGTTGCTTCTGGGTCATTGCGGCTTCCTGAATCTTTGAAATGTATCCGGTTTGTATCCGTTCGCATGCCATGCACTTACCGTGTTTCGGGGATGCACCGACGCAAACGGGGTCTCATGTTACAGCCGATGAAGAGTTTTGGCTTCATGACGGCATCACCATGAGGACTTTTGAAATGCTGCGTCGAATCACCTGGCTGATTCCCCTTCTCGCCCTGCTGACCCTGAGCGGTTGCATCATCTTCCCCCACGGCGGCTGGCATGACGATCACCATCGCTATTACCAGGGCGGTCCTGGTTATTATCAACATCGTTAGAACAGGATTGTTCGCCCTGCTCACTGACCGATAAATGCGCAGGGACATTCACAGCCCACCCCACTTCCAACAATGCCCGCTTACAGCGGGCATTGTTTTTTGCGCAACTTGCCCACGACGCATCCTGGATCCAATAAACACGATGCAAGCATTTGAAATTTAATGTCGTAGCAAACAACTAGGTCACCCACACCACACCCCCTAGTCTCTGCAAGCTTCCTGAAAACTAACTGACAAGGATGTTTTATGCAGAGAACACTTATAACTATCGGCCCTCGTAAACTGATCGGATTCTGTTTGGCCCTGACCGCTTTCGAGCTGCTGACTTATATGGCCAGCGACTTGATCATGCCGGCGATGTTGAATGTCACTACTGATTTACAAGCCGATATCCGCCATGTCCCCAATGCGTTCAATCTTTATTTGCTGGGGGGCGTCTGCCTGCAATGGTTGATGGGGCCGCTGTCCGATCATTGGGGCCGACGACCGATGTTATTGATCGGTTGCGCAGTGTTCGGTGTGGCTTGTGCTGCCACATTCGTCACTCACAGCATTGAACTGTTCAATCTGCTGCGACTGATTCAAGGCGCAGGCCTGGGGTTCGTCGTTGCCGTCAGTTATCCGGCACTGCAGGAAGTGTTCCGCGAGGCCGATGCCGTGCGGCTGATGGCCCTGCTGGGCAACGTCGCTCTGTTATCGCCATTGCTCGGTCCATTGCTCGGCAGCCTGCTGCTGGAATGGCTGACCTGGCGCGAGTTGTTTCTGGCTCTCGGTCTCGCTGCAGCGGCGGTGTGGCTGGGGCTCTACGCTTGCATGCCGGAGACCGTGGGCGTTGTGCGCCATGATGGCCGGCAACAGCCGCAAGTGCGTTTTTCCCTGCGGCAGACGTGGCAGCGCTACCTGGCATTGTTTGGCAATCGGCGGTTCCTCTGGGCGTGCCTCGCATTGGGGCTGATGAGCCTGCCGCTGATTGCCTGGATCGGCCTGGCACCGCTATTGCTGATCCAGTTGCTGGGCCTGACTCCACTGGAGTACGGGCTGTGGCAGATCCCGATTTTCTCGGCCGTCATCGCCGGCAATCTGATCCTCGACCGCTTGCTGGTCACGCATTCGTTGCCCCAATTGATTCAACTGGGGCAGTGGCCATTTTGCCTGGGCCTGGTGGGGCTGATTGGCTGCGCGCTACTGAGGACCGGCCTGGAACCCGTGGTCGCCAGCCTGGCGCTTTACGCCGTCGGGCTGGGCATGAGCAATGCCGCACTGTATCGAGTGGCCCTGTTTTGCACCGATGACAGTAAAGGCCTGGTCTCGGCCATGATCGGCATGATTTCGATTGCCGTGATGGGCGTCGGTGGAACACTCATTGCCACCCTCAGCGGCGGCACACACCTTGAACTTTTCGCGCTCTTGTCCGCCTTCGGCGGCCTGATGTGCCTGCCCTTTCTGCACGGAATCCTGCAGGACGGGAACAACAATTCCACCTCACTTCAATAAAGGAATATTGATGACTCACTTACCCGCGAGCGACGCGCTCTGCGCGTTGCCAAGGCCTTATTGCCCGGATTCCGTGCCCTGTGGTCTGTTTGACCAGGCCATGGCCGAAATCAGCCGGTTTCACTGCCGGCACACACCCGGTTATGAAGGCTGGCTGAACGCCAACGGCCTCACGGTAGACGATCTGGACAGCCTCGATGACTGGTCACGCCTGCCGCCAATCTTCGCCAATTTTTTCAAGCAGCGACTGCTGCTCAGCACCACCGGCGAAGACGCGCTGGAACTGACCTCTTCCGGCACCAGCGGTCAGCAAAGCCGCATGCGCTATGACGCGCGCAGTCTGGCAGCGGCGCAGTTCATGGTCGCGCAGATATTCCGGCACTACGGCTGGGACACCCCGGACACGCCCTGCAACTACTTGCTGCTGAGTTACGAGCCGCAAGGCCGGATCACCCTGGGCACCTCATTCACTGACCAGTTTCTCTGTGGTTTTGCCCCCGCCAACCGCGTGGTGTATGCCCTGCGCAATACCGGTGGCGGTCACCAATTCGATGTGTTCGGCGTGATCCAGGCCTTGCAGGCATTCGCCGAAGAAGGGCTGCCCGTGCGCATCCTCGGCTTCCCGGCATTTCTCTGGCAGACCCTGCAACGGATGCAGGCCACCGGCGCTGCGGATCTTCAGTTGCCCGCCGGCTCGCTGGCTTTTTTTGGTGGTGGCTGGAAAACCCAAGCCGCACAAGAAATTCCCCGACAGCAGTTATACGCACGCATCCACCGGCAACTGGGCATTGAAAAGGTCCGTTGTCGCGATGGCTACGGCGCTGTCGAGCACGCGGTGCCTTATATCGAATGTGACCACCATCACTTCCATGTCCCGGTTTATTCAAAGGTACTGGTGCGCAATCCGGCGGACTTTTCCCTGCAGCCTTATGGCCAGCAAGGCCTGCTCGGTTTTATCTCGCCATATATCTCGTCGAGTCCCGGGCATGCGGTGGTGATGAGTGATCTGGCGACGCTGCACCCTGGCGCAAGCTGCGGTTGTGGATTGGCCAGCGACTGGTTTGAACTGCATGGCCGCGCGGGCACCACGCCGGGCAGAAGCTGTGCGATGGCAGCTTCCGAACTGCTCGGAGGTCGATGACATGTACTTGATCAACGGACAGCAACACGACGTCTGCAACTTCGACAATGCACTCGAAAACCTTGAGGCGCAGCTGGCGCAACAGTTGAGTACGCCGCTGGACAGCCACACGGTCATTGAAGCCGCCGCGCACTTTGCGCTAAACCTGCGCAGCGCTGACATAACGCTGCCACTCACTATCGAGCAACGGCAGGCGTTGATCGACTTCTGCGAACCGCAGGCGTTGCGCCGCAAGATGCAGCGCGAACTCGGCACGCAACCCGGCTCATTGCGACGATTCGATTATCGTCAGGCCCGATTCGAATGCTGGAGCCCGCTTGGCCTGGTGGTGCATATCACGCCGGGCAACGCGCCCTTGCTGGCATTTTGCGCGGTGCTGGAAAGTCTGCTGGCCGGCAACGTCAACTGGTTGCGGCCCAGCAGTAGCGATCAGGGTCTGACCGCGAGCCTGCTTGGCGCTTTGCTGCAATGCGACCCGAGCGGTCAACTCGCCCGTTACGTTGCCGTACTGCCGGTCAGCACTGCGCAGATCGCGCGCCTGTGCAAACGGGCCAACGGGGTCGCAGCCTGGGGCGGTGAAGCGGCCCTGCAAGCCATTCGCCAACAGATCCCGACCGGCTGCCGCTGGATCGATTGGGGCCACCGCATCAGTTTCGTTTATCTGACGCCTGACGCCGCCACCCCACAAGGGCTGGATGCCGTGGCGGATGAAGTCTGCCGGCTGGATCAGCAAGCCTGCTCCAGTCCGCAATGGTTACTGGTCGACAGCGACGATCCGCAGGTTCTGCGGGACATCGGCGAACGGCTGGCGGCCGCCTTCGAACGCCGCGCCGGACAATGGCCGGCGTTGTTGCCTACGTCGCAAGAAGCCGCGCAAATCACCACGCACACACAAATGGCGCGGCTGGCGCAGAGTTTCGCTGAACAAACCGGACATGTCTGGAGCGCACCGGGCTGGCGAATCATCTGGGCGCACAACCGTCAACTGACGCCTTCGCCGCTGTTTCGCAGCGTACTGCTGCATCCCGTGCCCCGCGCCCTGATCACCGAGACGCTGTTGCCGTGGCGCAACGTCCTGCAAAGTTGCGCGCTGCTGTGTGGCGCAGCGCAGACCGGCGAGCTGGCACGCACGCTGCTCAGCGCGGGCGTCACGCGAATCGCCCCGGTCAGCAGCATTCATGACGGCTATGACGGTGAGCCACATGACGGCGTCTACGCCTTGCAACGGCTGAGCCGACGTGTGTCCGTCAGCCTGCCCGCCGATGTCCTGCCGAACCATGCCACGCTTGATCGCACGTCATTGCCCGCGACGCAATCCGGGCAGCCGCTCATGGACAAGGCTGCTTTCGTCACCCAACCATTCAACGCCGCTGCGCGGCTATATTTCCGTTCCGGAGGCAGCAGCGGTACTCCGGCGTTATCGGCTTACAGCTATGCCGATTTCCATCGGCAAATGCGTGCTACCGCCGACGGACTGTTCGCCGCCGGCCTCGACCCGGCTCGGGATCGAGTGATGAACCTGTTCTTCTGCGGCGGCTTGTACGGCGGCTTCCTCAGTTTTGCCAAAGTGCTTGAGTTGCTGGACATCCCGCACCTGCCGATGGGCGCTCCGGCCGATGACGATTACCGCGAAATCGCCGAAATGATCGTCAGTCAGCGCGTGACCGTGTTGATTGGCATGCCGAGCACCGTGCATCGCCTGTTCCTCAACGAACGACAACGGTTGCAGGCCTATGGCGGGATCGACAAGGTTTTTCTCGGCGGCGAACACCTCAGTGCACAAAGTCGCGAGCTGCTGCACAGCTGTGGCGTGCCGAGCATCCGCTCGGCGATTTACGGCAGTGTCGACGCCGGCCCGCTTGGCCACGCTTGCCAAGCCACCGACGATGGCGTCTTCCATTTGCTGAGTGACACCCAGCACCTGGAAATTGTCGGCCTCGACATCGATGAACCCGTCACGGGCAATCAAGTCGGCCGCTTGCTGTTCACGTCGATCGCACGCGAGGCGCAAAACGTTCGGCGTTACGAGGTGGGCGACACGGGACGCTGGATTTCCGGCCCCTGCGCCTGCGGACTCACGTCGCCGCGCTTCGAACTGTTGCAACGGCACGGGAAGCTGATTCGCATCGGCTCTGACTTCATCTCGTTGAGCGAACTGGAAGAACACCTGCAGGTGCCGTTCCAGTTGCTGCTCGGCCATGCCCCCGATGGACTGGAACGCATGTGCCTGCGAATCGGGATTGACGCGGCAGACGCACGATTGCGGTTGTCCCGCTACCCGACTCTGGCGACGCTGATCGAAACCGGACTATTGCATCTGGACGTTGACGTCTGTGCCGTCGAGCACTTCACCCGCAACAGACACAGCGGCAAGACGCCGATCCTGATTGATTCACGTAGTTGATGCCGTGAGTTCGATCAGACCACAACAAGAATGGTGAACATTATGAAAACTTCCGAACAACTGAACGAGTTGATCAACTACGCTCGTCAACATTCGCCCTATTACCGCGCACACTTTTCTGGCGTCTCGAAACAAACATCAACATTGACCGAACTGCCGCTGATTGAACCTGCTGAATATTGGCAAAACAGTCAGACGCTAAATAAATGGCCGGTACTCACCGGCGCTGTGGCACAGGCTCTGATATTTAAAACCGGCGGTTCAACCAGCGCCGGGAAGCTCTCTGTTTATACGCAAAATGAATGGCGTTTATTGGTCAGTGAATTCGGCAAAAGTCTGAGTTCACAATTCCAGCCCGGTGATCGCGTCGCCAATCTATTCTTTGCCGGTGACCTGTATGCCAGCTTCCTGTTCGTCCACGACGCACTGGCCCATGTTGCCGTAGAGATTACCGAGTTCCCCTTTACCGGCAATGTCGACTCCGCCGTTCTGGCGCAATCCATCGTGCAGCATGAGATCAATGTACTGGCGGGCGTGCCGGCACATCTGCTGACCTTCGCGGCGTGGCTCAATCGTCAGGAACAGACCCTGCCTGAGGTCGACACCCTGCTTTACGGCGGGGAAAGTCTGTTCGCGTCGCAACGCCAACAACTAGAACTGGCATTTCCCAACGCGCGCATTGCCTCTGTCGGCTATGCCAGTGTCGATGCCGGTTTCATCGGTAGCAGTCAGCGCGACTGCGCCGAAGGCGAGCATCGAATGCATGCCGAGCACACCTTGGTGGAAATCATCGACGAACATTCCGGTGCCGTGATCGATGCCTGTGATCACACCGGTTTGCTGGTGATCACCAGTCTGCACCGTCGGTTGATGCCGCTGATTCGCTACCCGGTCGGCGACCGCGCATGCTGGCGAGAGCCCGCAGGCAGCGCCCGGCGCAAGTTCGCGCTCAAGGGCCGCAGCGCTGACAGCCAACGGGTTCGGCTGGGGATTTTGTCGCTGATGCCGCAGGAAATCGGTGCGCTGATCCAGCACACCGCCAACAGTGACGACTGGCAACTGCTGATCGAACAGGTCGGGCATACGGATGTGCTGAGCCTGAAATGGGTGGCGACCGCGCAATCCCCCGCCGTGGCCGACGTCAACCGGGATCTGGAGGCGGGATTGGTTGAACAGTACCCGCTGATCGCGCAACTGCAGGCAGATCATCTGCTGAATGTGCGAATCGAGTGCTGCCCCCATGGGGATCTGTCACGCCACGCCCGCTCGGGCAAATGCCTGCGCGTGGTGGATCTGCGCTGCTATGAACACAGGCACAAGGAGGTGCCCTATGCCACCGCTGATTCTGCGTAACTACCGTGAAACCGATGCAACGGCCGTCAGCCAATTGTTTCGCGAGGTGTACGGCGACCTTTATGTGCAGCCCCATGTGTATCTGCCGCACATGATCAGTCAGAACCACGCCGACAAGCGCTGGCACTCGCTGGTTGCAGTGGTCGGTGAGGAAATTTGCGGGCACGCCACGCTGTTCCGCGAGCCAAACGCCAGCACGGCCGAACTGGCCCTGTGTGTGGTTCACCCTGATACCCGGGGACAAAATATTGCGACACGTCTGGGCCAGCAATTATTGACCCACGCACAGGCATTGGGCTGTCAGAACGTCGTGATCAAACAGGTCACCCACCATCCGTACACGCAGCGGATGGCAATCAACCTCGGCTTTCATAACACCGGATTATTGCCGGACTACGTCCCTTCACCGTTCGATAGCCCGGTGCCGGAATCAATTGTCCTGGGATGTTATGCCATCGACGGCTACCGACGCCCCTTGCCCCGGCAAACCTGGCCTGCCGGTTACCGGGATTTCATGCAGCAGTTAGGTCGGGTGTTCGGTACGAAGAAGCAAACATTTCGATGGCACGGCGCGGCCGTTCAGCTGGAAAAGCACGCTAATCGTTATGACATGCGCCTGAAAAAACTGCGGCCCGGGCTGCTCAAACAATTACGCGAACTGCCTCGGCAATGGCTGATTTCGCTTCAACTGCGACTGTCGCGGCACTTTGCCTGGGACCTGACCCGGCTGAACGCGATTGGCTTTTTCTTTACCGGGCTGGCGCCCATGGAAGGTAAAGGGGGGGGATGGCTGGCGCTGTTTCACCGGGGGTTCCGGTCACGGCAGCTGACATTGCCCTGTCCGCACATGCAGCACCTGCATGATCAGGCCCAACAGGAACTCGCCGCTCACTTGAGCGAGAGCCCGCCACCGCAGGTTTGAACGCGGTGCCGGTTTTCGACCAAGGCCCGCTCGATGTCGGGCGGGCCACATTAACGTCTCAAGCCTTGGCTTTAACGCCTTGGTCGATCGGTTTCGGCGCGTTGCCTTCACCATACGTCTTGAGATTCTGCAGGACGTAGATGGCTTTTTTGTACTCAGGGATCAGCGCTTTGCCGTAAGCGTTGCCATTGAGGCCATTGTTCTGGATCGCATCAAGCTGAGTCGCGAAATATTCCAGTGCGTTGAATTTGACATCAATGTCTTTGGTCACGCCGAAACGGTCAAACTTGTCGCCGGCGTTCATCAGCGTAAAAGATGTGATCTCGGAAATCAGCCCGCGGCTACGCAGCATGGCGGCAAGGTTGCCCATCTGTTTGACCGAAACGTTCGCAGGATCGAAGCCCTTGATGTTCTTGCGCAGGCCTTGCTTGTCCATTTCGGCGGTATTGATAGCGTTGGGATCATTCCCCACCATGGTGAGCATCTGCTGCACCTTGACGCTTTGAGCCACCTGTTTCTTCGCGCCAGTGTTACGCACCATCACGCCAGCCTTGCTCTCCCAACCGCCGACTATGCCGATCGTCATGAGAAAACTCCCTGTGCAATAAACATGAAATGTCCTTGTTGAACCATTCGAATGCCGGGGAGTATCTACCGGCTAACTGATAGCACCAACCCTTTTAGTGCGCCTTTTTACAATTCTTGTACATTCTCGATACAAACCAGCAAACGCCCATAAATGCTGGCCTGCACGCCCTCGCTTGAAAAGCTTTCAATAGATCTTTTGCTCTAACGGGCGGTATTGAGAGGTTGTCTGTATCAGAGTTGATACTGACCGGTCATCCGCTCCCTGGTTTTTTAGTACGGCGGTACCTAAAGCTTCTCTGAGTGCCGACGATACGTTAGGGATACCCGTACTGTTTTATCCCCGCCCCTAATAAGAACTGCAGCTCAAGGACCGGTCTCCATGCCCGCATTCCGCACTATTCAGGCTCGCTACACGCTGTTTCTGGTTCTGTTCATTCTGCTGCTGTCGGTACTGACCGTCGCGGGCATCAGCCAACTGGTTGCGCCAAAACTGCGGCATACCGAAGAACAGGTGGTGCTCAACCGCATCGCTGAAGTCGCCGAGCAGATTCAGGGCGAACTGAACAAGGTTCAGGCCCAGCAACGCAGCATCACCCAGACTATTCCGTTGCTCGACAGTGCAGCCATCGACACGGTATTGCCGGGACTGGTGGATCAGTACGGCGAGTTGAAAGTATTTGGCGGCGGGATCTGGCCTTTGCCGGGCCAGCGTGAAGCCGGACGCAACAAGTTCAGCACCTTCTGGCACCGCGATGCCTCGGGCAAACTGGCCGTAAACACGTTCTGGAACAGTGACGCGGCGCCCAACTATTACGACCAGAGCTGGTACAAGGGCGGCATGGCCACACCTCGCGGTCAGTGCGCCTGGGCGGCGGCCTATAAAGATGACGCCAGTGCCGAGCCGCGCACCAACTGCGCCATGGCTATCCAGAAAAACGGCAACGCCTGGGGCGTCTCGACGATTGACGTGACCCTGGGCTTTTTCAATGACCTGGTGGCCCGCAAGGAAAAAGACCTCAACGCCGAAATGCTGATCGTCGAGGCCGACGGCAAGATCATCAGCAACAGTTCGCGCATCAGCGGCCCGATCGTGCTGAAGAACATCAGCGAACTGGCCGCCAACTCGACCTTCGCCAGCCAGGTCAAGGCCGGCCTGCAAAACCGCGATCAGGCGCAGCGCGTCGAGTTCGACAACAACGGGCAGGACAGCACTTTCTTCATGCGCCCGATCGAAGGCACACCGTGGTTCCTCGCCACCGCCCTGCCGACCCAAATGCTCACCGCCCAGCGTGACGACGTGCTCAGCACCCTGAGCCTGTTGCAGATACCGCTGGTGATCCTGTTGGTATTGCTGCAGATCTATGCGATTCGCCAGTTGGTGCAGCGCATGAAAGCGCTGAAAGCCAACATCGATTTACTGTCCAGCGGCGATGCCGACCTGACCCGACGCATCACCATCCGCGCCGAAGACGAACTCGGCGCCATCGGTCACTCGGTCAACACCTTTATCGCCTACCTGCAAAACATGATCGGCGAAGTCACTCAGGCCACCGGCGCCATGGCGGCGAGCCTCGACAACCTGCAACGCACGTCGACGCACACCAGCCAGATTCTCCTGCGTCACGCCTCGGAAACCGATCAGACCGTCACCGCCATTACCGAGATGAGTTCGACCGCCGAAAGCGTGGCGCAGAACGCTGCTGAAACCGCAGCATTTACCCAGCGCGCCAACGAAAACGCCGACCGTTCGCGGGTGGTCGTCGGCGAGGCAACCAACAGCGTGGTGGCACTGATCGACGAGGTGGCCAGCGCCACCCATAAAGTTGAAAACATGCAACAGGACGCCCAGCGCATCACCGAGATTCTCGGCGTGATCGGCGCGATTGCCGGCCAGACCAATCTGCTGGCCCTCAACGCCGCCATTGAAGCGGCCCGTGCCGGTGAACAGGGCCGCGGGTTTGCCGTGGTCGCCGACGAAGTCCGCGCCCTCGCCGCCCGCACCCAGGCCAGCACTTCGGAGATCAACGAGATGTTGACGCGTCTGACGCAAGGCGTGAGTTCGTCGGTCAGTGCCATGGAAAACACCCAGGCCAGCTGTCAGTCGGCCGCCGACGCCACCGCCCGGGTCAACTCCGGGCTGGATGAAATGGCCGGCTCGGTCAGCCACATCAACAGCCTCAGCACGCAGATTGCCACCGCCGCGGAACAGCAAAGTGCAGTGACCGAAGAAATCAATCGCAGCATGGTGCAGATCCGCCACATGGTTGATGAACTGGTGCAGAGCGGCCAGGCCAGCGAACTCAACACCCGTCAGTTGCTGGAAGCCAATGGCCGGGTGAGTGTGATCATGGGGCGGTTCAAGGTCCGCTGATTCGTGCAGGGATTTTCGCCAATCAGATAACCCCTGTGGGAGCTGGCTTGCCAGCGATGGGGCCCGGTCAGTCAGACATTCATTGACTGACTCTGCGCCATCGCGGGCAAGCCCGCTCCCACAGGGTTCTACTTCGTTCCCACCACCGACCTGACAACATTGTCATCTCGCGCTCAGCAAGCTGTCAGCCGTGATCTACGATCATCCTGCCTGTCCGCGTTGCAACAACTGGAAACATTGCGTTGATGCCCGGCGGAAAAAACCGGTCAAAATGCGTGCTTTCCGATCGTCACCCGAGCCGAGAATCCGTTATGCGAACCCATCTGCGTCTGCTCGCCCTGAGCGCCCTGTTCATCTCCTCCCTGGCCCAGGCCGCCGATTTGATCCCTATCGAAGTGCATCGCGACGCCAACTGCGGCTGCTGCAAAAAATGGATCAGCCACCTGGAAGCCAATGGTTTCAAGGTTGAAGATCACGTCGAAAGCGACATGAGCAGCTTCAAGCAACAACATGGCGTGCCACCACGCCTGGCTTCGTGCCACACCGCAATCATCAATGGCAAGTTCGTCGAAGGCCACGTGCCGGCAGAACAGGTGCTGGCCCTGAGCAAGCGCGACGATCTGCTCGGTGTTGCCGCGCCGGGCATGCCGATGGGCTCGCCGGGCATGGAAATGGACGGCATGAGCGATGCCTATCAAGTGATCGGCCTGAAAAAGGACGGATCTGACGTAGTGGTGGCGGACTACCCTGCCCATTGATGGGCGCCGCGTACCTCGGATTGTTCTTTGCCGCTTTTGGCGCAGCGACTCTGTTACCGCTGCAATCCGAGGCGTTGCTGGTCGGGTTGATTGTCAGCGACCGGTACTGGCTCTGGGGTTTGCTGGCGGTGGCGACCGTGGGCAATGTACTCGGCTCGCTGGTCAACTGGTGGCTGGGCCGTGGGCTGGAACGTTTTCAGGATCGGCGCTGGTTTCCGGTCAGCGCCAGACACATGGCCACGGCACGCCGACACTATGAACGTTACGGGCATTGGTCGCTGTTGCTCAGTTGGCTGCCAGTCATCGGTGATCCGCTGACACTGATTGCCGGCGTCATGCGCGAGCCACTTGGGCGCTTTCTCTTCATCGTCACCCTCGCCAAAGGCGCGCGTTATGCCGTGTTGGCGATGCTGACGCTGGGCTGGCTGGGGTGAACGATCAGTGCGAGGCGTTGCCTGTGTTTAACGTCGCCCTAATCCGGTCATTCCAGCATCGGCCGATTTCAAACGGAGTTTGACCTTATGTCTGTCACGATTTCCCGTTGGTTGCCGGGCCTGCTCCTTACCGCTGCCCTCCCCCTGTTCGCCCACGCCGCTGCATCAGCCGAAGGCCCGGCGTACGGCCCGGAGCTGCAAGGCTTCGAATATCCCTACACGCTTAAACATTTCGCTTTCCAGTCCCAGGGCAAATCCCTGCAAATGGGTTACATGGACGTCGCCGCCCACGGCAAGGCCAACGGCCGCACGGTGGTGCTGATGCACGGCAAAAACTTTTGCGCTGCCACCTGGGACAATTCGATCAAGGCGCTGAGCGAGGCTGGATACCGGGTCATCGCACCGGATCAGATCGGCTTTTGCACCTCCAGCAAACCGGACAATTATCAGTACAGCTTCCAGCAACTGGCGACCAACACCCAGCAATTGCTCAAGGCGCTGGGCATTCAGAAGGCCACCCTTTTAGGTCACTCCACCGGCGGCATGCTCGCCACGCGTTATGCGCTGTTGTTCCCAGAGCAGGTCGATCAACTGGCACTGGTCAACCCGATCGGTCTGGAAGACTGGAAAGCCCTCGGCGTGCCGTACCGCACCGTGGATCAGTGGTACCAGCGCGAGCTGAAAGTCAGCGCCCAAGGCATTCGTGAATACGAGCGCACCACCTACTACGATGGCCGCTGGAAACCGGAATTCGACCGCTGGGTCGACATGCTCGCCGGCCTGAGCAAGGGCCCGGGCAAAACCCAGGTGGCATGGAACTCGGCGCTGATCTACGACATGATTTTCACCCAGCCGGTGTATTACGAGTTCAAAGACCTGAAAATGCCGACACTGCTGCTGATCGGTACGTCGGACACCACCGCCATCGGCAAAGACCTCGCGCCACCCGAGGTGAAAGCGAAAATCGGTCACTATGACGTGCTCGGCAAACAAGTGGCGAAGCTGATCCCGCAGTCGACACTGGTGGAATTCCCCGGCATGGGCCACGCGCCGCAAATGGAAGAACCGACGCAGTTCCATCAGGCGCTGCTCGGCTGGCTGGACAAAATCAATCCCGTTCGTTGATGAGGTAAGGCTGATGGCGGTGCAGATTGCAGTGATCGATGACTGGCAGGACGTGGCTCGCGACGTGGTCGACTGGTCGGTACTCGATAGCCTCGGTGAGGTGACGTTCGAACACGATTACCCGGCCGACAACGCGACCCTGGCCGAACGCCTCGGCCAATACCAGGTGATCTGTGTGATGCGCGAACGCACACGATTCGACGAAGACCTGCTTAAGCGCCTGCCTAATCTCAAGCTGCTGGTCACCGGAGGCATGCGCAATGCCGCACTCGACATGGCGGCTGCGGCGGCACTGGGCATCAAGGTCTGTGGCACCGACAGCTACAAACATGCCGCGCCGGAACTGACTTGGGCGCTGATCATGGCCGCCACGCGCAATCTGCTGAATGAAGCCAACTCATTGCGTGCAGGCCGCTGGCAGCAGGGCCTGGGTGGCGATCTGCATGGCAAGACTTTGGGTATCCTCGGGCTGGGCAGCATCGGCCAGCGTGTAGCGCAGTTCGGACAGGTGTTCGGTATGCGCGTGATTGCCTGGAGCGAAAACCTTACCGCTGAACGCGCACAGCAGGTCGGCGTGACCTATGTGAGCAAGCAGCAATTGTTCGAACAGGCCGATGTGCTGTCAGTGCATCTGGTGCTCAGCGAACGCAGTCGCGGGCTGGTCGATGCGCAGGCACTGGACTGGATGAAGCCGACGGCACTGCTGGTCAACACTGCCCGTGGGCCGATTGTCGATGAAGCGGCACTGATCAAGGCATTACAAAAACAGCGCATTGCCGGTGCAGCGCTGGATGTATTCGAGCAGGAGCCTTTGCCGGCACTGCACCCGTTTCGCACACTGGACAATGTGCTGGCGACGCCCCACGTGGGCTATGTCAGTCGGCAGAACTATGAGCAGTTCTTTTCGCAGATGATCGAGGATATTCAAGCCTGGGCGGCCGGCAATCCGCTTCGCCAACTGAACTGACGCCTGCCCGATGGCTGTGGGTGGATTCACCGACGCCTTCGCGATCATGCCCGCTCCCACAGGGTATCTGTGTTGAACACCAGATTTGTGTAACAACAGAAATCCGCTGTGGGAGCGGGCTTGCTCGCGCAGAGTCTTCAGAAGCAACAAATCAGCAAACTGTTCGCACCACAACAGTGCGACCGCCCTCCCCGCTAGCACGAAATAGTGACTGATCAGTCACCGTTTTGATCCGCGCCTGCCAAAAAACCTGCACTTCGTCGGTGCGTTTGCACCCTCACACCGCGATTTCCGTGGCCCCCCAACCGATTGTCGAACAATTTACCCATTTGCTCTGGCCCGCTCTAGGATCTGGCCTAGACTGATTTTCGCGGGGCAAACCCGGCCGGTCGCAAACTGGAAAAATTATCGAAACTTTTGATGATCGCGCCGGGTCATCTGAAAGGCAGGGCCAAAGCGACTGGTGCAATCCTTGCAATGGCCTCTTCACCCATTCTGCTTGCGCGTGTTGGGTAGCGTTTGCTTACCGATGCGCGGCGCGTTTGCGCCCGGCCACAGGACGTGGTCATGGACAGGGTTTGTTCAAGACAAGAATCAGATCAACGACACGGGAGATTCATATGATCAGTGCGGCATTGGATATTCAGGGAGAACGTGCTCAGCAGTCAGTAGGCGAAGCGAGCACCGTCAGCGTTCCCGGCAGCCGATCGATCAACATCCCCGGCACCAAGACGCTGACTCCGGTAGCGAGTCAGAATCCCAACAAGAAAAAAGTGTTGTTCGTCACCTCGGAAATTGCCGATCTGGTGAAGACCGGCGGCCTCGGTGACGTTTCTGCCGCCCTGCCCCGTGCCATGGCGCATCTGCATGACGTACGGGTGTTGATCCCCGGTTATCCGCAAGTGATGCACAGCGAAAACCCAATTCATATCATCGGCGAACTGGGCGGCCATGCAGCGCTGCCGCCGTGCAAGATCGGGCGCATGGACATGCCGGACGGGCTGGTGATCTACGTGCTGATCTGCCCCGAACTGTACGAGCGTGAAGGCTCGCCTTACGGCGCCAACAACGGCCGCGACTGGCCGGACAACCACATTCGTTTCGCCCGCCTGGGCCTGGCTGCCGCCGATATCGCCGCCAACCTCGCGCAAATCCACTGGTGCCCGGATCTGGTGCACGCCCATGACTGGCCGGCTGGCCTGGCGCCTGCTTATATGCACTGGCGCGGTCAGCGCACCCCGACGCTGTTTACCATTCACAACCTCGCCTACCAAGGCGTGACCAGCCTCGGCTCTTGCCCGGAGCTGGGCATTCCGACCCACGCGCTGCAACAGGAAGGCATGGAGTTCTACGGCAAGATGTCGTTCCTCAAGGCCGGCATGGCCTATTCGAGCCACATCACCACGGTCAGCGCCACCTACGCACAGGAAATCACCACCCCGGATTTCGGCTGCGGACTCGACGGTTTTCTTGCCGCCAAGACCCAGCAAGGCTTGCTCAGCGGCATTCCCAACGGCATTGACGAGAGCTGGGACGCGGCCACCGATCCACACCTGTTCGCGCCGTTCCACATCGGCGACTGGGAAGGCAAAGCGGTCAACGCCGCTCACGTTCGCGAATTGTTCGGCTTGAAAGACTCCGAAGGCCCGTTGTTCGCCGTGGTTTCGCGGCTCGTCTACCAGAAAGGTCTGGATCTGACCGAAGCGGTCTCCGAGTACATCGTGCAGAACGGCGGCCAGATCGCGATCATCGGCCGTGGCGAACCGGAAGAAGAGCAAGCCATGCGCGAACTGGCATTGCGCTTCCCCGGTCAGGTCGGCGTACGCATCGGCTTCAACGAAACCGACGCCCGCCGCATGTTTGCCGGCAGCGACTTCCTGTTGATGCCTTCGCGTTACGAACCGTGTGGCTTGAGTCAGATGTACGCCCAGCGTTTCGGCTCGTTGCCGGTGGCGCGCAATACCGGCGGTCTGGCCGACACCATCGAAAACGGCGTGACCGGTTTTCTCTTCGACGAATCCACCGTCGAGAGTTACCGCGAAGCCCTGAGCCGCGCGTTCAAGGTGTTCGCCTTCCCCGAACTGCTCAACGCCATGCGTTGCCGCGCAATGGCCGCACCGTTCAACTGGTGCAAAGCCGTCGAACCGTACGCTGAACTTTACGAACAACTGGTCGCCAAGGCGCTGGGTAAAGCACACCACAAATAATCAGGGAGTTTTCCACGATGCCGTTACGGACCCAAGAGAACTGGCCCCACGGCGCGATCAAGCTGGACGCCGAACACACACAATTTGCACTGTGGGCACCTGACGCGTTTTCCGTAAGCGTCGAACTGCAAGATGGCCAGTCGCTGCCGATGCTGCCCCAGGCAGACGGCTGGTTCATGATCGAGGCCCGCTGTCCGGCGGGCACGCGTTACCGCTACAACATCGATGGTGAAATGGAGGTGCCTGACCCCGCCTCCCGCGCCCAGGATGGCGACATCGACCGCTACAGCGTGGTGGTCGACCCTGACGCTTATCAATGGCAACACACTACCTGGCACGGGCGGCCGTGGAACGAAGCGGTCATCTATGAGTTGCATGTCGGCGCGCTGGGCGGCTTTGCGGCAGTTGAACAGCAGCTGGCGCGGCTCGCAGAGTTGGGTATCACCGCCATCGAACTGATGCCGATCGCACAATTTCCCGGTGACCGCAACTGGGGCTACGACGGCGTCCTGCACTACGCACCGCAAGCGTCTTACGGCACGCCGGAACAGCTCAAACACTTGATCGACACCGCCCACGGCCACGGTCTGGCGGTGATTCTTGACGTGGTCTACAACCACTTCGGCCCCGACGGCAACTACCTGAGCCGCTACGCCAAAGGCTTTTTCCGCGAGGACAAGCACACGCCATGGGGCGCCGGGATCGATTTTCGGCGTCGTGAAGTTCGCGAGTTTTTCATCGAAAACGCACTGATGTGGTTGCTGGAGTATCGCTTCGACGGCTTGCGCCTGGACGCCGTACACGCCATTGAGGACCCGCGTTTTCTACGAAAACTGGCGCAGCGCATTCGCCAACAGGTTGATCCCGGCCGCCATGTCTGGCTGACCGTCGAGAATGAGCTCAACCAGTCGAGTTTGCTGGAAGAAGACTACGACGCGCAGTGGAACGACGACGGCCATAACGCCCTGCACGTATTACTGACCGGGGAAACCGACGCCTATTACGCCGACTATGCGCTGCAACCCACCGAACAGTTGGTCCGTTGCCTGAGCCAGGGCTTCGTGTTTCAAGGCCATATCACCCGTCACGGCGAACCACGGGGCGAGCCGAGCGAACATCTGCCGTCGACCGCGTTCGTCCTGTTTCTGCAGAACCACGACCAGATCGGCAACCGCGCTTTCGGTGAACGTCTGCATCAACTGGCCGATCCGCGCGCCTTGCAAGCGGCGACGGTGTTGTTGCTGCTGTCGCCGATGATCCCGCTGATGTTCATGGGCGACGAGTTTGCCGCCGAACAGCCGTTCCTGTTTTTTACCAGCCATCACGGCGAACTGGCCGAGTTGGTGCGCGAAGGCCGGCGCAACGAATTCGCCGGGTTCAGCGCCTTCACCGATCCACACAAACGCGAGCAAATCCCCGATCCCAACGACGAACGAACCTTCCAGACGACGCGCCCCGAACTGCTCGGCAACGGCACGCCGCAGCAACAGGAAACCCTTGCGCTGTACCGGGAACTGCTGCAATTGCGCCATCGCTACATCATCCCCAATCTTTCCGGCACGCAGGCGCTGGGCGCGCACATGCTGGGCCACGCCGCCGTCAGCGCACGCTGGCGACTGGGCGATGGCAGTGAGCTGCGAATCGACCTGAACCTCAGCGATACGGCAGTGGTCAACCCTCCACGGACCGGCGCGGTGTGGCTGTTTCAAAAGCCACCTGCGATCGAAATGTCGGATGAGGGCCTGTTGCCCCCGTATTGCGCGCTCGTCAGCCTCACGGCCGCAACCCCTCTGCAACCTCTGAATGGAGAGCGCCTATGAGCGATGCGCAACTGGAAATTCTGGCCAGCCGGGCCGGCCTCGCGGTCGACTGGATCGACGCCAACGGCCGCCCGCAAAAAGTCGCCCCGGCGGTATTGCGCAATGTCCTGATCGGCTTGGGCCACCCCGCCAGCACTGCCCAGGAAATCGACGCCAGCCTGCTTGAACTGCAACAAGTCCAACAAGATCGCCATTTGCCGCCGCTGCTGACCAGTGACGTCGGTATCGGCGTCGATCTGGCGCGCTATTTCAAACCTGAGACGCCGTGTGAGATCCACCTTGAGGACGGTTCGCGAATGAACCTGAAACTCGACGCCGAGGCGATACTGCCCGGCCTGATCCCGGTCGGCTATCAGCAGGTTCACATTGACGATCAATACTTCACGCTCGCCGTAGCGCCGGAGCGCTGCTTCAGCGTCGGCGACGCGGTTGACAATCCGATCCCCCGCGCCTGGGGCCTGAGCGTGCAGTTGTATGGCCTGCGTCGCCCCGGCGATGGCGGTTTTGGCGACACCCAGGCCTTGGAAGAACTGGCTCGCGTGGCCGGTGAGCGCGGCGCCGACGCCCTCGCGATCAGCCCGTTGCATGCGATGTTCAGCGCCGACACCGGACGTTACAGCCCGTATTCGCCGTCCAGCCGTCTGTTCCTCAACCCGCTGTATGCCGCGCCGGGCGCGATTCTTGGCGAGCGCGCCTTGCGCGATGCCATCGAGGCCAGCGGTCTGGCGGAGCAATTTGCCCAACTGGAAAGCCTGAAACTCATCGACTGGCCAGCCGCCGCCGAAGCCAAGCAGAAACTTCTGCAAGCCTTGTACGAGGGTTTCGTCGCCGGCGATCACCCGCTCCACCCCGACTTCGCCAGTTTCCGTCACGCCGGTGGTGAAGCACTGGAGAACCATTGCCGCTTCGAGGCCATTCAAGAGATGCGCGCCGCCCGCGGCGAAAGCCTCGACTGGCGCGAATGGCCCGAGCATTGGCATGACCCACGCGGCGCCGCCCTTGGAGCGTTTGCCGAGGAGTACGCCGAGCGCATCGGTTACTTCGCCTTTTGCCAGTGGCTGATCCACCGTTGTCTGGAACGCGCGCAAACCACCGCACGCAGCGCCGGCATGGGCATCGGCCTTATCGCCGACCTCGCGGTCGGTGCAGATGGCGCCGGCAGTCAGGCCTGGAGCTTTCAGGACGAACTGCTCGCTTCGCTGACCGTTGGCGCACCGCCGGACATCCTCAATCGCTCGGGTCAGGGCTGGGGTATTTCCGCGTTTTCCCCGGAAGGCCTGATCCGCAATGGCTTTCGCGCATTCATCGAAATGCTCCGCGCCAACTTCGCCCACGCCGGAGGCCTGCGCATCGACCATGTGATGGGCCTGCAACGGTTGTGGGTGATTCCCAACGGCGCGGCGCCCGCCGACGGTGCGTATCTGTATTACCCGGTGGATGATCTGCTGCGTTTGTTGACCCTCGAATCCCATCGTCATCAAGCCATCGTGCTCGGTGAAGACCTCGGCACCGTGCCCGACGGTCTCCAGGAAAAGCTCATCGCCCGTTCAATGCTCGGCATGCGCGTACTGTTGTTCGAGCAGGACAACACCCATTTCAAACCGATTCTCGACTGGCCCGACAATGCGCTAGCCACTACCAGCACCCACGATCTGCCGACGCTCAACGGCTGGTGGCATGGCCGCGATATCGACTGGAATGCACGCCTGGGTTTTGTCGATGCCAACGGTGAAATCGAATGGCGACGCCACCGCCAGCGTGAGCGCGAAGGTCTGCGCGGTGCGCTGAGTCAGGACCCGCAGAACTTCCGCGAAGAGTCCCACGAGGCCGATCAAGTGGTCGACGCCAGCGTGCGTTTCCTTGGCCATACCCGAGCGCCGCTGGTGCTGCTGCCGCTTGAAGATGCGCTAGGCATTGACGAGCAGGCCAATCTGCCGGGGACCATCGACACGCACCCGAACTGGTCGCGGCGTTTGCCGGGCACCAGTGAAGCGTTGCTCGACGGCGCGGATGCCGCGCGACGTCTGGAACTTCTGGCGTGCGCGCGCCTGCAGGCTGCCGAGCGTGACCAATGAATCAATCGCTTATCCAACCATTGCGCGCCACCCTGCGCCTGCAATTTCATAAAGGCTTCACCCTCGAACACGCGGTGCCGCTGGTGCCGTATTTCGCCCGGCTCGGCATCAGCCACATTTATGCCTCGCCGTTGCTCGCCGCTCGCGCCGGTTCGATGCACGGCTACGACGTGGTCGACCCGACGCAAGTCAACCCGGAACTGGGCGGCGAACCGGCGCTGCGGCGGCTGGTCAACACCCTGCGCGACCACGACATGGGCCTGATTCTCGACATCGTCTCCAACCACATGGCGGTCGGCGGCAATGACAATCCCTGGTGGCTTGATCTCCTCGAATGGGGACGCTTGAGCCCCTACGGCGAGTTTTTCGACATTCAGTGGCACTCGCCGGACCCGTTGATGGAAGGCCAGTTACTGCTGCCGTTTCTCGGCAGTGACTACGGCGTGGCATTGCAGGAAGGCACGCTGAAACTGCAGTTTGATGCGCAGCGCGGCAGCTTTTATGTCGAGCACTACGACCACCACTTCCCGATCTGCCCGAACGATTACGCTGATTTGCTTAACGGTGATGATGCGCTGAGGTCACTGGCTGAGCGCTTCAGCGCGCTCAGCGACCAGACCGACGCGCATTCACTGGCCGTTCCTTTAAAGGAAGAACTGCGGCAATTGGCGAGCGATCCGTCGATACTCGACGCCATCCAGCGCAACCTCGCGGCCTACGATTCCACTACCGAAGAAGGCTTCCACAAGCTGCATCAATTGCTGGAACGGCAGAGTTACCGCCTCGCCAGTTGGCGCACTGCTGCCGACGACATCAACTGGCGGCGCTTCTTCGATATCAATGAACTCGGCGGTCTGCGCGTCGAACGCCCGGCGGTGTTCGAAGCGACTCACGGCAAAATTTTCCAGTTGATCGCTGAAGGCCTGGTCGATGGTTTGCGCATCGACCACATCGACGGCCTCGCCGATCCACGTGGCTACTGCCGCAAATTGCGTCGCCGTGTCGATCTGCTCGCACCGGGGCGGCATCTGCCGATCTACATCGAGAAGATCCTCGGCGCCGGTGAAACGCCGCGCCGCGACTGGGCGGTGGACGGCACCACCGGTTACGAGTTCATGAATCAGCTGTCGTTGCTGCAACACGATCCGGACGGCGAACACGTCCTCGGTGATTTGTGGCAACGCCGCACCGAGCGCCCTGCGGCGTTTATCGAAGAAGCGCAACTGGCGCGTCAGCAGATTCTCAATGGCTCGCTGGCCAGCGATTTCGAAAGCGTTGCTCAAGCCTTGCTGCAGGTCGCCCGCGATGACCTGATGACCCGTGACCTGACCCTCGGCGCGATCCGTCGGGCGTTGCAGGCGCTGATCGTGCATTTCCCGGTGTACCGCACTTACATCAGCGCGATGGGTCGCTCGGCCCAGGATGAAGAATTCTTTCAGCAGGCCATGGACGGTGCGCGGCAGACGCTGGGCGAAGGCGACTGGCCGGTGCTCGATTGTCTGGCAGCCTGGCTCGGTGGCACGCCGTGGCGACACAAGCCCCGAGGCCGTTCAAGAAAAATCCTCAAACATGCATGCGTGCGTTTCCAGCAACTGACGTCGCCGGCGGCCGCCAAAGCCGTGGAAGACACCGCGCTGTATCGCTCCGCCGTGCTGCTGTCGCGCAATGACGTCGGCTACAACACCGAGCAATTCAGCGCACCGCTCAGCGACTTCCACGCCCTCAATCAGCAACGCCTTGAGGCGTTCCCCGACAACCTGTTAGCCACCGCCACCCACGATCACAAACGCGGCGAAGACACCCGGGCGCGTCTGGCCGTGCTCAGCGAGCGCAGCCATTGGTATGCCGAGCAAATCGAATTGTGGCGTGCCCTCGCCCGGCCGGTGCGCAGTGACGAGCAGATGCCGTCTACCGGCGACGAGCTGATTTTGTATCAGGCCCTGATCGGCAGTTGGCCGCTGGAGCTGCGCGACGATGATCAGGCCGGATTTGCCGACTACGCCAAACGGATCTGGCAATGGCAGCAGAAAGCGTTGCGCGAAGCCAAGTTGCAAAGCAGTTGGAGCGCACCGAACGAGGCCTATGAAAACGCCGCGCAATCGTTCACCGAAAAACTCCTGACCGGTGATGAAGGTGAACTGCTACGCGCGGCGCTGAGTAAAACCGTCAACAGCATCGCGGCGGCGGGTGCGCTGAATGGCTTGGCGCAAACCTTGCTGCGCATGACCGTGCCGGGGGTACCGGATCTGTATCAGGGCAACGAGTTCTGGGACTTCAGCCTGGTTGATCCGGACAACCGCCGGCCGGTGGATTACGCCGCTCGCGAGCAAGCCTTGCAGGCACCCGTGCCGGTCAAGGAAATGCTGTCGAACTGGCGTGACGGGCGCATCAAGCAAGCCTTGATTGCCCAGGTGCTGAACCTGCGTGTCGAGCACGCCGAGTTGTTCCGGCGGGGTTCGTACCAGGCCCTTGAGGTGCTGGGCAGCCAAGCGCACAACGTGCTCGCGTTTGCCCGTGAACATGAGGGAATGCAAGCCATCGTGATCGTGCCGGTCCGTTGCGCAACCCTGCTGGAAAACAGTGCTGTACCTCAGGTCGATGCGCTGCGCTGGGGCGATACGCGGGTGGTTTTACCGTTCGCCGCCTCCGACACAAACTTGAAGGGACTTTTTTCGAGCGGCGCAGTCACAAAAAACAGGGAGCTGAATATCAGCGACGCGCTGGGGGATGTCCCGGTCAATCTCTTTATCCAACACTTAACGTAAAGCATGAGTTCAGTTCAGGAGCATTGCGATGAGCACCGACGATAAACGCATCCGCGAATTCGCCTATCAGATCTGGGAGTCGGAGGGTAAACCCGAAGGCCAGGAAGATCGCCACTGGGAAATGGCGCGCAAGCTGGCCGAAGCCGAAGCCCTGGCGCCGAAAAAATCGCCGAAGGCGGCGGGCAGCAAGGCTGCCGGCAAAACCGCCGAGGTGAAAGCCCCCGCCGCCAAACCCAAAGCCCCGGCCAAAGCCAAGCCAGCAAGTGCTGCGAAAGTGATTCCCCCGGGCGAGAAAGCCGTCGAGAAAAAGCCGCGAGCTGCGCGCAAGCCCCCGGCGAACTGACGCTACCCGTTTTATTGAACTGAACAACCGTGTGGCGGGCTTGCTCGCCACAGAGGGCCAACTCGTCCTCAAAAAATACTAACCGCCATGTGGGTGAAGACCTCTGTGGTGAGGGGATTTATCCCCGATGGGTTGCGAAGCGACCCCAAAAACAACAAATGCGGAGCATCTGCCACACCGCATCCAATGGTTTTGCGACTGCTACGCAGCCGATCGGGGATAAATCCCCTCACCACAAAATCACTCTGCCACAGGTTCAGGTTTAACCGAACGACCCCCGATTTTTGCAGGAGCAATCATGACCCGTCCAAACAAAGCCGAGCCAGTCACGCACGCCGAACCCTCGAGAATCCGCGAAGGCCTGCCCTTCCCGCTCGGTGCGACCTGGGATGGCCTGGGGGTGAACTTTGCCCTGTTCTCCGCCAACGCCACCAAGGTCGAACTGTGCATCTTCGACGACACAGGCGAGGTCGAACTCGAACGCATCGAACTGCCGGAATACACCGACGAGATTTTCCACGGTTATTTGCCCGACGCGCATCCCGGGCTGATCTACGGCTATCGCGTTTACGGCCCGTATGACCCGGCCAACGGTCATCGCTTCAACCACAACAAATTGCTTATCGACCCGTACGCCAAACAACTGGTCGGCGAGCTGAAATGGTCGGAAGCGCTGTTCGGCTACACCATCGGCCATCCCGACGCTGACCTCAGTTTCGACGAACGCGACAGCGCGCCGTTCGTGCCCAAGTGCAAGGTCATCGACCCGGCGCACACCTGGGGCAACGACCACCGCGTCAGCATTCCCTGGGACAAAACGATCATTTATGAGACCCACGTGCGCGGCATCAGCATGCGTCACCCGTCGGTGCCGGAGAACGTGCGCGGCACCTTCGCCGGGCTGATGGTCGATGACGTGCTGGAACACATCCGCAAACTTGGCGTGTCCACGGTCGAGTTGCTGCCGATCCATGCCTTCGTCAACGATCAGCATTTGCTGCACAAGGGCATGACCAACTACTGGGGTTACAACAGCATCGCGTTCTTCGCCCCGGACCCGCGCTATCTCGCCAGCGGCAAGATCGCCGAGTTCAAGGAAATGGTCGCGCACCTCCACGAGGCCAATCTGGAAGTGATCCTCGACGTGGTCTACAACCACACCGCCGAGGGCAACGAACAAGGCCCGACCCTGTCGATGCGCGGCATCGACAACGCCTCGTACTACCGACTGATGCCGGATGACAAACGCTTCTACATCAACGATTCCGGCACCGGCAACACGCTGGACCTGAGCCACCCGTGCGTGCTGCAAATGGTCACCGACTCGCTGCGCTATTGGGCCAGCGAGATGCATGTCGACGGCTTCCGCTTCGATCTGGCGACCATTCTCGGTCGTTATCACGACGGTTTTGACGAACGCCACAGCTTCCTCGTCGCCTGCCGTCAGGACCCGGTGCTGCGTCAGGTGAAAATGATTGCCGAACCTTGGGACTGCGGCCCCGGCGGCTATCAGGTCGGCAACTTCCCGCCGGGCTGGGTCGAGTGGAACGACAAATTCCGCGACACCGTGCGCGCCTTCTGGAAAGGCGATGACGGCCAGGTCGCCGACTTCGCCAGTCGCATGACCGCGTCGGGCGAGATGTTCAACCAGCGCGGACGGCGGCCGTATTCGTCGGTGAACTTCATCACCGCCCACGACGGCTTCACCCTCAACGATCTGGTGTCGTACAACGACAAGCACAACGAAGCCAACGACGAGAACAATCAGGACGGCAGCAACAACAACCTGTCGTGGAACCACGGTGTCGAAGGGCCAACCGACGATCCCGAAATCAATGCGCTGCGCCATCGGCAGATGCGCAATTTCTTCGCCACCCTGCTGCTGTCACAAGGCACACCGATGATCGTTGCTGGCGACGAATTCGCCCGCACACAGGACGGCAACAACAACGCGTACTGTCAGGACAGTGAAATCGGCTGGGTCAACTGGGACCTGAGCGAGGACGGCAAAGCCCTGCTGAAATTCGTCAAACGCCTGATCAAGTTGCGCCTGGCTTACCCGATCCTGCGTCGCGGCCGCTTCCTGGTCGGCGAATACAACGAAGACATCGGCGTCAAGGACGTGACGTGGCTCGCTCCCGATGCCACCGAGATGACCACCGAACACTGGCATGACGCGCACAACCGGTGCCTGGGCATGCTCCTCGATGGCCGCGCGCAGGAAACCGGCATTCGCCGCAAGGGCGCCGACGCGACCCTGCTGTTGGTGGTCAACGCCCATCACGACATCGTCAACTTCACCTTGCCGGAAGTGCCTGAAGGCAGTTTCTGGACCTGCATGATCGACACCAATCAGCCGTCGATTCGCGGTCAGGAACGCTTCGACTTCGGTCACGAATATTCAGTCACCGGCCGTTCGTTGCTGCTGTTTGAACTGCAACGCGAAGAAGAAGATTGATATGGAATTGCAGAACTATCTCGCGCGCCGGCCACCGGACTATGCCAACACCGTAGCCCTCGGCGGTTGCCTGCGGGCGATGGTCGAGGCCGGTCTGGATCGTTTGCCGCTGCCGGGCAGTGGCCACACGCTGGAGCGCTTTCGGCATCTGGCCGATGTCGGCGGACATGATCTGGGCTTGTGCAAACTCTACGAAGGTCACACCGACGCGCTGTCGATCATCGAGCAACTGGGTGGTTCGCCAACGCCGGGTAGCACCTGGGGCATGTGGGCCGCGGAACCACCGCAGGCGCGGGTACAAGTGCGCCCCGCCGGGCACATGGTCGCGCTGCAAGGGCGCAAGGCTTGGTGTTCCGGCGCGGCGGTGCTCAGCCATGCGCTGCTCACCGCGTGGGATGCCGATGATCAGCAGCAACTGGTGGCGGTGGCGCTCGATCAACCGGGCGTGAGCATTACCGATCAAGGCTGGCAAGCGGTGGGCATGGGCGCCACCGGCAGCGTCGAAGTAGTGTTCGAGGGCGCCGAGGGCCAAGCCATCGGCAACCCTGGCGACTACCTGCAACGCCCGGGTTTCTGGCAGGGCGGGATCGGCATTGCCGCCTGCTGGTACGGCGCCGCGCGGCAGATTGCCGAGGCGCTGCGCCAACACTGCGCGCAACATGAAGAGCCGCACGCCCTTGCCCATCTCGGCGCGGTCGATGCCGCGTTGCAGGCGGCGGCCGATGTCCTGCGCTTCAGCGCTTTGCACATCGATGCGCACCCCGAAGCCAACGCCGAACTGTTGGCCCGGCGTGCCCGCGCTGTGGTTGAACAGTCTGCCGAGCAAGTCATCCGCGACGTCGGCCGCGCACTGGGTGCCGGGCCTTACTGCAAGAATCGGCATTTCGCCCGACTGCTCGCCGACCTGCCGGTCTTCCTGCGCCAGAGCCACGCCGAACGCGACCTCGCGGCCCTCGGCCACATCGTCGCCGCGCGACCGAAAGAGGCATGGACGCTATGAACGCCGTCAAAAAAGATAATCCAATCGTCGGCCAAGGCACGTCCCTACAGCAATGGCAGGGCTCGCGGCATCTGGCGCAACTGCAAAGCATCGACATTCTTGATCTGGTGCCACCGGGCTCGCGTGCGGTGGTCATCGCCCCGCACCCCGATGACGAAGTGCTCGGCTGCGGTGGCTTGCTGCAACTGCTCGCCGCCGCTGGCCGTCCGTTACAGTTGATCTCCGTGACTGACGGCAGCGCCAGTCATCCCGGTTCCGAACGCTGGCCCGTCGAGCGCCTCAGCGTGATTCGCCCACAGGAGTCCGCCGAAGCATTGCGCCGGCTCGGTGTGCCCATGCATCGCCTGAAATGGTTGCGCGGCGGCTTCAGCGATACGCAAGTGGCCTCTCAAGAACAGGCACTGAGCGAGTTTATCGAACACCACTTGCGCCCCGATGATGTGGTCTTCACCACGTGGTGCGAGGACGGCCATTGCGATCACGAGGCTGTCGGCCGCGCCAGTGCCGAGGCGGCGCAAAGAGTCGGTGCGACTTGTCACGAGTTGCCCGTGTGGACTTGGCACTGGGCAACGCCCGAAGACGCCGCTGTGCCGTGGCAACGGGCGCGCAAGATTCTGTTGTCGCCGGCGCAGGTGGCGCGCAAACGCCATGCTGTACATGCCTTCGCCAGTCAACTGGAAGGCGATCCCGAAGCAGGGCTTGGCCCGGTGCTGGCGCCCTATGTGCTCGATCGCCTGCTGCAGCCATTCGAGGTGGTGTTTCTATGAGCGTCGAAGATCGCTACTTCGATGGCCTGTTCGCCGGCAACGACGACCCGTGGGCCTTTCGCGAGCGCTGGTACGAGCAACGCAAACGCGCAATCACTCTCGCAGCATTGCCGCGCCCGCGTTACCGCTCGATTTTCGAACCGGGCTGCGCCAACGGTGAGTTGAGCGCTGAACTGGCCACGCGCTGCGACCGCTTGCTGTGCTGTGACACGGCGAGCGCCGCGGTCAAACTGGCGACCACCCGACTGAGCCTGTTTGACCACGCTCAGGTTCGGCAAAGTCGCTTGCCAGGTGACTGGCCGGAGGAAAAATTCGACCTGATTGTATTTAGCGAGATCGGCTACTACCTCGACAGTAAGGATCTGACAGACCTGATCCGCCGGATCAGTGATTCCCTGACGGCCGACGGGCAATTGCTCGCCTGCCATTGGCGCCCGCCCATTGATGATTGCCCGCTGAACGCACGGCAGGTTCACGACCTGATCCATGAGCAGTTGAAGCTGCCGCGTCTGGTCCTGCATCAGGAAGCGGATTTCATCCTCGAAGTCTGGAGCCGTGAGCCGCGCTCCGTGGCCGCCCTGGAGGGTTTGCGATGATTGGCATTCTGATTCCGGCGCACAACGAAGAGGACCTGCTCGATGAGTGCCTGAGCGCCGCCATGCGTGCGAGCCGCCACGGTTTGCTCGCGGGCGAACCGGTTGAAGTGCTGGTGGTGCTCGACAGCTGCACCGACCGCTCGGCACAGATTGTCGATAACTACCCGGTGCTGAGCCTGCACATCGACGCGCGCAATGTCGGCCAGGCCCGCGCTGCCGGCGCTCAGGTGCTGTTGGAGCGCGGCGCCCGCTGGATTTCCTGCTCGGACGCCGACAGCCGCGTCGCCGATGACTGGCTGGTGGCCCAGCTCGGATTGGGCGCCGACGCGGTGTGCGGCACCGTCACGGTCGAGCGCTGGCACGAGTCATTCGATGCCGCGGCGCAAATCCGCTACCACCGTCACTACCGCGCCTGCGATGGCCATCGGCATATCCACGGCGCTAACCTGGGCGTCAGCGCTGATGCCTATCGCTGGGCCGGCGGCTTTAAGCCACTGGCGTGCGATGAAGATGTGCAACTGGTGCGCGAGCTGGAACTGGTTGGCGCAAACATCGCCTGGAGTCACCGCCCGCAAGTTCACACCAGCGCTCGTTTCGACAGCCGTGCGCGAGGCGGATTTGGTGACTATTTGCGAAAACTGGCACAGATAGAGCAAAAAAATACGGATCAGATTGATCTGTGACGCGACGAACGTCACTTCATGAGCAATACTCTGCTGCGCGGCAATCCAGGGTTCGGAGCGTCGCACCGCAATCAACCAGCCTTCACGGGTCGGCCGCGCCAGATATTCATGGTCACGGGCACGACTGAGGGCGAGACCACACAAGGACGTCGCACCCATGAAACCGTTATCGCTCACCGAAAACAGTCCGTCGGCGCAAATCTGGAACAGCGCCCCGCAACTGGACAACATTCCTGTCATCAACACCCGCAGCCTCGTGCCACCCGGCGCCCGCGCCGTGGTGATCGCCCCGCACCCCGGCGATGAAGTCGTGACCTGCGGCGGATTGCTGCAATTACTTTCAAGCCTCGGCCATCCATTGCAGTTGCTGTCCATCACCGACGGCAGCGCCAGTCACCCCGGCTCCCGGCAATGGTCGGAAAAACGCCTGAGCGTGTTTCGCCCGCAGGAAAGCGTCGAAGCCCTGCGCCGTCTCGGCCTGCCAATGCACAGCCTGAAATGGGTGCGCGGCGGCTTCACCGACAACGCCCTGAACGATCAGCACAGCCAGCTCACCGAGTTCATCGGCCGCTACCTGCGCCCCGGCGACGTGGTGTTCAGCACCTGGCGCGGCGACCGCAACGACGATCATGAAGCGGTCGGTCGCGCCAGCGCCGAAGCCGCCGAACTGGCCGGTGCGACCTTCCACGACGTGCCGGTCTGGGCGTGGCACTGGCCGGAGCGCGACCAAAAACTGATCCCCTGGGAACGCGCACGCAAACTGCGCCTCGACACCTGGACCGTCGCGCGCAAAAGCCACGCCACCCACGCCTACGCCAGCCAGCTCAAGGGCGAACCGGCGATCGGCATCGCGCCGATGCTGCCGCCGGTGATTCTTGAGCGGATGCGTTTGCCGTATGAAATTGTCTTCGTCTGAACGACTTCAGGCCTGCTCTGTGTAGGAACTGCCGAGGCTGCGCCCCCTTTAACGTCCGCATTTTCCTAATGACCGTTCGTCGAAAAACCCTGCGCACCTGTCAGGTCTGACAGGTGCGCTTTTCCTAAATCCCGCGTTCAATCACTCCGTCACCTTCCCTAATGGAGTACGCACCATGTCCACCAACGATCTGCCCGAAAACACCACCCTCACCGTGGTGAACCTGAATACCGCCACGCATCCCGCACTCATCGTGGACACGTCCCCGCTCACCCTCAACGGGTTCAATATATCGATCCTGGACTCGGGGCTGAAGTGGACCGCCAAAGGCGACCCCGCTGAAACCGCAGCTGATCGCAGCGCCCGAGGCGGAGTCCCCCCCTATTGTTATGTATCCTCCAACGAGCGTATCGCCTCAGTTGATTTGAACGGCATCGTCAGAAGTGAAGGAAATGGAAAAACCACCATCACTGTTACGGACTTCGCCGGCCAGAGTAAGAGTTTCACTGTCACTACATCCAACGTCAGCAGATATTTGTCCACCGGTGAACAATATTTGCCTTATAAGGATTACTTCCCATGGACACAGAGTGTCGGAGGTGATCCTCTCGAACTCTCCGCCATCGACAAACACGTCGCCCTCCTCAATATCAAATACGAAGCCTACATGAAATACCCACACCTATGGTCACACCCAAACCCGGCAGACCCGACCCAAAGCGCCGTTTTACGCTACGACGGTAACCCCCACCATTCATTCGTCGGGTTTTTCATGAGCAATGGAGGCGGTTCAGCAAGCGATCGACCATCCATCTGCATATCCAGAAGGCCGTGGTGAATCAAGCACCTCTGCCCCCGGTTAATACGAAAAAACGTTAATCCACCTCATCCATTGCCCGCCAAGGGCAGTGAATGGAGCTTGCTCCCAAAGCTGGCGTTCATTCGCTGAACAGAAACTACATAAGAGGCTATTGGGCGGGGTCGCGCTTTCCCAGGAACGTGAAACCCCGTTCAATACGCCCGACATAGGTTTTGTCGGGATACTTTTTCAAATCGAGCTCATCGAACAGGTCATTGACCACCCGCACCGCTTGACGCCGTTTATGGCATGTCGGGGCCAGTACCAGCCCGTCATCCATATAGCGCACATTGAACACGTCTGGCCGCCTCAGGCCACATCCAAACGGGATAAGAAAAGCCGCCCAGCAAGGGGACGAGCGAGCACACCAGTGGAATGCATTGTGTGTGATCCCCAAAAAAGCCGTCGCGCTCGGCAGTGCATATGAAGCATTGGACGACCACTTCGAGACCTATGCATTTTCCGCTATGCAATGCAGTCAAGTGTTGGAGTGGGCTTGCTCTGGGAAATCGGTGTAGTTCAGCAAGTTTTGTGGCGGTTGACTGCCCTGCCCTCACTCCCTATCCTCGCGCCCGTCACGACTCATTCGTGATCGGGTTTGACGGCTCGGAATATCCAAGATGCACATTGCTCTCCAATGTGCGCGTGCACTCGTGTGCCCGACGCATTGCTTAATGGTGACTGTGTGCGGGGCATCTTCGGGTGCGCCGGGTATCTTGGACCGGTCCGTCAACCTGCACACAGTTGCCACCCATTCGTTTGACGGCGATGACGTGGCAGCTCTCTGACTTCCAAGAGGCTGCACCGATGACCGATCCAACCACGATTTCCACACCCTTCACCCCCTGCGACCACGTCGCCCACCACCTCTTCGCCGTTCAACCCGGCATCCCGCTACTAGACGCCCTCGAACACGCCACGGTCTACCTCAGTTGCGCCGAAGCCCTCGCCCATCAAGCACCCACCGCCACCCGCCCGGAACACAGCGGCTCCTTGCGCTGGGCCAGCCAACAAATGCTCAGCACCGCACGCGCATTGGTGCAGGCATCGGTCGATGGTTTGCACGCCGCTCGCGCCGGAGGTGAGGCATGAATTCGCACCTTTCGATGACGCATAACGAAGACGACATTCCCGTGTTGCTGGTCTCCACCGAAGCACCGCTGGATGTGTTGCACGCCAGTGCGGCGAGTCGGTTTCTGGCGGTGACGCAGATGATGGAGAGCCTGGCCAGTCTCGATATCACCTCGGCCAAGGGCGCCGATGTGCAGCAACTGGCCCACGCGGCGGCGATGTTGCTGCGCGATGGCTGTGATGTGATGGATGTGCTGGGACGGCAGATTCAGTTGCGGGTCTGAGGGATAAATCAAAACATCGCAGCCTCTGGCAGCTCAGAGGCATGCGGTTTTATGAAGAATTGAATTCTCAGGTTTTGGGGCTGCTGCGCAGCCCAGCGGGACGGTGCGACGATTCGACAAGCTCCCTCGCCAAAATGGCTATGAGCTGCCGAAGGCTGCGCTTGTTATTCACTCTCTCCTAATGACCGTTCGTCGAAAACCAGCCTGCACCTGTCAGATCTGACAGGTGCGCAATTCCCCGATCCCACGTTCAATCACTCCGTCGCCCCCACCATCGACCGGAGCCCGCCACCATGACCACGTCCCAACACCCGCTAGCCCTCAAACCGCTGTATTTTCCCGCGCTGGTCGCCCTGAATCCTGCCGAGCATTACAGCGGTGGCATCCCCATCCGGGCGGTGGAGGACGACCTGCAAGGCATCATCCCCGCCTGGTTCAACATGAACATTGGCGACAAGGCCGAAGTGTTCTGGGGCAATGCCAATTCGGCGGTCTGGAGCAAGACCCTCGACTTCGATATCGAACTCAACAAGGACCTGTCGTTCACCATTCCCAAGGCCCACGTGCTCGACGGCGAGGCCAAGCCGGTGTTTTACCGGATCACCTACAAGAACCAGACGGAGGAAGACTCCAAACCCGAACTGGTCCTGCTGGTCAAGCTCACGCGTCCCGGCGAATACGATGACATTCCCGGCGATGACGGCCACTCCGATCTGAAGTTTTCCCTCGACCATGACGAGGTCGATGAAACCCTGCCGGCCAAGGGCGTGACGATGCGCATCGTGCCCTACCGCAACCTCACCCGCTACGATCGCATCCTCGCTCGCTGGGGCAGTCAGCAGGTCACTCACGTTGTCACGCCGGAACAGGCCCTGGACCCGGTCGGCCATCCAATCGACGTGGTGTTCAGTCGCGCCGTGATCGAGGTCGCAGGTGATGGCCCGGAAGTGGCGGTGGCTTATCAGGTCGTCGATCGCTGCGGCAATTACCCGGACGAGCGCGCGCCGTGGTCGGCCATTCGCAAAGTGCTGGTGGATCTGGGCGGCAATCGACTGAAGGAGCCCTTGGTGCTGGTCAAAGGCCAGCCGACCAACAGCATCAATCTCGACCAGCTCGGCGATGACGATGTGGTGGTTCTGGTCAATACCCCGGAGGCTGATTTCAAGGTCGGTGACAAGGTGTTCCTGACCTGGACAGGCACCCCGGCGCAAGGCTCGCAAATCATCGTCGGGCCACTTGAATTGCCGGTCAACTTCGTCGACCTCCCGCTCAAGTTTTCCATTCCCAATGCATCGGTCAGGGCCATCGCCAAGGGCAGCGCCTCGGTAGGCTACATCCGTCAGCGCAGCGGTGCAGCCGACCGTCCTTCAAAAAATGCCAGCGCCACGGTGATTGGTGACATCAGCCAACTGCGCGCCCCTACCGTGGACGAGGCCCCGGGTGGCAACTTGCCGCCGGAGACAACCTGGGCGACGGTGAACATTCCCTGGTATCCCGGTCGCAACAGCAGCGACCAGATCAATCTGATCTGGCAAGCCCAGGCACCGGGTGGTAGCACGGTCTATTACGAAGACCCGCGTCCGGTTGGCGACATCGCGGAAAACCAGCCAGTGCTGCGTAGCGTGAGCAATGCCGAAATCCAGCGCTTCAACGGCCTGAACGTCAAGGTTTTTTACATCGTCACCAACAGCGAAACCGCATTACTGAGCGTGCGCGAATCGCTGGTATTCCCGATGCAGGTCGGCGTGCCCTTGCCAACCTTTGACCGACCGGAAGTCGAAGGTGCAGACAATGACGCGCTTGATCCGGACAAGGTGCCGCCCACCGGTGCGACGCTGGTGGTGCCGTATTTGGGCACCCGCGACAAGGACCGCGTGACCTGGCGCTGGCGCGGTTCGGCCAGCGGCGGCAGCACCAGCGACCATATCGACCTGATCCCCGCCACCGCCGGCAAACCTGTGCGCATCACCGTGGCCAAGCAATACGTGACGGCCAACCTCAACGGCACGGTGGTCGCCGATTACAGCATTCAGCGAGCCGGGGCGACGGTAGGAAATTCGCATGAATTGACGTTGCGTATTGGCGCGGCGCTGGATCTGGACGCGCCGAAGATCAAGGAGGCCAATGGCAGCACCAGCCTCAATCCGTTAGCGGCCAAGGACAGCCTGACTGCCATCGTCGACTACACCGGTATGGCCATCGGTGATGACATCATCGTCACCTGGACCGGCACGCCACCGAACGGCTCGGACACCTCCGCGAAAAAAACCGTGACCACGCTGGGACCACAATCGATCACGCTGAAAAACGCGGTCGTGGCCTTCAACCTGGGCAAAGCGGTGACGGTGAGCTACACCGTGACGCGCGGTGGAGCGCCTGTGCCTTCGAAAGAGTTGGCGCTGACGGTGCTGGCGATTCCGCAAGAAGACCCGGCATTGGGTAAGCCCTTGATCACGCAAGCGGCGAACAACGGCGAGGGGCCGGAGCTGGACGTCAGAGCTTTGACCGCTAACGCGACCATGCGCATCAACAGTTGGCCGCTGATTGCGCTCAAGCAATACGTCTGGTTGCGCGTGGAAGGCACCAACAAAGACGAAAGCAAATACGACAAGACGTTCTTGCAGCCACCGGGCTCACAGACCAACCAGGGGTGGGTCGACCAAGGCTATTACCTGCACCAGATCCCGCTGGCCGACCTGCAAAACCTGAAAGACGGCTCAGACCTGATCCTGTATTTCAAAGCCGGATTGGGGGGCAGCCAGAACGTGAATGAGGCGGTGAGTTTTCCTGTGCGGAAATATACCGTCAAGATCGCCTTGGCCCAGCCGATCAAACCTTCCATCAAGGAAGCCCCAGGCAGCAGCACACTGAACCCGATCGCCGCCAAGGATCGCTTGACCGTGGTGGTGCCGCAGTACGCCGGCATGGCCAGCACCGACCAGCTCACCGTAACCTGGAGCGGCGCCGCCAGCACTCTGCCAGAAGGTTCGCACACCTCGGCGGCGGTGGCCGTGGGCACCGTTGGCCCGAAAGACATCGCGATTCCCAATACGGTGGTGGCCTTCAACCTGGGCAAGGCGGTGACGGTGTTCTACACCGTCACGCGCAACGGTACGCCGACCAAGTCCGCCGAATTTGCCTTGAGCGTGCAGGTCATCCCGGCTGGACATGCAGAACTCACCAAACCGACCATCGATGGGGCCGCCGGAGATGTCCTGGATGTCACGGCCTTGCCGTCTGGTGGTAGTACCCGTATCACCCGTTGGCCGCTGATTGCCGTGAGACAAACCTTGTGGTTACGATTTTCCGGGACCAAGGCCGATGGTTCGGCTTACACCTCGGCGCCCTATCTGTCGACTCCATTGGCCCAGGGGGGGCTGCCCAATGGCCCAGGACCAATTACCCCCAACCTGCGCGGTTTGAAGGATGGCTCGTCACTGCGGGTGGAGTTCAAGGTCGGGTTTGATCGCAGTACCGATGAAGCCAAGGCGGTGAGTTTTACGCTGCGGAACTACACCGTTAAAGCTCAACCCGCGCATCCCGAACTCATCGTGGATACAACTCCTATCAAACTTAGCGGGCTTAATATATCGGTCTGGGATGGCAACGCGAAATGGAGGCGCGCAACTGACCCCGACGGAGCTTTCGCAGAACCGCATGTGGAAGGTGGGGTCCGTCCTTACACCTACAAGTCTTCCGATCCTCTCATTGCCTCCGTTGATTCGTACGGGAGAATCAGAAGCGAAAAAGATGGGGAGACCGAAATGATCGTGAGCGATTCTGTCGGCCAGTCGAAGACAATCAAAGTTAGCGTCACAAATGCCATATCCTACTTGTTACATCGTACTAGCCCTGGAAACTACATCACCTCAACAAATTGGGTAAGAGGCATAGGCGGCAGGTACGTAAAACCGGAGGAGGTCGATGCACACCTAAAAGTGCTAAATCAGAAATTTAGCATAGACAGTTACAACCCAGAGCATTTTTGGTGGGTGGAAAGACCTGCGGGCGAGCCTAATAAAAACGGAATGGTACTTAACCTAAACCCCGGCTTTTCAAGTTCTGGATACCTTTCGGAAGATTCAGATTTTAATGGTGTTTTATGCATCATTCCATAGAAACAAGCGATATCTCCACACTGCCTACGCACCTCCAATAATACTAAAAAAAGCATAAACTCACCCCCTTTACTCGCCCGAGGAAGGGGGGTAAAGTTTATTTCAATCAACTCACGACATTATGATAAAAAAATAATAAAAGAGACTATAGCAGCAGCGTCACTTCAGAATCAGTTTAACGCGCACACTGTTTGATGAAGCCATTCTTTTATATCCAGCACCTGCAAACAAACGATTGAGCGTGTAAATACTTGTATCAGCCTCAGTACAAGTCCGCCATTGATATACGCGCAAAAAAAGCAGAATTCAATTAAAGGTAACTTCCAAATACCATGGATCATGGGCCAAGCTGTAGGAACGCCACTGGCCTTTTAGAAGTGATGCATGAACTCGCATTTTTAGAGGACGCATAACGAAGACGGCATTCCCGTAACACTGGTCTCCATGGAAGCGCCGCTGGATGTGTTGTACGTCAGCGCGGCGAGTCGTTTTTTGGCAATGAGAGCTTCACCATGATCAAACCAACACCCAACCTGCCCGAAACCGATCTCACCTCACCTCACCCTACGAATCTCTCGATTCGAAAAAGCTCAACGACGCCGCCGACCGCGCCCTCGATCACTACCTCTGCCCGCCCGGATCCACACCATCGCCCGCAGAACCCGCAGGATGTACGCCGTTACTGCGGACTTCAAAAACGAGGAAATGCTGGTCGATGCCCTCGAGACCCTTGCTTCAGTAAGAACCATTGCCAGTGACTTCGCCCATCTCTTGCCAGCATCGGACGCTGTTGGGGATTGCGCAGCTGATCATGCTCGGGGAGCTGGCGGTGAATCGGGTGTTGGATAATTTGCAGATTCCGGACTGACACCTGCCCCATTGTGGCGAGGGGATTCAGCGAACCGTCGCACCGCCCCGATCGGCTGCGCAGCAGTCGTAAATCCTGAGTACGCGGTAATTCTGAACATTCGCGGTGATTGGTTTTGGGGCTGCTGCGCAGCCCATCGGGGATGAATCCCCTCACCACAATGATTTTGTAAAAACTGCCGCAGGCTGCGATTTTTTTGATCTTGAGAAGCAAGTCAAAAGATCGCAGCCTTCGGCAGCTCCTGCATAAGGTGGGTGTGGTGTTTTCAGACGGAACTGCCGCCCTCACCCATCAGTCGCATGAACAGGCACTCAGGATTCAGAGGAGTAACCGTGTCCAGCGATCCCAAGCGTCATGCCGTCGACGCCCCCGTCATTCATCGCCTGCGGGTGTTGACGGTCAATACCCACAAGGGTTTCACCGCGCTCAACCGGCGTTTCATCCTGCCGGAGTTGCGCGAAGCGGTACGCAGTACCTCGGCCGATCTGGTGTTTCTGCAAGAGGTCGTAGGTGAGCACGAGCGGCATTCGAGCCGTTACCACGAGTGGCCGCAAACCTCGCAATACGAATTTCTCGCCGACAGCATGTGGAGTGATTTCGCCTATGGGCGCAACGCGGTCTATCCCGACGGCCATCATGGCAATGCACTGTTGTCGAAATACCCGATCCGCGAATACCGCAATCTCGACGTGTCGATCACCGGCCCCGAACGGCGAGGCTTGTTGCACTGTGTGCTGGATGTACCGGGCCATGCCGAAGTCCACGCGATTTGCGTGCATTTGAGTCTGCTCGAAAGCCATCGCCAATTGCAGTTGCAGCTGCTTTGCCAGTTGCTCGAATCGTTGCCGGACGATGCTCCGGTGATCATCGCCGGCGACTTCAATGACTGGCAGTTGCAAGGCAACACCGCCCTCGCCCGGCGCGATTATCTGCACGAAGCGTTTGAGCGCCATCATGGCCGCCCGGCGAAGACTTATCCGGCACGCTTTCCGTTGTTGCGCCTGGATCGGATCTATCTGCGCAATGCCAGCAGCCATGACCCGCAGATCCTCGGCAACAAGCCGTGGACGCACCTGTCGGATCACCTGCCGTTGGCGGTGGAAGTGCATCTTTGATCGCCATCGACGGCATCGCGACCAGCCGCAGTATTGACAGCAACATGCTGTGCACTTTGGCTGGTCGTTGGCATATCACGATCCGCGAACAGACCTTCCGTCGGCAATAAAAGACCTCTGGCGCGGGGCCTGCGCAGTGATTTTCCATACAAACAATCACTTAGTTATGTGCAGAAAAACAAACGCTTGCGTAATGCGATTCGGCATTACCGCTCATCGTTCAATTTCTTGACGCACAGGCCCGACTCTTCTTATCTCTACCTTACTACCCCCGGAATCACTACCCGGGGCGAGCCTCCGGACTCTCGCGAAAGCGAGCGCCCACGGTTCGCCTCGCTCCATTCGGTCGCCCCTCGTTCGGGGTAGGAGAGACGCCACATCGAGATGCCGCATGCGCCTGCAAGGTAGACCTCCATGAAAATTTCACTCACACCACACGAGATCAAAATCACTTTTTGCACAGTGTCGAGTTCTATCTTGCTGTGCTCATCCATGGAGGCGCAGGCCCGCCCTGCGGCGGATGAAACCACGCCCTGGTACCGAGAGAACGTACCGGTCATGAACCTGCCCGCGACGGTCATCACTCCCGACCCGCAGCGTTTCAGCCCCCGGCCTGACCTGCGCGGCGCCAACCTGCTCACCGAAGAGCTGGCGCCGGGTGCCTGGGACCAATTGTATGGACGTAGCGCCCGCCAGGCGCAAACCGACGTGTTGTCCTCGGGTTTCGCAACGCCCGGCAGCGGTGACTTCAAAGGCCCCGCCGTGCTGACCTTGCAAAGCGGCAACGGCCACACCCAGAAGATCGGCCTGATCGGCGGCGAAAACCAGATTCAGGCCAATGGCAATGGGCTGATCACCAGCCGCGCCCTCGCCGATCCGAACACCGACACCCTCAATCTGCAGGGCCAGAGCCTGGGGGCCTATTACAGTCTGATCGGCGCGCAGGGTTGGCACGTCGATGTGTCGGCCAGCGGCGGCCGGGTCAGCGGGTTCAGCCGCAATGAACAAGGTGCGCGGCAGGCCACTGAAGGCAGCGCGATGACCTTCTCGGTGGAGGGCGGTTTTCCGATTGGCTTGAGCGAAAACTGGGTGGTCGAACCCCAGGCGCAATTGATCAATCAGCGCATCACCCTCGATACACCCTATGCAGGCTCGGGCAATGCCTCGTCAACCGATCTGACGGCATGGAGCGGTCGCGTCGGTGCGCGTTTGAAAGGCAGTTATGACTTGAGCGGCCTGCCGGTCGAGCCGTACGTGCGCACCAACCTCTGGCACACGGTGTATACGGGTAATACGGTGACGCTGGATCAGGTCGACAAGATCAGCAGCAGTCGCAAGTCATCGACCGTCGAACTGGGCTTGGGTCTGGTGGCGCGGGTGACGCCGGCGGTGAGTTTGTATGTCAGCGCCGATTACAGCAGTGATGTCGATGACAATGATCTGAACGGGTTGATCGGCAGTCTGGGTGTGCGGATGCGCTGGTGAAACGGGATTTTCAGAGTGTCTGGGCTGGCACCTTCGCGAGCAGGCTCGCTCCCACAATGGATCGCATTTCTCCGGTGAGAACAGCCTGGAATGCAATTCCCTGTGGGAGCGAGCCTGCTCGCGAAGACGGTGGATCAGCCAATACAACTATTGAATGTCCGGCCCTCATCGCGGGCAAGCCCGCTCCCACAATGGATCGCATTTCTCCAGTGAGAACAGCCTGGAATGCAATTCCCTGTGGGAGCGGGCTTGCCCGCGATGGCGGTGGATCAGCCAACAGAAATGTTGAATGTCATGTCCGCGATGGGCGCGACGCGGTATCGGATCAGCCCCCCGGCCTGAGGATCAACACCGCCAGCGGCGGCAGATTCAGTTCCAGCGACAGCGCCTGGCCATGGCTCGGCACTTCCTCGGTAAACGCCCCGCCGCCGTTGCCATAGTTGGAGCCGGCGTAAGTATCGGCGTCGCTGTTGAGCAACTCGCTCCAGCGCCCGGCGAACGGCACGCCAACCCGATATGACTGACGCGGTACCGGCGTAAAGTTGGCCACTACCAGCACCGGTTCGCCGTCCTTGCTCCAGCGCAGCCAGGCATAAACGCTGTTGATCGCATCGTCGCCGATCAGCCACTGAAAGCCTTGCGGTGCATCGTCCTGATCGTGCAGTGCCGGCAGCTCGCGGTACAGCCGGTTAAGGTCGCCCACCAATTTCTGTACGCCTTTGTGCTCGGAGTATTGCAGCAGATACCAGTCGAGTTGCTGATCGTGGTTCCACTCGCGCCACTGGCCAAACTCGCAGCCCATAAACAGCAGTTTCTTGCCCGGATGCGTCCACATGAAACTCAGGTAGGCGCGCAGGTTGGCAAATTTCTGCCAGCGGTCGCCGGGCATCTTGTCGATCAGCGAGTGCTTGCCGTGTACCACTTCGTCGTGGGAGATCGGCAGAATGAAACGTTCGGACCAGGCGTAGACCAGGCCAAAGCTCAACTCGTTGTGATGATGGGCGCGGTACACCGGGTCCTGCTGGATGTAATGCAGCGAATCGTGCATCCAGCCCATGTTCCATTTATAGGCAAAACCGAGGCCGCCCTGCTGCGTACTCTGGCTGACGCCGGGCCACGCGGTGGATTCTTCGGCGATCACCAGCGCCCCCGGTGCTTCCAGTTCAACCACGTCGTTCAAGTGGCGGAGGAAGTCGATGGCCTCCAGGTTTTCCCGACCGCCATGACGGTTCGGTACCCACTCGCCGGCCTTGCGCGAATAGTCGCGATAAAGCATCGAAGCCACCGCATCCACGCGCAGGCCATCGATGTGGAAATGCTTCAACCAGTGCAACGCCGAAGCGAGCATGTAGCCATGCACTTCGGTGCGGCCGAGGTTGTAGATCAGCGTGTCCCAATCCTGGTGAAAGCCTTCCAGCGGATTGCCGTACTCGTACAGCGCGGTGCCGTCGAACTGCGCGAGGCCGTGGGTATCGGTAGGAAAATGCGCCGGCACCCAGTCGAGGATCACGCCGATATCGGCTTTATGGCAGGCGTTGACGAACTCACCAAACTGCTCCGGTGTGCCGTAACGCGCACTCGGGGCGAATTGCGAGAGCAACTGATAGCCCCACGAACCACCGAACGGGTGTTCCATGATCGGCATCAGTTCAATGTGGGTGAAACCCAACTCTTTCACGTACGGAATCAAGCGTTCGGCCAGTTCCGGCCAGGTGTATTGGCGCGCAACCTCACCGAGGTCATCCAGCTCGCACTGCCAGGAGCCGACATGCAACTCGTAGATCGACAGCGGCGCGGAATGCTTCTGGTGTTCGCGGCGAGCGCTCATCCATTCCTGATCCTGCCAGTCGACTCGCAGCGGCGCAGCGACTTTCGACGCAGTGTCCGGCGGCAGACTGGTGGCCAGCGCCATCGGGTCAGCCTTGAGCGGCAGAATGCCGTGGCTGCCGAGGATTTCGTATTTGTACAACTCCCCCGCTTGCAGGCGCGGGATGAACAATTCCCAGACCCCGGACGGATGACGCAGGCGCATCGGATGGCGACGGCCGTCCCAGACGTTGAAATCGCCGACCACGGAAACCCGCCGCGCATTCGGCGCCCACACGGCGAAACGCACGCCATCAACGCCATCGACGGTCATCAGTTGCGCGCCGAGGCAGGCGCTGAGGTCGCGGTGATTACCTTCGGCAAACAGATACAAATCCATTTCACCGAGCAACTGACCGAAGCTGTAGGGATCTTCCGCTTCCTGTTCACCACCGGCCCAACGGGTACGCAGTCGATAAGGCCGCGCCTGATCGAAATGGCCGACAAACAGCCCCGGCGTTTCGCTCGGCTCCAGTGGGCCGCGCTCTTCGCCAGAATCCTTGTCGATCACCACAACGCTCAGCGCACCGGGTAAATAGGCGCGAATAAACTGTCCACCAGCGCCATCGCCGTGCGGACCGAGAATGGAAAACGGATCGTGATGCTCGGCACGTACCAGCGCATCGATGTCTTTCGCCGACGGCAGCAATGCCTCTTTGACCTGACCCTGTTCCTTGTTCGAGAAACTCATGACTACTCTCCACCAAGATCGGAAAAGGGTTTAAGCCCTGTCAATAACCCATACAAACCGTGCAACGGCACGGGCAGCCACGTCGGGCGATTTTCGGCTTCATAGGCCACTTCATAGGCCGCCTTCTCCAGACCGAACAACGCCAGCGCGGCGTCGGCACCCTCAGGATCTTGCCAAGCATGATCAAGACTAGCTGCCGCTCGGCGATATGCCTGAACAAATGCCTCGCGTGCCTCACGCAAATAACGCTCGGCGACGCGATGACGGGCCGCTTCGGACTCCGCACTGTGATCGACGTTGTGCACGTTGATGGTCATCGCCGCCGCGTAATCGAACGAACGCAGCACGCCGCTGACATCTTTGTACGGACTGTGTTTGCCACGACGCTCACTCAATGGCCGCGCCGGTTCGCCCTCGAAGTCGATCAGATAGGCGTCGCCCTTGATCACCAGCACCTGGCCCAAGTGCAAGTCGCCATGCACGCGAATACGCAGACCACCGACGGACTTTTTCGCCAGATCCTGCACATGAGCAAGGATGGTCTTTTTCTCGTCGAGCAGGCGCTTGACCAGTTTCTGATCCGCCGCGTTGAGTTCGCCCTGATGCTGCTTGAGCAGTTTCAACGCATGCTCGACCTGCGCAGCAACGTCCTTGCCGCTGGCCTGTGCATCCTTGGCCGTACTGACTTGCGGCGCGAAATCGGCATTCTCGGTCGGCGCGGCGAGCACTTGGTGCATTTCGCCCAGACGCTGACCGAGCATCGCGGCGAAGTCCTTCAATTCGCCCAAGGCGTTGTAGTGTTGTTCCTGCTCGGACATGGCATCGGCCAGTTCATCGCGCAACGCCCGTTCGAGGTTGTTTTGCGTCCATTCCCAGGCGTCGCCTTGATTGCTCAGATAGCCCTGCGCGATCATCAACAGATTGTCTTCACCCTGCGCGTCGCGGCGAATCACCGAGCCGAGCAGCGGAGAGATATTGGCAAATCCGGCAGCGGTCAGGTAAGCGCTCATCTCCAGTTCCGGGTGTACGCCGGACGCGACTTTACGGATCAGCTTAAGCACCAGGCTGTTGCCGATTACCACCGAACTGTTCGATTGCTCGGCCGACAGATAGCGCACTTCGGATTCGCCACCGAGGTTGAGTTTTTCCAGGTGCGGGGTGGGTGCGAAACGGATTTCGCCATCGCTGGATTCCAGCACGGTGTTGTTCTGCATGCCTTGCAGGACAGCGCGGACAAACGCTTCAAGACTGAAGGCGTCAGTGATCAAACCAACCTGACGCACTCGACGCACACGGGCCAGTGCCAATTGCTGTGGCAGCGCCGGACCGACCTGATCTTCAGAAATGAAGCCGAACGGCAGTTGATAACGGCTGGTCTGGCCGCCGCTGGTGACTTCGATCTCGCTGAGCAGCACCGGGTGTTCGGCATCGCCAAACCGCACACCGTAGGCCAGGTTGACCTTGTCGATAGCTGCATCCTTGCCGGCGAACCAGCGACGGTTCTGCAGCCAGCTCGGCAGAATGCCCTGCTCCAGCGTGGCGCGGGACGGCGCTTCGAGCAGTTCTTCCATGCGCTTTTTCAGCACCAATGTGGTGAAGTCCGGCAGGCTCTGCGCCGGCTCCACGTGCCAGCTCGGCATCTGGTTTTCGGTGGCCAGGGCGAACCAATAGAAGCCGTACGGCGCCAGGGTAAGTAGGAAAGGCAGTTGGCCAATCGGCGGGAACGCATTACCGCCAAGCATCTCCACCGGGACCATGCCGACGTAAGCCGACAGGTCCAGTTCCGCCGCCTGCGCACTGCGCGAGACGTTGGCCACGCAGAGGATGATTTCGTGTTTGCCGTCGGCGTCGGTGAATTCGCGGGTATAGGCCAGAATTCGCCGGTTGCTCGGCGAAAGCATTTTCAACGTGCCACGGCCAAATGCCTTGGATTGCTTGCGCACGGCGAGCATGCGCCGCGTCCAGTTGAGCAGCGAATGCGGATCGCCGGCCTGGGTTTCGACGTTGACCGACAGATAGCCGTATTGCGGATCCATGATCGGCGGCAGCACCAGGCTGGCCGGATCGGCGCGGGAGAAGCCACCGTTGCGGTCAATCGACCATTGCATCGGTGTACGCACGCCGTCACGGTCGCCGAGGTAGATGTTGTCGCCCATGCCGATCTCGTCGCCGTAATACAGCGTCGGCGTGCCCGGCATCGACAGCAACAGGCTGTTGAGCAATTCGACACGGCGGCGATCGCGTTCCATCAACGGCGCCAAGCGGCGTCGGATACCCAGGTTGATCCGCGCCCGACGGTCAGCGGCGTAGTAATTCCACAGATAGTCACGTTCTTTGTCGGTGACCATCTCCAGCGTCAATTCATCATGGTTACGCAGGAAAATCGCCCACTGGCAATTGGCGGGAATTTCCGGCGTCTGGCGCAAAATGTCGGTAATCGGAAAGCGATCTTCCTGGGCCAGCGCCATGTACATGCGCGGCATCAGCGGGAAGTGAAACGCCATGTGGCATTCGTCGCCATTGAGGCCGTGCGCATCGGTGTCGCCGAAATACAGTTGAGTATCTTCCGGCCATTGGTTGGCCTCGGCCAGCAACATGCGATCGGGATAATTGGCGTCGATTTCGGCGCGGATCTGCTTGAGGACGTCGTGGGTTTCCGGGAGGTTTTCGTTGTTGGTGCCGTCTCGTTCGATCAGGTACGGAATCGCGTCGAGACGCAGACCGTCGATGCCCATGTCCAGCCAGTAGCGCATGACCGAGAGCACCGCTTTCATGACTTGCGGGTTGTCGAAGTTCAGGTCGGGCTGGTGCGAATAGAAGCGGTGCCAGAAGTATTGGCCGGCGACCGGGTCCCAGGTCCAGTTGGACTTTTCGGTGTCGAGAAAAATGATCCGCGTGCCGTCGTATTTCTGATCGTCATCCGACCACACGTAAAAATCCCGCGCCGCCGAACCGGGTTTGGCCTTGCGTGCGCGCTGGAACCAGGGGTGTTGGTCGGAGGTGTGGTTGATGACCAGTTCGGTAATCACCCGCAAACCGCGCTTGTGCGCCTCGGCGATAAAGCGCTTGGCGTCGGCCATGGTGCCGTAATCGCTGTGCACGCCACGGTATTCGGCGATGTCGTAACCGTCATCACGGCGTGGCGACGGGTAGAACGGCAACAGCCAGATGGTGTTGACGCCGAGTTCGGCAATGTAATCAAGTTTGGCGATCAGGCCGGGAAAGTCGCCGATCCCGTCGTTGTTGGAGTCGAAAAACGATTTGACGTGAACTTGATAAATCACCGCATCCTTGTACCAGAGCGGGTCTTTGATAAAGGTGGCTGCCTTGGGTTTCTTCGCCATGTGAAACTCCTGAAAAATTCTGAAGATGTCTTAACTGAAGAAATACGGTCCATGTGGGAGCTGGCTTGCCGGCGATAGCGGTGGTTCAGCACCGAAGATGCAAGCTGACAGACCGCAATCGCTGGCAAGCCAGCTCCCACATTCAAATGTCGCGAGCCTTAAGAGGCAGTAATCCGCCAAATGCCGAACGGCTGGTAAGCCGGGTCTAAACGCATGAACTGATACTTGCCATGCCAGTCCCAGCGATGCCCGTTCATCAAATCCTCACCATGGGTCGTCGCATCGTCGGGCAGGCCCATCTCCCACAGTGGCAATTCGAAATTCGCTTCCTGCACGTTATTTGGATCGAGGTTGACGGCCACCAGAATGAAGTTGCTGCCGTCAAAGCTGCGCTTGCCGAAGTACAGAATGTTGTCGTTCCAGGCGTTGTAGATTTTCAGGCCCAGGTGCGTGTGCAGCGCCGGGTTCTGCCGGCGGATGCGGTTGAGCTGGGCAATCTCGGCAATGATGTTGCCCGGCGCATTGAAGTCGCGGACGCGGATCTCGTATTTCTCCGAATCGAGATATTCCTCCTTGCCTGGCACGGGTGCCGCTTCGCACAGTTCGTAGCCCGAATACATGCCCCACAGGCCCGAGCCCATGGTCGCCAGCGCCGCGCGGATGAGAAAACCGGGGCGCCCGGACTCGTGCAGGAACGCCGGGTTGATGTCCGGCGTGTTGACGAAGAAATTCGGCCGGTAGCATTCGCGCCACGGCGACTCATTCAGTTCGGTGAAATAGGTCGCCAGTTCGGCCTTGGTGTTGCGCCAGGTGAAATAGGTGTAGCTCTGGGTGTAACCAACCTTGCCCAGACGCGCCATCATCGCCGGTGTGGTGAATGCCTCGGCGAGGAAGATCACTTCCGGATGCAGCGCCCGCACATCGGCAATCAGCCATTGCCAGAACGGCAGCGGTTTGGTGTGGGGATTGTCGACGCGAAAGATCTTCACGCCCTCCTCGACCCAGCCAACGACGATGTCGCGCAACTCGACCCACAGACTCGGAATCGCGTCCGGCGCATAGAAGTCGACGTTGACGATGTCCTGATATTTCTTCGGCGGGTTTTCCGCGTATTTGATCGTGCCGTCCGGCCGCCAGTTGAACCAGCCCGGATGCTGCTTGAGCCACGGGTGATCCTGGGAACACTGGATGGCGAAATCGAGGGCTATTTCCAGGCCATGCTCAGCCGCAGCGGCCACCAGCCGGCGGAAATCTTCACGGGTGCCAAGTTGCGAATGGATCGCCTCGTGGCCGCCCTCCTCGCTGCCGATCGCATACGGGCTGCCGGGATCGTCCGGGCCGGCGGTCAGGGAATTGTTGCGGCCCTTGCGATGCGCACGACCAATCGGGTGGATCGGCGTGAAGTACAGCACGTCGAAACCCATGTCCTGAATCATCGGCAACCGCGAGTGCACATCATTAAAAGTGCCATGGCGGTTGGGATCATCGGTGATCGAGCGCGGAAACAGCTCATACCAACTGGCGAACTCGGCGAGTTCACGCTCGACGTCCATGGGGAATTCGGCACTGACGCTCAGATAGGCACGGTGATCGGCCTCGGCCATCAGTTGCGCACTGTGCGAGTGCAGAAACAGCGCGACCTGCTCGGTTTCGAGCAGTCCGGACAGTTCGTGGTGCAACGCCGCGAGCTGTTCGCTGAGCTGGCCTTCGCTGCGCTCGGCGGCCTGCTGCACCATCGTCCGGCCTTCTTGCAGCTCAAGCGAAACCGGCACGGCGGCGTTGTGCTTCTTCTCCAGTTCGTACTGGAAACTGGCGAAGTGATCGATCCACGCTTCGATGCAATACAGAAAGCGGCCCTGATGCTCGGGGCGGAACTGGCCTCGCCAGCCGTTGTTGCCCTGATCGGACATGACCTCGCTATGCCAGGCCTCTTCGCCCTCCTCGCGCCAGCGAATGCGCACCGCAAGTTTGTCGTGGCCATCGGCGAACACTTTGCTGGTGACCACCACGTCGCGGCCGGCAATCGACTTCACGGCGAACTGCCCGCCATCGAGGGTCGGCATGGTGTTTTCGATCACGATGCGCGGCAGCAGTAATGCCTGCGACAGCGGCATGTGCGGGTTGTAGCTCAGTTCCGAAGGTCTTTCAGCAGTCATTGAGCATCTCTCCTTAACGCCCCAAGGACGCTCTTGTGCCGGATCAGTGTTCACAACAAGACACCGGCCCCGTCATGAACTCGCTTAGGTTCCGAGCAACCGGCACCGGGAAAAGTTCAGAGCAAATTGCCCGACACGAAAAGCGGATCGAATTCGCCACGAGGTGGTCAATCCACTTAAGCACTTCTCACGCCATGTGCCACACGGAGGTCTACCGATGAACAACCCATTCCCGGCGGAAACGCCCGATCCGAACATCGACAACCCGACTATTCCCGAAACCGAACCGCAACCGGTCCCCGAGCAGGAGCCGCCAGGCACCACGCCACCGCCGAAGGAAGAGCCGCCAACGACCATGCCACCAGTGATCCTCTGAACCGTCAGTGAATTGATTGATCGTGATTGATCGTTCCCACGCTCTGCGTGGGAATGCAGCCCGGGACGCTCCGTGTCCCAAAGCGGACGCGGAGCGTCCATTCAGGCATTCCCACGCAGCGCGTGGGAATGATCAACATCAGTCAGTGGTCATCCGTCTTCTGCTCTTCTTTTTCGAAGAGTTTTACGATGCGCGGCATCACGCTGAAAATCCCCAGCGCCAGCAAGGTACTGAGCAATGCCGTCGCTTCCTTGCCCAACCCGGTCGCGACACCAATTGCCGCGGTCATCCACAACCCGGCAGCCGTGGTCAGGCCCTTGACGTGGCCCTCATCGCCTTCGGGCTTTTTCAGAATGGTCCCGGCGCCGAGGAAACCAATCCCGGCGATCACGCCTTGCAGCACTCGACTCATTGCATCGGACTCGGCGCCTGAGGTTTGCGGCACCAGCACAAACAGCGCCGCGCCGAGCGCCACCAGCATATGTGTACGCACTCCGGCGGCCTTGCCCTTGTGTTCGCGCTCGAACCCGAGAATGCCACCCAGAATGGCTGCCATCAGCAGGCGCACGGTAATGCGCGTCAGTTGCGAAGCATCGCCAACGTCGGCGAACTCCGCTTGCAGGGTTCCCCACACTTCATGCCACCACGCGTTCATCGTGCAGTCCTTGTTATTGGTTCGATAGACGATGGACAACGGCGACCATTAATCGGTTGCGCAGAACGAACGGCAAAGCGTGTGCCCTAACGCTTTAGACATCCCCATAAAAAGGACAGCCACCATGACCCTGCGAGTCGATGAGTCCAATCCCGAGAAAAAAGTCTGTTTTTTCACCGTTGAGAATGGCGAGGAAATTCGTATTTGCGATGAGTTGGAAGTCAAAACCGATAGCGACAAAGCCATGTCGTTTGTGGAAATCGAATCCCGGCGCGTCTACATCACCGAAGCAGAAGCCGATGCTCTGACTGTTGCCGGCGCCAAGGATGGTCGCAAACACCTGAAAGCCGACGAGAGTGATTCGGTGATTTGACTGACCTGGATCAACACCCCGCGCAACCGTCTGGGTCAGGCGTTTGCGCCTTTGCCTGCGGGCTGCTTCAAGTTGTCGCAGGACTAGTGTCGAAGGCCATCTGATCCGCTTTTTATTGAAATAGCTGAGTCTGTTATGCAAACAGATCGGCGCTCATAGTGCATCGGCCTGATGGAGGCTGATGAGCGAACGACCATGAGCGAACAAATCCCCGTCCGAACCGTAGAAGCATCTCCAACTATTAAAAGTGTGCCCGCACGCCCAATGAAGGCGACGGCCAAATCCAGCGACAACCAGATCCACACCCGCAGCTTCACCGGCCTGTTCCGCACCCTGCGCATGAGCGGTGCGGGTTTCCTGTTTGTGCTGTTTTTCGGCACGGTGTGGCTGAACTGGGGCGGTCGTCAGGCTGTGTTGTGGGATTTGTCGGAAAGCAAATTCCACATCTTCGGCGCGACCTTCTGGCCGCAGGATTTCATCCTGCTCTCGGCGCTGCTGATCATTGCCGCGTTCGGCCTGTTCGCCATCACCGTGTTCGCCGGACGCGTCTGGTGTGGCTACACCTGCCCGCAGAGTTCGTGGACGTGGATCTTCATGTGGTGCGAGAAGATCACCGAGGGCGAACGCAACCAGCGGATCAAACTTCAAGCGGCGCCGTGGGGCCTGAACAAACTGGCCCGGCGTGCGGCCAAGCACACGCTGTGGCTGGCAATCAGCGTGATGACCGGTCTGACCTTTGTCGGCTACTTCACGCCGATCCGGCCGCTGGCCGAAGAACTGCTGACCCTGCAAATCGGCGGTGTCAGTCTGTTCTGGGTGTTGTTCTTCACCGGCGCGACTTACATCAACGCCGGTTGGCTGCGCGAAGCGGTGTGCATGCACATGTGCCCGTATGCGCGATTCCAGAGCGTGATGTTCGACAAGGACACCCTGGCGATTTCCTACGACGTGGCCCGTGGCGAAAACCGTGGCCCGCGCAAACGCGATGTGAAACCGGTCGAGGCCGGGCTCGGCGATTGCATCGATTGCCAGTTGTGTGTGCAGGTGTGCCCGACCGGCATCGACATCCGCGATGGCTTGCAGATGGAATGCATCGGTTGCGCGGCGTGCATCGATGCCTGTGATTCGATCATGGACAAAATGAACTACCCACGCGGTTTGATCCGCTACAGTTCCGAGCGCGAATTGCAGGGTGGCAAGACGCATCTGTTGCGGCCACGACTGATCGGTTATGTCGCGGTGCTGCTGGTGATGATCGGCGCACTCGCCCTGGCACTGGTCGAGCGACCAATGGTCTCGCTGGACGTGACCAAGGATCGCGGGCTGTTCCGTGAAAACGGTCAGGGCCAGATCGAAAACATCTACACCCTCAAAGTCATCAACAAGACCCAGCAGCGTCAGGACTACAATCTGAGCCTGGTCGACGGCGACGGCTTCCAGCTGCAAGGCAAGACCGAGCTGAGCCTGGCGCCGGGCGAGATTGTCGATGTGCCGGTGTCGGTGGCGATGACCACGGAACGCCCGAGCAGCAGCTCGCAGACCTTGAGTTTCAAGATCGCCGACAGTGATGAGCCTGAGATTTACAGCGTGGCGAAAAGCAGGTTTGTGGCGCCGATGAATCGCTGAGCCGCTAGAATCCTCCCCCTCACCCCAGCCCTCTCCCGGAGGGAGAGGGGGCCGTTCGAGGTGTCTGGCGCGGTACATAGACCTGACAGACCGAGTCGATTATGGATTCAGCAAAGCAATTTCAGGTCGGTGTGTTTCGCGAGCATCTCCCAATCAGTCCCCTCTCCCTCTGGGAGAGGGTTAGGGTGAGGGGCAGTTCCCTGACACCCCGCACAACCAACAAACACCAAGGGCCCCGATGAAACGCTACGAAAAATTCGCCGACGACATCGCTGAACTGATCCGCTCCGGAGTCCTCGGCCCCGGTCAGCGCGTGCCGTCGGTGCGCTACGCCAGCCAGACCTACGGCGTCAGCCCGTCCACGGTGTTCCAGGCCTATTACCTGCTCGAACGCCGTGGCCTGATCCGCGCCCGGCCGCGCTCCGGTTATTTCGTCAACACCCACGCTCCGAGTCCGTTCTCGGAGCCGGTAATCAGCAGCCACGTCAACGACTCCACCGAAGTCGACGTCAGCGAACTGGTGTTCTCGGTGCTGGAGTCGATCAAGGACCCGAGCACCGTGCCGTTCGGCTCGGCGTTCCCCAGCCCGACGCTGTTTCCGCTGCAACGCCTGTCGCGTTCGCTGGCCAGCGCCGCCAGGGAAATGGACCCGCGCATGGTCGTCACCGACATGTCGCCGGGCAACCCGCAACTGCGTCGACAAATCGCCCTGCGCTACATGGTTGGCGGGCTGATGCTGCCGATGGAAGAACTGCTGATCACCAACGGCGCCCTCGAAGCACTCAACCTGTGCCTGCAAGCCGTCACCGAACCGGGCGATCTGGTGGCCATCGAAGCCCCAGCGTTCTACGCCAGCCTGCAAGTACTGGAGCGCCTCAAGCTCAAAGCCGTGGAAATCCCCGTGCACCCGCGCGACGGCATCGACCTCGGCGTACTCGCGCAGACGCTGGAACGCCACCCGATCAAGGCCTGCTGGTGCATGACCAGTTTCCAGAACCCGATGGGCGCGACCATGCCGGAGGCCAAGAAGCAGGAACTGGTCGAACTGTTGCGCCGCCATCAGGTGCCGTTGATCGAAGACGACGTCTACGCCGAACTCTATTACGGCCAACAGGCCCCGAAACCAGCCAAGGCGTTCGACACCGAAGGACTGGTGATGCATTGCGGCTCGTTCGCCAAGAGCCTGGCCCCCGGCTACCGCATCGGCTGGGTCGCTGCCGGGCGTTACGCGCAGAAGATCGAGCGGTTGAAACTGATGACGTCGTTGTGCGCGTCGATGCCGGCGCAAGCGGCAATTGCCGATTACCTGCAACACGGCGGTTACGATCGGCATCTGCGCAAACTGCGTTATGCGCTGGAAGAGCAGCAAAGCGCGATGCTGGCGGCGATTGCCCGATATTTCCCGGCGCAGACGCGGGTCAGTCAACCGGCAGGCGGCTATTTTCTTTGGCTGGAACTACCGCCACAGATGGATTCGTTGAAGTTGTTTCAGATGGCGCTGGCGCAAGGCATCAGCATCGCGCCGGGGCCGATCTTTTCGCCGACGCAGCGGTTTCGCAATTGCATTCGACTGAACTATGGCAGCCCGTGGACCGAGGATTCGGAGAAAGCCATGGAGACGCTGGGGCGGATTGTGCGGTCGTTCTGACAGGCTGAGGGTGTTTGCACTGGCCCTATCGCTGGCAAGCCAGCTCCCACAGGTTTCAGTGTCGTACACTATATTTGCGACTGGCATCGATTGTTCTGGGAGCAGGCAAGCCAGCTCCCAAAGGTTTCGAAGTCGATCACAAAATTTGTGTTCAATACAAAACACTGTGGGAGCTGGCTTGCCAGCGATGAGGCCCTAACAAGCAATAAAAATCCTGAAGATCAACGCCCACCACCCAGATCAACAAACGTCCCGGTTGCATAAGAAGCCTTGTCCGACAGCAACCAGACAATCGCCTCCGCCACCTCATCCGGCCGCCCGCCCCGGGCCATCGGGATTGCCGATTCCAGCTTGCTGACCCGATCCGGATCACCGCTCAACGCATGGAAATCGGTGTAGATGTAACCCGGGCGCACCGCGTTGACCCGAATCCCCTCGCCCGCCACTTCTTTGGACAGACCGATGGTAAAGGTGTCGAGCGCGCCTTTGGACGCCGCGTAATCGACGTATTCATTGGGTGACCCCAGACGCGCAGCCACTGAAGAGACGTTGACGATACTGCCACCCTGCCCGCCATGCTTGGGCGACATGCGCAGGATCGCGTGCTTGGCACAAAGGATCGGCGCCAGGACATTGGTTTTCATGATTTTCAGGATACGGAATTCGGACATTTCATCGACTCGCGATTTGTGCCCGACAGTGCCGGCGTTGTTCACCAGTGCGGTGACCCGGCCCAGCTCGGTGTCGACCCGATGGAACATCGCGACCACTTCGTCTTCGATGCTGACGTCGGCACGCACCGCGATGGCCTGTGCGCCCAGCGCCCGGACTTGCTCCAGCACACTATGCGCGGCCTGTTCGTCTGACTGGTAATTGATGCAGATCCGATAGCCCTGCTCGGCCGCCAACAACGCCGTCGCGGCGCCAATCCCGCGCCCGCCGCCGGTGATCACAATGACTTTATCCATGCTGGCCTTTCCCCCCCAATGCACACGCAATAGTCGGGGGGAAGAATAACCGCCATTGGCGGGTTTTGCATGAGGTGTGTGCGAAGCGAAACCTGAGCTGAACACTTGTGGTGAGGGGATTTCTCACTCACCACAGAGCTTTCCTCATCAGATATGAATTGTGGCGATCAAGCAGTCGTGTGCTTCTCGCTCCGAGCAATGCCCTGCATGAACTGATCTGCCGGCATCGGATGCCCGAGCAGATAACCCTGCAACGAGTCACAGCCCAATTGCGTAAGAAAATCCTGCTGCGAGCCCGTCTCTACCCCTTCCGCGACAATCCGTAACCCCAACGCCTGGCCCAGCGCGACAATCGCCGAAACAATGGCGGCATCGTCGCTGTCGTGCTCCAGATCGCGGACAAAACCGCGGTCGATCTTCAGCTCATTGGCCGGCAGGCGCTTGAGGTACATCAGGCTCGAATAGCCGGTGCCAAAGTCATCGATGGACAGGTCGACGCCCATGTCCGACAACTCCTGCAACACAGTCATGCTCGCATCGGCGTCGCTCATGGCCGTGGTTTCGGTGATTTCCAGGGTCAGGCTGTTGGCCGGCAAATGGTGCGTCGCCAGCGCCTTGGCAACACTTTGCACCAGCCCGGCATGGCAGAACTGCAAGGCCGAGAGGTTCACCGCGATGCGCCAGTCGGTGTAGCCCAGCACGTACCACTCGCGCATCTGACGGCAGGCTTCATTGAGCACCCATTCGCCGATCGGGATGATCAGGCCGGATTTCTCCGCCAGATCAATGAATTTGTCCGGCATCAACATGCCGTGGCTCGGGTGCTGCCAGCGCAGCAACGCTTCGGCGCCGACCGGATGCCCGTTGGCGGCGTTGAACTTGGGCTGGTAATGCAGGCTGAACTGGCTGTGTTCCAGCGCGGCGCGCAAGTCCTGCAACAATTGCAGTTGTTTGCGCGCGTTGTTGTTCATCGAGGCGTCGAAGAAGCTGTAACCATTCTTGCCGCCACCCTTGGCGTGATACATCGCGGCGTCGGCGTTCATCAACAATTCCTGGGCGGTTTGGCCATTGCCCGGATACAGGGCGATGCCAACGCTGGCGGAGATCTGCAAATCATGTTCAGCCACGCGGAACGACTGGGCGATCAGGCCGACCTGACGCGCGGCCAGCCCCAATGCATCGTTGGGTTCGCTCAGGCGCACCAGCAAAACGAACTCATCACCACCGATTCGCGCCAGCGTGTCCAGGCTGCGCAAGTCTTCGCGCAGACGCACACCGACTTCGCGCAACAGTTGATCGCCCATGTGATGGCCGAAGGCATCGTTGACCGGTTTGAAACCGTCCAGATCGATGAACATCAGCGCAAAGCAACCGCCCTGCTCGTTGACCTTTTTCATCGCCTGATTGATCCGGTCATCCAGCAGCATGCGATTGGGCAGACCGGTCAAGGTGTCGTGCAGCGCCAGTTGCGTCAGTTCGCGATTGGCCACCGTCAGCGAGTGCGCCAGATCGGCCGTGCGCGCTTCGAGGCGTGCGTCGAGAATCGAAGTCAGCAAGGCAATCGACAACACCGCCAACGTGGTGATCAGCACCAGGCTGTCGAGGCCATTGCCCTTCAAACCGTTGAGCGTCGCACCGCAGAAACTGCCGTCGGGAAACTGTGCGGCCGCCATGCCGGTGTAGTGCATGCCGACAATCGCGATGCCCATGATCACAGCAGCACCAGCGCGAATCAGCCGAACATAGGGTGAATGCTGGCGCAGACGAAAAGCGATCCACAACGCGGCGGCGGAAGCGCCGACGGCGATCAGCAATGATGCGCCGAACAGCGTCGGGTCGTAGTCGATCCCGGGGGTCATGCGCATGGCCGCCATGCCGGTGTAATGCATGGCACTGATGCCGGTGCCCATGATCAATGCACCAAACGCCAATTGCAGGACCGGCAGTTTCGGCTGGCTCACCAGCCACAAGGCAAACCCGCAGGACAGCATCGCGATCAGCAGCGACAGTGATGTGAGCGTGACGTCATAACCGAGGCTGATTGGCAGTTTGAAGGCAAGCATGCCGATGAAGTGCATCGACCAGACGCCGACACCCATAGCGAACGCGCCACCGGCCGTCCAGAAATGCACTGCCCGCCCTTTTGCCGTAGCGATGCGCCCGGTGAGGTCGAGCGCGGTGTACGAGGCGAGGATTGCTACGCACAGCGAAATGAAAACCAGCGTGGAGGAATAAGTACCGATGAGCATGCGAATTCTCGTGGCCACCCAACCCCGATAGCGTCCATTCTCGGTCGGGCAAATGCGGCGATTGTACTGATTGCGCAGAAGAACGCACTGACAAAGTGAGCAATTTGCCATCAACCCGATGAAACGCTTGTTCCATTGCCCTAAAAGGCTCTAGCCCGGTGTTCACGGCTTTACCCGATCGTTCCCACGCTCTGCGTGGGAACGATCAAAGCCAGCCTTCAGCGGGTGTTATCGCTCACATCAAGCTGGCCATCCCAACCACCGCCCAGCGCGGCAATCAATTGCACGCTGGCAATCAATCGGCTCTGCAGAATGTTCAGCACAGTACGCTCGTTGCTCAGCGCCGTGGCTTGCACCACCACCACATCGATATAGGCAATCAGCCCGGCCTTGTACTGGTTTTCCGTCAGACGCAAAGAATCACGCGCAGCGTCGAGGGCCTCCTGGCGCACCGCCGCTTCGTCTTCATAAACCTTCAACTGCACCAGATAGTTTTCCACTTCGCGGAAACCATCGAGCACGGTCTGCCGGTATTTGGCCACTGTCTGGTCATACACCGCCTCAGTGCGGTCGACTTCCGCCGAACGTATGCCACCGTCGAACAACGGCAGGTCGAGTTTCGGCCCGACCGACCAGAACCGGTTCGGCAGACTGATCAGGTCTTTTGAGGTGCTGCTGCTGTAACCGCCACTCAGGCTCAGGGACAGGTCCGGGTAGTACGCTGCTTTCGCCACGCCAATGTTGGCGTTGGCGGCAATCACCGAGCGCTCGGCCGAGGCGATGTCCGGGCGCCGCTCGAGCAACTGCGACGGCAGACTCAACGGCACCTGCGGCAAGTTCGGAATGCTCTGCGTTTCCGCAATGTTGAAATCCGCCGGGGCCTGCCCGGTCAGCACGGCGATGGCATTCTCGAATTGCGCCCGCTGCCAGATCAGATCGACCAGATCGGCCTGGGTGCTCTTCAACTGTGTTTGCGCCTGAGCCACCGCGTCCCGCCCGGAAACGCCCGCACGGTACTGGTTCTGGGTCATTCTCAACGATTTTTCGTAAGCTGCCACCGTCGATTCAAGCAGGCGTTTCTGCTGGTCGATCACCCGCAGTTGCAGGTAGTTCTGCACCAGTTCCGACTGTTGGCTCAGACGCATTGCCGCCAGATCGGCAAAGCTGGCCTGCGCACTGGCCTTGTCGGCTTCAAGCCCGCGACGCAGCTTGCCCCAGATATCGGCTTCCCAACTGACACCCAACTGCGCGTTGTAGGTGTCGCGGATACCGCTGGAAGAACTGCTCAGACTTGAACTGCTACTGCCAGTACCCTGGCTTGAGCGGGTTTTGCCCAGGCTCAGATCGACATTCGGATAAAACGCCCCACGTGCGCTGCGTACCAGAGCCTGGGCCTGACGGTATTGCGCTTCCGATTGGGCGACCGTCTGGTTGGAACTGTTGAGCTTTTCGACCAGGCCGTTGAGCTGCTGATCGCCATACAGTTCCCACCAGGCGCCACGGGCCAGCGAGTCGCTCGGATTGGCCTGACGCCAGCCTTCGGCTTCCTTGTATTGGGCAATTTCGGCGGTCTGCGGGCGCTGGTAATCCGGGCCGACAGCGCAGGCACTGAGCATCGCCACGCACAGCGACAGGCTCAACAGACGCGAGCCGCGAACAGTGGCCAGATGGATAAGCGAACGGTCAGTCATAGCGGAGTTTCCAGAGCGGCATCAGTACGCACGCCACGCCATTTGTTGAAGCGATGGCGCAGCTTGTCGAGATAAAGGTAAACCACCGGGGTGGTGTAAAGCGTCAGCACCTGGCTGAAAATCAGCCCGCCGATGATGGTCAAGCCCAATGGCTGGCGCATTTCCGCACCTTCGGCACGGCTGAGCAGCAGCGGCAAGGCACCCAGAATCGCCGCCAGCGTCGTCATCAGAATCGGCCGCAGACGTTGCAGACAGGCGCTGCGGATCGACTCCAGAGGGGACAGTCCCTGATGGCGCTCCAGTTGCAGCGCGAGATCAATCATCAGGATCGCGTTTTTCTTTACCACGCCGATCAGCAGGAACAACCCGAGCAGCGAGATCAGGCTGAACTCGCCGCCCAGCGCATAGATCGACAGCAATGCGCCGACCCCGGCCGAAGGCAGCGTCGACAGAATCGTCAGTGGGTGAATGTAGCTTTCATACAGCACGCCCAGCACCAGATACACCGCCAACAGCGCGCCAAGGATCATGAACGGCTGGCTCTTCTGGGTCGCGGCAAAGGCGTCGGCGGTACCGGCCATTTTCGCGATCACATCTTCCGGCAAACCGAGTTTGGCAATCGCCCGCTCGATGGCAGCGCTGCCCTGCTCCACCGTCACGCCTTCGGCCATGTCGAAGGAAATGTCCTCGGAGGCAAACTGGCCTTCGTGGCTGACCCGGTCGTCTTCCAGGCTGCTCTCGTAGTGAGCGATGGTCGACAGCGGAATTCGCGCACCGTCAGCCGTGATCACCTGCACCTGCTTGAGCGTCACAGGGTCCTGGGCGTATTTCGGATTGACCTCCATCACCACTTGATACTGGTTGAGGCTGTCGTAGATCGTCGAAATCTGCCGCTGGCTGTAAGCGTTGTTCAGCACTGCCGTGACCATGTTCATGTCGACGCCCAGGCGTTTGGCCTGATCGCGGTCGACAATCAACGTCACCTGCTGCGCGCCCGCGCCTTCACGGGCATCAATCGCAGTCAGTTCCGGCAACGCTCGCAATGCCGCGACGACCTTTGGATACCACTTGCGCAACTCGCCCAGATCACCGCTCTGCAGGATATAGCTGTACTGCGAAGTGGTCTGTTCGCGGCCACCGCCGAATTGCAGGTCCTGATCCGCCATGAGCATCAATTGCGCACCGGCCACCTTGGGCATTTCCTTGCGCAGGCGCTCGATGACTTTCTGCGCCGACAACTGGCGCTCCTTGATCGGCTTCAAGCGGACCAGCATGAACGCGTTGTTGGTGCCGTTGGTGCCGCCGATGAACCCGGCGACACTCTCTACCGCGTCATCCTTGAGCACCGCACGGCGGAAGGTTTCCATCTTTGGCTGCATCACACTGAACGACAGACCGTCGTCACCGCGAACAAAACCGATCAACTGCCCGGTGTCCTGCTGCGGCATGAAGGTTTTCGGCACCACCACGTAGAGCGCCACGTTGACGCCAACAGTGATGATCAGGCTGAGCAGCGTCAGGCGCCGATGGCGCAGCACCCAATCAAGGCTGGTGGCGTATTTGCCGACCATCCAGTCGTTGGTCTTGCGGCTCCAGCGCTGCAAGCGGTTTTCCTGCCCCGGCGTGTGCGGCTTGAGCCAGCGGGCGCAGAGCATCGGCGTGAGTGTCAGGGACACCACCAGCGAGACCACAATGGCCGCTGCCAGGGTGATGGAAAACTCGCGAAACAGGCTTTCGACAATCCCGCCCATGAACAGGATCGACAGGAACACCGCCACCAGCGAGACGTTCATCGACAGGAGCGTGAAGCCGACTTCCTTGGCCCCGAGGTACGCGGCCTGCATCGGTTTGACGCCCTCGTCGATGTGCCGGGAAATGTTCTCCAGCACCACAATGGCGTCGTCCACCACCAGGCCAGTGGCAAGAATCAGCGCCATCAGCGACAGGTTGTTCAGCGAAAAACCGTACAGGTACATCACCGCGAAGGTACCGACCAGCGACACCGGCACCGCCAACGTCGGAATCAACGAGGCGCGGAAGTTACCGAGGAACAGGAACACCACCAGAATCACCAGTGCCACGGCAATCAGCAAAGTCATCTCGGCTTCGTGCAATGTCGCCTTGATCACCGGCGAGCGGTCCATCGCCAGATTCAGCTTCACGCTGGCCGGCAGCACCGCTTGCAGGGCAGGGAGTTGCGCCTTGATCTCGTTGACCGTCTCGATGATGTTGGCCCCGGCCTGGCGGTTGATCACCAGCAACACCGCCGCGTCGTCGTTGAAGAAACCGCTGTTGTAGCGGTCTTCGACGCCGTCGCTGACCTTGGCCACGTCCTTGAGGCGCAACGCAGCACCGTCGGCGTAATGGATGATCAGCGATTCGTAATCCTTGGCTTTCTCCAGTTGGTCGTTGGCCTGAATCTGCCACAACCGTTGACCGTCCTCGACCGAACCTTTGGGCCTACGCACGTTGGCGTCGGCGATGGTCTTGCGCACATCGTCGAGCGCTACGCCGTATTGGTTGAGTGCCTGCGGTTCGAGTTCGATGCGCACGGCGGGCAAGGAGCTGCCGCCGATCTGCACTTCGCCGACGCCCTGAACCTGCGACAGGCTCTGCGAAAGAATGGTCGAGGCCAAATCGTAGAGCTGGCCTTTTTCCAGCACGTCCGAGGTCAGCGACAGCACCATGATCGGCGCCTGCGACGGATTGACCTTCTTGTAGGTCGGCATGCTGCGCATCCCGCTCGGCAGCAGATTACGCGAAGCGTTGATCGCCGCTTGCACTTCCCGCGCCGCGCCGTTGATGTCGCGGTCGAGGTCAAACTGCAGAATCACCCGCGTCGAGCCCTGACTGGATCGACTGCTCATGGTATTGACGCCGGCAATCGCGCCGAACGAGCGTTCCAGCGGCGTGGCCACGGTGGACGCCATGACCTCCGGACTGGCGCCGGGCAGGCTCGCCTGGACGACAATCACCGGGAAATCCATCTGCGGCAACGGCGAAACCGGCAACAAGCCGAAACTCACACCGCCGAGCAACATGATCGCCAGGCTCAGGAGCATTGTCGCGACCGGGCGCTTGATGAAAGGACCGGACAGATTCATTGACCGCGATCCCCAACTTCACACCGCTCCATTGTAGGAGCGAGCCTGCTCGCGATAGCGGTGTGTCTGCCGACACTGATGTCGGATTCGGCGGCCTCATCGCGAGCAGGCTCACTCCTACAGGTTTTGTACTGGGTCATACCGCCACCTCTTCGGTGTCGGCATCGGTTTTGCCAAAACGACGGCCGAGACGGTCGAAGTACAGGTAGATCACCGGTGTGGTGAACAAGGTCAGCACCTGGCTCACCAGCAATCCACCGACCATTACCAGACCCAACGGTTGGCGCAATTCAGCCCCGGAGCCGGTGGCCAGCATCAACGGCACGGCGCCAAACAACGCCGCCAGTGTGGTCATCAGAATCGGCCGGAACCGCAACAGCGCCGCCTGATAGATCGCCTCCTCGGGCGCCATGCCCTGGTTGCGTTCGGCGTCGAGGGCGAAGTCGATCATCATGATCGCGTTCTTCTTGACGATGCCGATCAGCAGAATGATGCCGATGATCGCGATCATGCCCAGATCATTGCCGCTGAGCAGCAACGCCAGCAAGGCGCCGACCGCCGCCGACGGCAGGGTCGAGAGAATGGTGATCGGGTGGATGTAGCTCTCGTACAGCACGCCGAGCACGATGTACATGGTCACCACTGCCGCCAGAATCAGCAGCAAGGTGCTCGACAGCGACGCCTGGAAGGCTTCGGCCGCGCCCTGGAACTGGGTCTGCACGCCAATCGGCATGCCGATGTCTTTCTGCACCTGTTCGATAACGTCCACTGCATGCCCCAGCGCCACACCCGGTGCGAGGTTGAACGACATCATCACCGCCGGGAACTGGCCGATGTGAGTGATCGCCAGTTGCGCCTGACGTTCTTCGACGTGGGCCAGACTCGACAGGCGTACTTGCGCACCGTCGGTGGTTTTGACGTGAATCTGATCCAGCGCCTGCGGGCCGATCTTCTCCCCGGCCTGCGCTTGCAAAACCACGCGGTACTGACTGGCCTGCGTATAAATAGTCGAAATCTGCCGCTGGCCGAAGGCGTCGTACAGCGCATCGGTAATGTTCGCCACCGAAACGCCGAGGCGCGAAGCGGCATCACGGTCGATGACCAGATAGACCTGCAAGCCTTTGTCCTGCAAATCGCTGGCAATGTCGGTCAGTTCCGGACGCTGCGCCAATGCCTCGACCAGTCGCCCACTCCATTGGCTGAGCAACTCAGAGTCAGGCGAAGACATGCTGAACTGGTACTGCGTGCGACTGACGCGATCTTCGATGGTCAGGTCCTGCACCGGTTGCATGAACAGACGGATACCGACCAGTTTGTCCAGTTGCGGTTGCAGGCGTGCAATCACTTCGCTAGCGGTCAGATCACGCTCGCCGTGAGGCTTGAGGTTGATCAGCAAGCGACCACTGTTGAGCGTGGCGTTGTCGCCATCGACGCCGATGTAGGACGACAGGCTTTGCACCGCGGGGTCTTGAAGAATGACCTTGGCCAGTTCCTGCTGACGCGCGCCCATCGCGGCGAAGGAAATTGACTGCGGGGCTTCGGAAATACCCTGAATTACTCCGGTGTCCTGCACCGGGAAGAAACCTTTGGGTACGACCATATAAAGGAACACGGTCAGTGCCAGTGTGCCGATGGCCACCAGCAACGTCAGCGGTTGATGCTTGAGCACCCACTGCAACTTGCGCCCGTAAGCAGCGATCATCCAGTCGATGCAGGCGCCACTGGCCCGGTAGAAACGGCCCTGCTCATGCTCTTCCGGCTCGCGCTTGAGCAGACGCGCGCACATCATCGGCGTCAAAGTCAGCGAGACCACGAGGGAAATCAGGATTGCCACCGCCAGAGTGATGGCGAATTCGCGGAACAGCCGTCCGACCACGTCGGCCATGAACAGCAACGGAATCAGCACCGCAATCAACGACAGCGTCAGGGAAATCAGGGTGAAGCCGATCTGCTTGGCGCCCTTGAGCGCAGCTTGCATCGGACTGTCGCCCTCTTCGATGAAGCGCGCGATGTTTTCCAGCATCACGATCGCATCGTCGACCACAAAACCGGTGGCGATGGTCAGGGCCATCAGGGTCAGGTTGTTGACCGAGAACCCGGCCAGGTACATCACGCCGAAGGTGCCGATCAGCGACAGCGGCACGGCCACAGACGGAATGATCGTCGCGCTGAAACGGCGCAGAAACAGGAACGTCACCATCACCACCAAGGCGATAGCGATCAGCAGTTCGTGCTGCACGTCAGTGACGGAGGCGCGGATGGTCTGAGTGCGGTCGGTCAGCACCGTGACTTCGAGACCGGCCGGCAGGTTGTCGGTGATGCTCGGCAGCAAGGCCTTGATCCGGTCGACCACTTCAATCACGTTGGCGCCCGGCTGGCGCTGGATGTTCAGCAATACGGCCTGATTCAGGTTGGCCCACGCGGCAAGACGCTCGTTCTCGGCACCGTCGACGATTTCAGCGACGTCCTTGAGCCGCAGCGGCGCGCCATTCTTGTAGGCGAGGATCAGGTTGGCGTAATCCTTGGGCGACGTCAGTTGATCGTTGGCATCAAGCATCGACACCCGGGTCGGGCCGTCGAAGTTACCTTTCGGCTGGTTGACGTTGGAGGCGCTGATCAGTGTGCGCACGTCCGACAGGTTCAGGCTATTGGCGGCCAGCGCCTCCGGGTTGACCTTGATCCGCACCGCCTGACGCTGACCGCCGGCAATGCTGACCATGCCGACGCCGCTGATCTGGGCGATTTTCTGCGCCATGCGCGTATCGACCAGGTCATTGAGTTTGGGCAGAAGCATGGTTTTCGAGGTGATGGCCAGGGTCAGCACCGGGGTGTCCGCCGGGTTGACCTTGTTGTACACCGGCGGCGCCGGCAAGTCGGTCGGCAGCAGGTTGGTCGCGGCGTTGATCGCGGCTTGCACCTGTTGTTCGGCGACGTCCATGTTGATGTCGAGGCTGAAACGCAGGGTCAGCACCGAGGCGCCGCCGGAACTGGTCGAGGCCATTTGCGTCAGGCCCGGCATCTGCCCGAACTGACGTTCAAGCGGCGCGGTGACGGCACTGGTCATCACGTCCGGGCTGGCGCCGGGGTACAGGGTCATGACGCGAATGGTCGGGTAATCGACCTGAGGCAGCGCCGACACGGGCAGCAAGCGATAAGCGATCAGACCGGCCAGCACGATGGCCAGCATGCTCAGCGTTGTGGCTACCGGACGGAGGATGAACAGCCGCGAAATGTTCATGCGCCCTTCTTGGCCTTGTCTGTGACGGCGGCGTCAGTCGGGGTCGCGGCAGACTTGCCTTGCAAGTGTTCAGTCGGCGTGGTCGGCACTTGGTTGCTGTCGTTGACCACCTCCACTTCGCTGCCCTCTTTCAGGCGGTCGGTACCTTCCAGCACCACGCGATCACCCGCTGCCAGGCCTTCGGTGATGACCGTGTTTTCACCGTCACTGGCGCCGATTTTCAACTGGCGGATGGTGACTTTCCTGTCACCGTCCAGCGCATAGACGAAGGTGCCGTTGGTGCCGAACTGGATGGCGGCGGACGGTGCCAGGACCACGCCTTTGAGCGTATCGGCGAGCAGGTGCACGTTGACGAACTGATTGGGGAACAGCGACTGATCGCGGTTCTCGTAACGGGCCTTGAATTTCAGCGTGCCGGTGGCGACGTCGATCTGGTTGTCGAGGCTTTGCAGCACGCCGGTGGCTTGCAATTTGGTGTCGCCGCGATCCCAGGCTTCGGCCGGCAGTTTGGCGCCGCTGCGATAGCGGGCGAGCACGGTTTCCAGGCTGTTTTCCGGGAGTGTGAAGGCAACACTGATTGGCTGGGTCTGGGTGATCACCGCGAGGAACGTGGTGTCGTTCGCCGTAACGAGGTTGCCGACGTCGACCTGACGCAGGCCTACGCGACCGGCAATTGGCGCGCGGATTTTGGTGAATTCCAGATTGAGCTTGGCGTCGTTGACGGCTGCCTGATTGGTCTTGACCGTGCCCAGGTACTGACCGACCAGCGCTTCGGCGGTATCGAGGGTCTGTTTGGCGATGCTGTCCTCTTTGAACAAACCGCGATAACGCTCGACGTCGACCTGTGCGTTTTTCAGCTGCGCCTGATTCTGCAGCAAGGTGCCTTCGGCCTGGAGCAAGGCGTTCTGGTAAGGGCGCGGATCGATCTCCGCCAGCAGGTCGCCGGCCTTGACCATCTGGCCCTCTTCGAAATTGATCTTCACCAGTTCGCCGCCGACCCGGCTGCGCACGTTGATGGTGTTCAACGCAGTGACCGTGCCCAGCGCCTTGTAATACAGCGGGAAGTCACCCGTGACCGCTGGCGCCACACGCACCGGAATCGGTCCGGAGCCACCGCCGAAGCCTGGGCGCATCATCCCCGAACGCCCGGTGTGCCCGGCCGCAGCCTTGTCTGCGCCCTCCTTGTGGGCTGAACCGGCCGGCCAGAATTTCCAGCACAGGACGGCGATAACCAACAAGACCAGCAGGCTGATCAGCCAGCGACGGGAGTGACGGGGGGACGATTGCATGGAGTGATTAACCATTGGGCGCGTGGGCTTCTTTTACAGGAGGCTGAACGATAAGCACTGATGGGGGTAAAGCAAAGCAGCTTTACCGGCAATTTACCTTCAACTTACGTTTCAAGGTGTGAGGCAAAACACTGATACACAAATGAAAACGGCCTGGACAGGGCCAGGCCGTTAACAATTGTAAACCGCTTGTTTCAGAACACTTATTTCAGAACGGCCAGAGCCGCTTCGTAATTAGGCTCTTCAGCGATTTCCTTGACCAGTTCGCTGTGCAGGACGTTGTCGTTTTCGTCCAGAACCACGACGGCGCGAGCGGTCAGGCCTTTCAGCGGGCCGTCAGCGATGGCCACACCGTAGTTCTCGATGAACTCGGCACCGCGCAGGGTCGACAGGTTCTGCACGTTTTCCAGACCTTCGGCACCGCAGAAACGGGCCTGAGCGAACGGCAGGTCAGCCGAGATGCACAGCACCACGGTGTTGGCCACTTCGTTGGCCTGAGCGTTGAACTTGCGTACGGAAGTAGCGCAGGTCGGGGTGTCGACGCTTGGGAAGATGTTCAGCACTTTGCGCTTGCCGGCAAAGTCTTTCAGGGTGACGTCGGACAGATTGCCGGCAACCAGAGAAAAGGCTGGCGCCTTGGAACCGGCTTGTGGCAACTGGCCGTTGACTTGAACCGGATTGCCTTTAAGGGTGACTTGAGCCATGACTTGAGTCCTTCTGATGTTTTGATTGGAAAGCATGCAAGAGGCCGAAGTTAACCACGAAATTGTCCGACGACCTATGCCCTGTCTGGAAATTGTTGGGGGCCTGCGCGAAAAATTGTATACACGATCCGCACAATTCCCATGTGGGAGCGAGCCTGCTCGCGAAAGCGTTGGATCAGTCAGCATAAATGCTGAACGTGACGACGTCTTCGCGAGCAGGCTCGCTCTCACATTAGATTCTTCGGTGTTACTGGTCTTTTATCTAGAGACCCTGTCGATTCACCGCCGGCCCGTTCGACTAAGCAGTGAATCCCCACACGCCACGGAGTACTCACCATGCGATTCATGATCCTCGTCAAAGCCAGCGCCGATTCCGAAGCCGGCATCATGCCCAGTGAGGAGTTGCTCACCGCCATGGGTAACTTCAACGAAGAATTGTCCAAGGCCGGGATTCTCGTCGCAGCCGATGGCCTGCACCCCAGCAGCAAAGGTGCGCGCGTGCGGTTTTCGGGTGACAAACGCACGGTGATCGACGGCCCTTTCGCCGAAACCAAAGAGCTGGTGGCCGGCTATTGGATCTGGGACGTGAAATCCAAGGAAGAAGCCATCGACTGGGTCAGGCGATGCCCCAACCCGATGCCGAGCAGCGACTCGGATATCGAGATCCGCCAGATCTTCTCCGCCGAGGATTTCGGCGCCGAATTCACGCCGGAACTGCGTGAGCAGGAAGAGCGGATCCGCGACCAAGCGAATAAATCCTGACCCAACCCACGCATAGAATGCGATCAGCCTGTGGGAGCGGGCAAGCCCGCTCCCACAGGGGATTGGTTTTGATCCTCAAAAATTTGCAGCCTGCGGTAGCTTTTACAAAAAGCTGAAAGCGTTAAGCAGGCTGAATATTTATAGCTAGCAATTGTTTGGGCCCTCGGGATATTTCGAATGAAACCCTCTGGCCTGCTTCAAGTGTTTTGAAACCAGCGGTTTGAATGCTAGAAAAATGCGCAAATATATCATCGCCTCCCTCATCCGGAGTAATAAACCCAAACCCCTTGGCATCGTTAAACCACTTCACCGTTCCTGTTGCCATGATTGCCATCCTTTCGCTCATCTTCGCGCAAGCCGATAATTTCGCGCGGCACCCAACCATCAAACACCCATCCCCTCCCCCCCGACAACTGTCAAACCTGACAGGGTGTAAATATCCACAGTCCCCGTTTACGAGCTGCCGCAGGCTGCGATCTTTGACGTTGATCTAAAAAACAAAATGAACAGATCGCAGCCTTCGGCAGCGCACGGCGCAGCATTTCCGCTGGCCTTGCGCCTGAGTGTCGGCCACGAGCGGATCGGCCGTGGCGTCGGCGCCGTGGTGGCGTTCAACACGCTGGGCGGAATTATCGGCGTGATGCTCTGCGGCTTTGTGCTGATCCCGCTGCTGGGGCTGGTGCGCACCCTGGGCCTGTTGGCGATCATCGCGGCGGCGGTCGGTTACTTCGCGGTGCGCAAGGGCCACGGTGTGAAGAAAGGCCGGCGGCAGGCGGTGGTGGCGCTGGGTCTGGTCTCGGTGCTGTTCGCTGTGCTGACACCAGTCAACAAGATCGCCAATCTATTACCCGGCGCACGCAACGGTACGCTGGCGTTTTATCAAGAAGGTCGCGGCGGAACCGTGGCAGTGGTCGCCCAAGGCAAAGGCGAGAACACCTTCCACCGTTTATACATCCAGGGGGTTTCCAACACCGGCGATGCCATGCCGTCGCTGCGCTACATGCGCATTCAAGCGCTGCTGCCGCTGTTGATTCATAACGGCGAACCGCGTTCGACACTGGTGATCGGCTTCGGCACCGGTATTACCGCCGGCGCCATGCTGCGTTATCCGGGGCTGGAGCATCGCGTGGTCGCCGAGTTGCTGCCGGCGGTGGTCAATGCTGCGCCGCTGTTCAACGGCAATTTCAATGCGGCCAGTGATCCCGGCGTCGAAGTGCGTCTGCGCGACGGGCGCCAAGAACTGCTGCGCAGCGAACAGACTTACGATCTGATCACCCTCGAACCGCCACCGCCGTCGGCGGCCGGTGTGGTCAACCTGTATTCGCGGGATTTCTACCAGTTGGCCGCCAGTCGCTTGCAATCCCAAGGCCTGGTCGCGCAATGGCTGCCGCTGCCGACGCAGAACATCGATGACTCGCGCTCGCTGGTGCGCAGTTTCCTCGACGTCTTCCCCTACGCGAACCTCTGGACCAGCGAATTCCACGAAATGTTGCTGGTCGGTTCGATGCAGCCGATTGAACTGGACGTGGCGAAAATTAACGCGCGCTTCCAGCAGGACAGCGTGCGCGGCACTTTGCAGGATGTCGGCATCGGCTCGGCCGCCGCCCTGCTTTCGACCTGGGTCACTGACCGTGAAGGTCTGGAACGTTTCGCCGCCAACGTTGCGGCGGTCACCGACGATCAACCGCGCATCGAGTACGCGCCGTGGGTGCGAGCCAAGGAAATCACCCGTGTACTGCCAGCGCTGCTCGATCTGTATCAGGCGCCGCCACTGTTGAACGCCGACGCCGGTTTCAATGAGCGGATGGCAGCGCATCGGCAGCGTCTGATGCAGTTCTATCGGGCGAGTCTGCATGCCTATGACGGCGATCGTGATGCCTGGGGTCGTGATATCCGCGAAGTGATGCGCGGTTACGGCGGCAATCCGTATTTCCGCTGGTTTATCGGTAACTGAACGGCGACTGAGGACTTTTCGACGCGAAACAGGTAGGGTGCGCAAAATCAAATTGCCACCACTGGACCGCGTCGCAGGTTTTCATGGAGTTGTACACGCAATGAGTTGCTGGACCGTCCTTGGCCTTTCGGCCGACGCCGATACGCGCAGTATCAAACGCCAATACGCCGCCCTGCTCAAAAAAACCCGTCCGGACGAAGATCCGGAGGGGTTTCAGCGCCTGCGCGATGCGTATGAACAAGCCCTCAATGACAAGGAATGGGCACAGTTCCACGAAGAGCGGGAGGCCCCCGAGCCTGACGCCAGCCAATGGGACTTGACCGGCCTGACCGTGGTCGAAGCCGATGCCCTGCAACTGGTCACGCGCTCGCTGGACGGTATCAGCCTCGAAGAACTGCGCCAGCGTCACGCACTCGCCGTCGAGCAAGGGTGTGCGCACATCCTCGAAGAAACCCTGTTGCAGCATTGCATCGAACAACCGCAATCGTCCGGGCCGCTGGTGGATTGGGCGGTGCAGCAGTATCACTGGTTCAGTGCCTGGCAACGCCTTGAGCTGGACGAAGAATCCGTTGAACTGCTGCTGGCTCAACAGCGTGAGCGCGTCACCCAACCCCTGTGCGATGCACTTGAGCAGCAAGACAGTGAAGCTTTTTTGCAGGCTTACCAGGATCGCGTCAACGTCCTCTGGCTTGAAGGCGAAGTGCACCAACAATGGTTCAACCGCTTTTTGAGTCAGTTGCTGCTGGACAGCCGTTACTGGTCTGCGCACATTTTCGAGCAGGTTTGCGCCGGCCAGGGCTGGCACGCAGGCCCGTCGAACCGCTGCCCCGAAAGCGAATGGAAACGACTGGTCGCGCGCCATGAGGCGCCGATTTTTCTGGCGCGACAGCGCCAGCTCGCCCAGGAACCGCTCGCCACGCCGCAACACCGCGCCGCACGCCTGTTGCTCGGCAGCGGCCCGTTCAGTCAGCGTCGCGCATTGGCCCGGCGCCTGCACGAGGAGGACTGGGCCCAGTGCCGTCAGTTGAGTTCAGCGCTGTACGCCAACACGCCCGAGATCTGGGCGGACATGCCCGGCGGCACCGCGTTCTTCTGGCGCGATTGGGAAACCCGTTTCAACGACTGGCCAACCTACGTGGGCGTCGTGCTGGCCTGCCTGATCGGCGCATTTACCCACTTCATCCCGCAGGGTCTGCGTCTCAGCGGGCTGATCAATATCGTCATGATCACAACGGTGGTGTTTGCGGTGATCGGCGCCGGCCTCAATTGGCTGGTACATGATTTTGCCCATCGCTGGTGGGTGCTGGATGACCGGCTCAGTGCGCGGCTTTGCCTGGGTTTCGCCGCTGAGTCACCGCCGTTCGGGGTCCTGCGCGATCTGATTCCCTGTGCACTGATGGTGGCCGGGTTGAGCTGGTTTTTCGGCCCGATCGCCGGCGTAGTGTACGCCACGACGTTGGCGACTTTCGGGCTGATACGTCGGCGGCAGGTCAAGCCACACGTTTCCTGGGAACAGACCAACCCGCTGCTGAAAGTCTGTCTGACGACCCTCGCGACCATGCTGTTGATCGTTGTGCTCGGCGTGATCAATGTGATCGGCAGCCAAGGCACGGTCAAGCGCAACCAGGGGCTGCAACCCTGGACCGAACGTTTATGCAGTCGCATGCCGGCGACCACCGCCGAATGCCGCGCACCGGTCACCGTTGAACAGTGGTACGGCAAGGAGGCGCGCCCATGAATACCAAACTGCTGTTCCCGATCGGTCTGGTGATCGGTATCGTCGTCATGGGTTTGACCGGCGCCAGTCGCCCCTTCTCCCAACTCGACCTCTGGCTCGATCAACGCGATGCGCCGGTCACCGCCCAAGCCAATGCCTTGAGCCCGCTGATTGCCTGCGTTAATCGGGTCGACGTGCAATGGCGCGTGGCTTATGACCTCTACAAGACCCCACAGCCACCTCGGCAGATCACCGAGCAATGGTTGCGCAGCCTCAGCGATTTTGAAGACAGCGATGCGCACAATGTGCGCGACATCCAGCGTGACCTGTGCTCCAGGCGTCTCGCTGAAAAGCTCGAGCTGTTGGCCTATCAGCCGGAACTGGCACAAACGGCAAATGCCTACGCTCGCGCGCTGGACCAGGTGGCGATGACGATACCAAGCGGCCGGTTTGACCGGGAAGCGAGCTTTGTCACCGGGACACAGAATGCCGCGGCCCTCATTGTCGAAAATGTTTTTATTCCGCCCGTGGCAGACAGTTACAACAGCGCTTCAATCGCACTGAGAGAAAGCCTGCTGCCCCTCGATGCCGCGCAGCGACCCGAACAGTTGAAGCGCCTGGAAGAACGCGTGGGCAAGGACATCCACTGGTATTTGCTGGCCTATATGATCCAGGCGCGAGAGACCATCGATTTGCTCGATGCAGCCATGAAAAACCGCACGCTGACTCCGCAACTGCTGGCCGACACCACGGCAAAACTGCAACAAGCCTGGGATCGTCGGGAACCCTTTCTTGTCGCGCAAACGAGTGGCGGTTTCCAGACCAAGACTGACGCGGCACGGGATCTGTGGTTGTACATCGGCAAGCCGTCGACCGTCTATCTACAGGCGTTGAACACCCTGCACAAGGACTGGCAGGAACACGCCCCACCGCAGCGCCTGAGCGACGACTTCTACACGGTCGGCCGCAGTTACGATGGGCTGCTCAGCTACTACAACCGCAGGGCCAGAGCCGAGTTCTGAGGCCGCACGCGGGATCGCTCACCCTGAACGATCCCGCTGCCGGATCTTACTTCGCCTTGAGTTTGAGGTAGGACTGATGCAAGTCCGAAGCCCAGCCATCGATCACGCCTTTGACGTCATTGGCTTTCATCACTTGCGAATCGTTTTCCAGTGGTTTACCGGTACCTTTGCGCACCACCTGGGCGACGACTTTGTTGTTGCCGCCGTCGAGGAATACCGCTTCGGTGGCCAGGGTGGTTTCCTGATCGCGGATGCCGCTAGCGGTACTGACCGCTGCTGCCACCAGCGCAATCGGAATGACTTCGTAAGGCTTGAGGCCTTCGGTCTTGCTGCTCACCGCAGTGATTGCCGCACGCACCACGATCACCCCTGGACCAGGACCGGCGGCCAGTGGCAGCGACTTGCCGATTTCGCGTTTGAGTGCCTGATCGTAATAGCTGGTGATGCCGTTGAGGGTCTGCTGCGGAATCTTCGTGGTCGGTTGCGGTTTTGGATAGAGCTGGGTCGGTTCGATATAGACGCTGGTGAATTTGTTGATATCGACTTTCGGATCGATCCAGCGCATCACTTCGGCGCCGGACGGCGACTTGGCCTCCTTGAGCTGGCTGTAGTCCTTGAGAAACCCGGAGTATTCATCGGGAGCAACGGTTTTGCTCGAGCAGCCGACCACGCCGAGGGTGGCGATGCAAAGCGTGCCCATCATTACTGCTAGCTTCATGCTGTAACTCCTGTCAGAAGGCCTGAATGTATTGCTTGAGGGGTGCTACAGGTATAGCCAAAACCTCGGCAATTGCGATTCGAAATCACAAAATTCATGCAAGACTGCGCGGCGCCTCACACGCGTCATTTGAGACGAAAGCCTGTGGCTGATCCGCGCCGGGAAAAACGCCGAGGCGATGACCCCGCTGAAAAAAGCCGCTGAACTCGAGCCGCAGAACGCGCAGTACGGTTACGTGCTGGCAGTGGCCCTGCACGAGAGTGGCAAAGTCGATAAGGCGTACGCGGTACTGGAAGGCCTGCTCAAGGTCCAGCCGGCCAACCGCAATGCGCGGCTGTCGTTGATTCAGTGGTATCTCGACAGCGGTCAGGAACCGAAAGCGCAGGTGCTGTTGCAGCGCTGGAAAAAGATGAATATGGGGGATCCGGCCCTTAAGTGATCGGCGGAGGATTGTTGGCCCTCACCCTAGCCCTCCCGAAACGTCGGACCGCCCAGAGGTAGAGGGACCGATTGGGGGATATTCGAGAGATACACCACACCTGAACGAAGTGCTTTGAATCGAAAATCAACTCGGTTCTTCACGTCGGCGCAGGACGCCAGACAACTCGGTCAGTCCCCTCTCCCTCCGGGCGGTCCGACGTTTCGGGAGGGTTAGGGTGAGGGGCTCTTGATCTCTACGCGATTACCAGGAAGATTCGCCGCTGCGCAGGGCGATTTCCCGTCGGCTGTGGATGCGCATCGCCTTGATCAGCGACACCGTCCCGACCATCAGAATCGCCGCGCCAAACAGGAAGTCGATGTTGTACAGCTGGAAGTCCTGCACCGGCCCGATCAACAACCCTCGCACCACGGCAACGCCGACCAGCGTGGCCAGGAAGTCGATCCCTGGCGCATCACGATAGAACACCAGCATCAACGGCAGGCACAGCACCAGCAGAAGCATCAGCACGACCACCTTGAACGAACCTTTGCGCTCGACGCTGAACGCACATTCGTGCGGGCCGTAGGCCTTGTAGTCTTCGTCGCGGATCATCGAGGTTTTCTCGTTGATGTAGTCGACGCGGTTGTACTTCTGGATCGGCGTGAAGGTATTGGACATCTCCATCAGCGTGGTGATGTTCTTGAAGCGCAAGTCGATGCGCTCGCTGCCCTTGAGGTAATAAAGCACCGGTTTATAGCCATAACGGTAGGTATCGAACGGGAACTCGGTGACCTGGCCCTGAACGCCGATCGGGCGTGGCTCCAGTTCCGCGTAGGCACTTTTGTTGGTGGCCGAGAGGTTGCGGCTCAGTGGCTGCACCTTGACCTGCTCAAGGAAGATCGGCGTGGCGCCGTAGGTCCACTGCAACGGTTCCAGACGCAGGCGCAGTTCGTTGCGGCTCAGGTCATAACGGTTGAACGTGCGTTCGGAAACCACCAGCGAACCGCTGAGCATGAACTCGCCGCGCAGGTTGTTGGTGACGCGCAAGGTCAACTGATCCTTGCCCAGCAACGCCGCTTCGTTGGTCGGCGGAGTGCCGCACCACGCTGTGCTTTCGCCCGCGCCGCCGAGTTGGCCGTCGCGGTTTTCCTTGAATACATAAAAGTAACTGGCCCACAGCGTCAGCAGCAAAAGAAACGCTGTGAGGCCGAGAATTTTCTTGCCCGGACTCACTGATCAGACTCCCTTCTTCGGTTCCATCGTCCAGCCGAAAACCCGCTGGCGACGGCGACTCTAACAAAAGGCCATCATCGACCCAAGGGAAAATGCCTGATCGGCGAAGGTTGTAAGGGTTTCCCCTGCATGCGTAACACCCTGTGACGAGGGGATTTATCCCCGATCGGCTGCGCAGCAGTCGCAAACCCGGCGGACGCGGTTGAGCTGCGAGAGCCAGTTGGCAGGTTTAGGGGCCGCTGCGCAGCCCATCGGGGCGGTGCGACGTTTCGCTAAATCCCCTCACCACAACGTTACACACCACAGGGAGTAAATCCCGTACTCAGCGTCGGCGGAATAGCGGACGTGGTTCGATGACTGAGCGGCCATACAGCACGCTCATTCCCGCCAATCCCTTCAGCGCATCCTCAGCCGACTTGTCCTCGCGCACGGCAAAACTGTCGAAGCCACACTGGCGCATGTGGCTGAGTTGATCGCGCAGCACATCGCCAATCGCGCGCAACTCCCCTGCCCAGCCGAAACGACTGCGCAGCAAATACGCCTGACTGTAAGCGCGGCCGTCGCGAAAACTCGGGAAGTCGAGGGCAATCAGGGGCAGCGAGGCCAACCATGGAACCAGGCTTTCGACGTCGTCGTCCGGCCCCAACCACACAGCGTGGGTCGACGGCGCTTCCAGCCAGTGCGCCAGCGGCAGAATCAATAATCCTGCGGGTCGCGGTGTTGATGGTTCACGAATCAATGTCCACGGATCATCCGTCACCATCCGCGCTACGCCCTGCTCCAGCCGCAGCAGATTATTCATGCCGAGACCTCCAGTGCTTTCGGATACACCCGCTCCTTGAACGGTTCCAGGCCAATCCGCGCCAAGGTATCGACAAACAACTCCTCACTCTCGCGGTAGCGCACAAAGGTACCGATGATCCGCTCGATGACCTGCGGCACTTCAGCGGCGCTGAACGACGGACCGATGACTTTGCCCAGTGCGCTGTGCTTGCCCTGCGCGCCACCGAGGGTGATCTGGTACCACTCGCTGCCGTTCTTGTCGACGCCAAGGATGCCGATATTGCCGATGTGGTGATGGCCGCAGGCGTTCATGCAGCCGGAGATGTTCAGGCTGATGTCGCCCAGATCGTGCAGATAGTCGAGGTTGTCGAAACGCGCCTGAATCGCTTGGGCAATCGGGATCGACTTAGCATTGGCCAGCGCGCAGAAGTCGCCGCCGGGGCAGGCAATGATGTCGGTCAGCAAGCCAACGTTGGCGCTGCCCAGATTTCGCTCGCACGCCAGTTGCCACAAGGCATACAGATCGGCTTTCGGCACATCCGGCAGGACGATGTTCTGTTCATGGGCAATGCGGATCTCGCCGAAGCCGAAACGCTCCGACCAGTCGGCGACTGCCAGCATCTGCAATCCGGTCACGTCGCCCGGCGGCGATACCCCGCCCGGCTTGGTCGACAAGACCACGCTGGTGTAACCCGGCACCTTGTGCGGCTGCACGTTGCGCGCCACCCATCGGGCGAACGCCGGGCTCTCGGCGAGGCGCGTGCCGAAGTCCAGATCGGTATCCGGCAGCGTCCGATAGGTCGGCGGCACGAAGGCGCTGGCAACCCGCTGATATTCGCCATCGGTGAGTTGCGCCGGGCCGTCCTTGAGGTGCTGCCATTCTTCTTCGACTTCTTTGGAAAACGCCTCGATACCCAACGCCTTGACCAGAATCTTGATCCGCGCCTTGTACTTGTTGTCGCGCCGGCCGTGGCGGTTGTAGACCCGCAGCACCGCTTCGACATACGACAACAGATGCTGCCACGGCAGCCCTTCGCGAATCTGCAAACCGAGGATCGGCGTGCGCCCCAATCCGCCACCGACGATCACTCGCAGGAGCATCTGGCCGTCGCGGCCGGGGTAAAGGTACAGGCCAATGTCGTGCATCATGATCGCCGCGCGATCCTGCTTCGCCGAGCAGATGGCGATCTTGAATTTGCGTGGCAGGAAGAGGAATTCCGGGTTGATCGTCGACCACTGCCGCAGGATCTCCGCCAGCGGTCGCGGGTCGATCAACTCGTCCGCTGCAACGCCGGCAAAGGCTTCAGTGGTGATGTTGCGTACGCAGTTGCCGGAGGTCTGGATCGCATGCATGTTGACCTGGGCCAGACGTTCGAGAATGTCCGGCACCTCCGCGAGTTCGATCCAGTTGAACTGCATGTTCTGCCGCGTGGTGAAGTGGCCGTAGCCACGGTCGTAATCAGCGGCGATGCTCGCAAGGGTGCGCATCTGTTCGGCGCTTAGCGTGCCGTAGGGAATCGCTACGCGCAGCATGTACGCATGCTTTTGCATGTACAGGCCGTTTTGCAGACGCAGCGGCAGAAACTCTTCTTCGCTCAATTCCCCGGCCATGAAGCGCTCGACCTGATCGCGAAACTGCGCAACGCGCTCGAACACCAGTGCGCGGTCGTAATCATCGTATTGGTACATGCAACTGCCACCTCATCAGGACGCACACAATTCCTGTAGGAGTGAGCCTGCTCGCGATTGCGGTGTGTCAGTCGACATCTCTGTTGTCTGACACACCGCAATCGCGAGCAGGCTCACTCCTACAGATTTTGCGAGGACTATGGCACTACGGCGCAGCACGCAACAGATTCACCTGAAACGATAAAAACCGTATCAGGACGCGGCAGAACGCCGCAGGCAGCACCTCAATCTGATCCGCATAAATGAAAGATTCCTGAGCCTGTTTTGTTTCCGGTGGGGTTTCTACAGTGCAACCCATGCCAGACCGGGTGGCCTGGCAAGACTTTGCAACCGTGGATGAACTGACCATGAGCACAGCAACAATCGGACAGGCTTATAACTACAAGGTCGTCCGCCAATTCGTTATCGCGACGGTTTTCTGGGGTGTCGTGGGCATGGCGATGGGGGTATGGATCGCCTCGCAACTGGTATGGCCGGAGATGAATCTGGACTTGCCGTGGACCACCTTCGGTCGCTTGCGGCCCTTGCACACCAGTCTGGTGATTTTCGGCTTTGCCGGCAGCGCGCAATTCGCCGCCAGTTACTACGCGGTGCAGCGCACCTGCCAGGTGCGGCTGTACTCGGACAAGCTCGCCGCGTTCACCTTCTGGGGCTGGCAATCGGTGATCGTGATCATGCTGATCACCCTGCCGATGGGCTACACCACCACCAAGGAATACGCCGAGATCGAATTCTCCGGCGCCGTGTGGATGGCTGTGGTCTGGGTCGCTTACGCCATTGTGTTTTTCACCACCGTGGTGCAGCGCAAGACCAAGCACATCTACGTCGGCAACTGGTTTTTCGGCGCATTCATTCTGGTGATCGCCATGTTGCACGTGGTTAACCACCTATCGATTCCGGTGGACTGGTTCAAGTCGTATCCGGTGTATTCCGGTGCCACCGACGCCATGGTGCAGTGGTGGTACGGGCACAACGCCGTGGGCTTCTTCCTGACCACCGGGTTCCTCGGGATGATGTATTACTTCGTGCCGAAACAGGTGAACCGGCCGGTGTATTCGTACCGGTTGTCGATCGTGCATTTCTGGGCGCTGATCACCCTGTACATCTGGGCCGGCCCGCACCATTTGCACTACACCGCGCTGCCGGACTGGGCGCAATCGCTGGGCATGGCGATGTCGCTGATCCTGCTGGCACCGAGCTGGGGCGGCATGATCAACGGCATGATGACCTTGTCCGGCGCCTGGCATAAATTGCGCACCGACCCGATCCTGCGCTTCCTCGTGCTGTCGCTGGCGTTCTACGGCATGTCGACGTTCGAGGGGCCGATGATGGCGATCAAGACCGTCAACGCTCTCTCCCACTACACCGACTGGACCATCGGCCACGTCCACGCCGGCGCGCTCGGCTGGGTGGCGATGATCACCTTCGGCGCGACCTATCACATGGTGCCCAAGGTCTTTGGCCGCGAGCAGATGTACAGCACGCCGCTGATCAACCTGCACTTCTGGCTGGCGACCATCGGCACGGTGCTCTACATCGCCTCGATGTGGGTCAACGGCATCACCCAAGGCCTGATGTGGCGGGCGATCAACGAGGACGGCACGCTGACTTACTCGTTTGTCGAGGCACTGCAGGCCAGTCATCCGGGGTTCATCGTGCGCTTTGCCGGCGGGGTGTTCTTCCTCAGCGGCATGTTGCTGATGGCTTACAACGTCTGGCGTACGGTACGCGTCGCCGATGTGGCCATCGCCCACCGTGAAGCGCAGATCGCCTGAGACAGGGAGCCGGTGAATATGGATATTTTCTTCAATGTGTTGGGGGTGGTTTTTCTGTGGCTGGCGGTGGAGTACTGCCTGCGGCGGGAGACGGCGCAGAGTCTGGAGGATGCGAGCATGGTGCCGTTTGCCGATGATCCGGAGGTGGCGCGGCGGGTTGAGCTGGCCACGGGTAAAACCGTGAAGGCTGTGGCGCCGGAGGTGGCGAAACCGGGGTGGGTCAACCTGGATATGTGAGGGGTGTCAGTTGAGTGGCCCTCACTGTAGAGACCGGTACATCCTTTACACATTAGACCGGGGACATCGTTTACACCTTTTCCAGGCTTGCTACGCGTTTAGCGCCGCGTTCAAGCCTGCCTAAACAGAAGGAGCAAAGGTACAACTCCCACACGTCATCAGCCACCTCCTTCAGCGCGATGTCTTCGCCGATCAGCGCCTCTCCCAGAAAAATCAGCTGTCCTTTCCATTTGAACTCTCCGTTCGAACGAACCTTACGCACTTCAACGTCAGTGCCATATTCAACCGCTGGCAGGTAACCGGGGTATGGTCGTAAAGACGGGCTATACACTGAAGCAGGTGGTTTCATGTCCAGCGCGGTGTGCGGTCGAACCTGATTGAAGTCCTGGATGAAATCCTCAAAGACCAATTGCTGGCGCACAAGATTTTCCGCAGGTGTTCGTAATACCGCTGCTTTCAGCGTTCGGTGCATCCGTTCGTGCCGGCCATTTTGGTCGGGACGGCCAGGGGTAATTGTCTCGACGTGGATTCCGTGCCTGATGAACCACACCGACAACTTCGACAAACGCGCCAAACCCGTTGATGCGAAGGGAGCGCCATTGTCCGTGCGAATCACATCCGGCAACCCAAACTCCCGGAAGGCCCACTCGAAGCCCTGCCGCGTCGGCTCCCCATGCGTGCTGGGCAATGCCCGGCAAAGCAGCAGATAGCGACTCATCTGGTCGGTAATGGTCAGCGGATAGCACCAATTGCCATCCTGCATTTTGAATTGCCCTTTGTAATCGGCACACCAGGTCTGATTGGGTTGGTCGACCGGACGCAAATGCGTCGGAGCGCGTGGGCGCACTGGATAGGGGCGCCGCGAGGTGACCAGACCAGCCTTCTTCAACCATACCCCGGCAGTACTCGCGGCCGGCCAGTGGATATCCGGATCGGAGACGCGTAGACGATCAATGATCTGCTTAGGCCCCCGATCGGGATGCTCGTTTTTCTTGGTCAGCAGCGTGGCTATGATTTCGTCGGGAGTTTGATGAGGGCAATTCAAAGGCTTGCGCGATTGCTCTTTCAAGCCATCCACGCCCAGCGCTGCATACCGCTCGAGCAATTTGTCGATAGTTGGACGGCTGACGCCATAGCGCCGGCTTAATTGGCTCTTGGTGTAACTGCCGCCAAGCCAGTCGCTGACTAACTTCACTCGTTGATCCATTGGGGACTCTTGATTCCAGGGCATGGTCAGCACCTCCTGACCATGATTGATACCTGTAAACCATGTCCCCGGTCTCAAACGTAAAGGATGTACCCGGTCTTTACCTCACCCTAGCCCTCTCCCGGAGGGAGAGGGCACTGACCGTGGTGTACTTTCGAGGTACACCGACCCGAGAAACCGAGTCGGGTTCAGGTTCTGGAAATCACGAAGGTCTGCTCCCTTGAATTTCGAGCCAGACTCAGGCTTTGAAAACCACGAAGATCAGCTCCCTTTCCCCCTCTCCCCCTTGGGGGAGAGGGTTGGGGTGAGGGGGTAAGCTCTTGATCTTAATTACGGTCGCGAGGAATCAGGCTCTGCAGTTGCTGCGCCAGAAAATCCGCATCAAACACAAAGGTATCCGGATCCTTCAGCCCATTGGTCTTGCGCCACTGCCACTCGCCGCTCGGCAACCCCACCAGCGAAATACTGCCGTAGCGCGCCGCCGTCAGGCCCATCACCGCCAGCGAAATCTGGCCCGCGCTGCCCATCACGTCGGGCACGAACTCCACCGGTTTGCCGGCGATCACGATGCTCAGCTTTTCAGTCTTGAAGGTCGAAGTCTCTACCGGGGTGCTCGGGCCGAAAGCGACATACGCCTCGCGGCTCACTTCCAGCAGATTCGGTGCCTGCACCGGCTCCAGCCATTGCTGGATATGGCTGAACAGTTCGCTGATGCGGGTTGCCCAGGTCTGTGACTGCGTTTCGAACAATTGCTTCTTGTGCGCTTCACTCTCGGCATAGTGACGAAGCATTTCGCCCAGCTTTTGTACGTCGTTCATCGGTACGTTCCTCGGTGAGCCTGCGTTCTCCGATAGTGACAGATCGAAGCGCCGGCGTACGTTAAACCTCAGAACCCGGCACCGGGACACTTTGCAGAAGGATCAACGGTACAGTTTGCCTGGCACTGGCATGCGCTTGCGAACAAATGGACACTCTGCCCAAGCCCAACCTTCATCACCAAGGGAAGTCCAATGCGCACCATCGGCATGATCGGCGGCATGAGCTGGGAGTCCAGCGCCGAATACTATCGACTCATCAATCAACAGGTCCGTGATCGTCTAGGCCCATTGCGCTCGGCACAACTGCTGATGTACAGCGTCGACTTCGGCCCTGTCGAACAGGCCCAGCATGCCGGGCGCTGGGAAGACGCGGAGGCGATTCTGGTGGATGCCGCGCGCAGGCTTGAGGCCGGCGGCGCCGAATGCGTCGTGCTGTGTACCAACACCATGCACAAGGTCGCCGAGCAGATTCAGGCTGCGATCAGCATTCCGTTCCTGCACATTGCTGAACCGGCCGCGCACGCCGCGATTGCCATTGACGCGCGAACGGTCGGCTTGCTCGGTACGGCATTTACCATGGAACAAGACTTTCTCAAGCAGCGCCTGATTACCCAGGGTTTGACGGTATTGGTGCCCGATGATGCTGAACGCCAGCAGGTGCACCGGATCATCTACGACGAACTGTGTGTCGGGGTGATCAGCGAGGCATCCCGCAAGATCTACCAAAAGGTGATCGAGTCACTGACGGCGCGTGGCGCCCAGGCGATCATTCTCGGCTGCACGGAAATCGGCCTGCTGATCAAACCCGATCACAGCGCCCTGCCCTTGCTCGACACCACCGAACTGCATGCGCAGTCGGCGGTGGCGTTCGCGCTGGGCGACTGACTCAGGCTTTGGGACGGTTGCGCAGACGGGCCATGCTCAGGGTGTCGACCCAATGCCCGTCGCGCACCGCGTAGTCGCGAAACAGACCTTCGGTCTCGAAACCGAACTTGCGATAGAGACCGATGGCCGCCTCGTTATCGGCGTACACCGACAGCTCGACGCGGTGCAGATTCATCCAGTTGTCGGCGACGTCCAGCGCCGCTGCCAGCAAGGCCGAGCCCACACCCTTGCCTTGCCACGCCACCGCAACGGCCATGCCGACGCTGCCCGCGTGGCTGCGGCGAATCCGCGAATAGTTTTCCAGCCCCAGATTGCCGATCACCACGCCCTGGTGCAGCGCCACCAGTTGCACCACGCGCTCGTTGTCCGGCATCAGTCGCTTGCGCCAGATTTCGGTGGCTTGAAACGGCATCTGCAACACCTGCCGGGCCACCGCCGGATCGTTGTACAGCGCGGTGATGCCCTCGACGTGGGATTCGTTGAAGCGCTCGATATGAATGGCGGGTTTGTGTTCGGGCATGGCGGATCGGTCCGTGATCGATGTGTGGCCGCCCACTCTAAACCGATCAACACGTTGTCTGCCATAGGTAGATATTTGTAGGAGCGAGCCTGCTCGCGATAGCGGTGTATCAGTCGAAATTGATTAATCTGACACACCGCTATCGCGAGCAGGCTCACTCCTACAAGGGAATGTCGGCGTAGAGGGAATAAGGTCAGCTCTGGAACCATTCCTGGCGTTCGTTGAAGGTGTGGTGGATCAGTTCCACCAGCGTCTGCACTTCGGCGATATGTTGCGACTCGGCATTCACCGCCAGCCACGCCTGCAACTGCATCGACTCCTCGAACAACCCCGGCAATGCCACCAACCCACGGTCGTAGCGGCTCATGTAAATGGGCAGCAGGCCGATGCAAGCGCTGCACCGGATCATTTCCAGCATCAGCTCGTAAGACTGCATCTGCACCACCCCGGCCAGGCGTTGCTCGACGAGGTTGTTCCATGGGCGGAAGCTGTCGATCTGACGATCGTGCTGCCATTGCACCAGCATGAAATCGGCGAGGTCGTCAGCGCTGTCCGGGCGCGCGGTAACGCGGGAGTAGCGTTTGGCGATGTGCGGCAGATAGGCCAGGCTCGCAAGACGCTGCGGTTCGCTGGTGGCAAAGGTCGGGCCGGGATGCGCGGTGTCGCCGTGGGCGAGCCACAGCACGATGTCGGCGCTGACCGCACGCAGGGACAACTCGCTGTCGAGAGCGATGATTTCCAGACGCACGCTGGCGTTGCGCCGTAGCAGGGCGATCAAGTCACGGCCGAGGATGTCATGCAGGATCGATTCGGCGACGGCCAGACGTATCAATGGCTGCTCGACCACCGGCAGTTTGCGTTCGTTGGCCAGGGCGACCAGTTTGGCCTGCAGTTGCTGGCCTTCGCGGGTCAGGCTCAGGGCGCTGCCCTGAAAGCTGAACAAGGTGTGTTGCAGGGTTTGCTCAAGCTGCGCCAGTTGCTTGCGCAACAAGGTCGAACGCACATTGAGACTGCGCGCGGCTTGCATGAAGCAACCGCAGCGGGCGCTTACCAGAAAGTATTGCGCGACTTCGGCGTCGATCGTCGCGGCTTGCGCCAGCCAGGATTCGCTGGCGTCCTGCGCCCAGCGAAATTCGGCGCTGCCCTGTCGTCCTGCGGGTTCGGTGAATGACATCGATGACTCCCTGTCGATCTTTGTTGTTTGATGGCTTCCAGCACTTGATAAACATCTGAACCCTGTGAGGGACCTGTGGGAGCTGGCTTGCCAGCGATGAGGTCGGCACATTCAACATCGCTAGACTGACATTCCGCTATCGCTGGCAAGCCAGCTCCCACAGGGGTTGTGGTGAAAGTGAAATCAGAGTTTTTCCTCAAGGACCTTGTTGAGTTCAGCGCCGTCGATACTCAGGGTCGCGGTGTTGAGCATGCCGTCCAGATACGCCTGGGCGATCTGTTCCTGCCGCTGGGCACGCAGGGCCTGGGTCAGTTGATCGCGCAATTCATCCAGCGTCGCCGTACGGGCCGGTTGCTGTTCGGTGAGTTTGATCACATGAAACCCGGCCGCGCTTTGCACAGGGTCAGACACTGCGCCGACCTTGAGCCGTGCCACCGCGCCGCGCACTTCCGGCACCAGTTGCTGCAACGGTTGCAGCCCGGTGTCACCGCCACGTTCAGCGGTGACGCGATCCTGCGAATATTGCGTCGCCAGCGCGGCAAATTCCCCCGGTGCGGCCTGAGCTTTCTTGCTCAATTCCCCCGCCTGTTTGCGCACTGCCTCAAGGTTCTGCGGCTCATTCACGGCCAGAAAAATCTGACTGACCCGATACAGCGCCGGCGTCTGCCAATTGGCTTTGCCGGCGTCATACGCCTGCTGCAACTCGGCCGCACTGGGATAATCGGCCGGCACTTGGCTGACCGAACGCAAATAATCGCGGAAGACAATCTGTTCAGTCGCCGCACGCGTCTGCCGTGCGACGTCGGGCCGCTGCGCCCAACCCTGGGCATCGGCCTGCTCCAGCACCGCTTTCTCGGCCAGGCGCGTACGAATCCAGCGCTCCAGCGCCTCACGATTGCCGCGCAGTTGCTCGCGGGTTTCGGCCGGGACAGTCGCCAGCAGTGCCTGCAATTCGGCCGGCGACACCTGCTGATTGCCCAACCTTGCCACCGCCGGCCCCCCGGCAACCGCCGCCACCGGCGCCGATTGCTGAGCGGCGACCGGGTCACTGCCCGGTCGCACGGCCAACGCCACGGCCACCACCAACAGCGCCACCGCAGCGGCGCTGATCACCATGGCAGGCTTTTTCACAGCGCGACTTCCTCTTGCTCGGCCACGGCCACTTTGGCGGTCTGCGCGGCGGCGCCGTTCTGGGTGAAATCACGCAGATAGACGATGAATTCCTGCAACAGACGATCCCACAGTTCCAGATTGCCGCGCAGGTGATCGTTGCTCACGCCTGCCGCGACCACCACGTCCATTTCCATCACCAGAAACTCGCCCTGCAACGACAACCGCGCAAAACGACGGGTCGCGTTCCACTGTTCGGCCACACCCTGCGGCAACTCACCTTGCACCCGCAGCGCGCAACTGAAAGTGAAATCGACAAAGCTGCCCTGCTCCACTGCCGGGTTGCCGAAACGCACAGCGTAACCAATGCCTTGGCTGGCGCTGAGCAACTGAACGATGCCGTTCTGTTCGGTTTCGTTGACGCGATAACCGGCTGCTTGCAGAACTTCGGTCAGGGATTTTGGCGATACGTGGCTGATCAATTGAGTCATTGTTTCTTCCTTGTTTATCAGTCTTTTAAATCAGTGTGCGAGCGCGGCTTGCGGCGCGTCGAATTGAGTCTTGTAAAGGTCGTCACCGAACCCCTGGGCCAATTCATCGAACTTGACCCGGGCACTGCCCGCGAAGGGCTGGCGAATCTTCATCACCTCGGCCACATCGATGTTTTCGTAGGCGCTGAGGATCTGTTTGGCGACGCCGTACATCTGCTGATTCTTGACTGAACATTGCTGCACTTGTGTGTCACGTTCAGCCAATTGCGCTTGAAGCTTAGACCGTTCTGCCTCTTTGGCACGGGCCATGACCAGCAACTCGTCATAGGCCTTTTTGAACTTGCCGGTCTGCTCATTGCTGGCCGCCACTTGCGCCTGCGCCTGGCTGTGCAGGCTCTGCTGCTGCCCTGCCAGTTGCTCGGCAACGCCTTTGGCCTTGGCCAGTTCAGCGCTCAATTGCCTGATTTGCGCCTGCGCAGCCTTCGCCTCGTTCTGCGCCGCCAGTTGCGCGGCGCTGGCCTGGGCCTGCTGACTTTGCAGGGCCTGCAACTGCTGCGTGGTGCTGCGCAATTGCGTGCGCAGGCGTTCTTCCATGCCTTCGGCACTTGCCCCTGTCGCGATCAACATTCCCAGCCCCAGCAACAACAATCGCGTGTTCATAACCCTCTCCCGGCGCTTTAGAAGCGCGTGTTGATCTCAAGCTGCAAGACGTCGATGTCGAACGGCGCGCCGTACACCGCTTCGGTGCTCATCCAGCGGCCCGTCGCGTAAACGTTCTTCGCCAGACCGTAGTTACCGCCGATGAAATAACCCTTGGCGTTGGTGCCGCCGAGGTGGAACGACGAGTCGTTGAAACCGTCCGGCAAGGCGTCAGGCTGGATGTACTTGTAGCCGGCGAACATGTTCCAGTCGCCCTGCTTCTTCAGGTCCAGCGCACTGCCGAGGGTGAACTGCACCATCCAAGCATTGGCGCCGCTTTCGATGTCGCCATTGCTGTCTAGGTTGTTGACGATCTGTCCGGCCGAGCGCTTGCGCATGTCGCCTTCGTCGTAAGCGAGGTTGTGGATGTAGTTGCCCTGGCTACGCAGTTTGAAATCTTCTGGCAGGTCGGCATCCCAGACCAGGTTGAGATCGAGCAGGTTGAATTCGGACGCGAGGCCAACGAATTGCGGCTGCGGCGTGGTGGTCGGGTTGAGCGGGTTCGGCGTGATGTCGCGCAGCAGGAATACGCTGTTGCCCTTCTGCATGAACGCCGCGCGGCTGCCATCGCTGTCGCATCCCGGGGCGCCGGCCCACGGTTCGCAAGGGCTGGAGCGCTGGCCCTGAATGTCGTCGAAACGGTAGTAAGCCAGCGCACCTTTCAAGCGGTTGTTGCTGTTGATCGCCCATTTGGCGCCGATCTGCGCGCCGTACAGCCACTTGTTGTCGCTTTCTTCCTTGTCGAAGCCGTTGCTGCTGGCGGTGTCGTTGGTGTAATCCACCGGGAACGCGCCGACGGTGCCGAACACGCCCCAGTCGCGGCTGAGCTTGTGATCGAAAATCGCGGCCACGCCGTCGAAATTCAAGTCGTTGGAATAGAGCATGTCGGTGGACATGAACGGGTTGGCGAAACGCCCGCCGGTCAGGGTCAATTCATCCGTAGGCTTCCAGTTCAGGTAACCCTGATCGAGCCAGATGTCTTTCTTGGCGAAACCGCCGCCGAGGCTTTGCGTGGTCGACACCGGGTTGTTATCCGAGCCGGTGCCGATGCGGATGCCGGCAGTCCATTGCGGTGAAATCTCTGCTTTCATGCCCAGACGTGCACGAATGCGGAACTGGTTGGTGCGGTCTTCGCGGGTGTTGAGCAGCGGCGGCAGATTGGTGCTGCTGTTGGGGTTTACGTCGTAGGGGCCGTTGTTGTTGAGCTTGGCGAAGTCGACGATTTCGTTGCTGTTGCTGTCCGAGTAGTAGCGCGATTCGTCACGCAGGCGAATGTCGCCGTCGAAACTGATGCGCGCAGCCCATTCCGGGAAGCTGTTGGGCGCCGCCCAGTTTTCCTGTTTGGCGGTGGCCATGACTTCGGCTTTGACCTGATCGCGGATCTGGTCGCGCACCGCGGCCGGTACGTATTGCACCCGTACATCGCCCGGCGCTGCAACGGGGCCGGCGGCCACAACGGCGCTGGACGCAGCAGCCTGCTTGGCCTGCGCCGCTTCGTTCTGCGCCTGAGCGATCAGCGCGTCAGCCTTGTCCTGTTTCAGAATGCCCTGCTCGACCAGCAAGCGGATCAGATTGATCGTGGCGTTTTCCGAGGGCGCAGGCGCTGCCACGGCAAACGCCACGATCAATCTGATCCGCTTGCTGGTCGAGCAGG
>NZ_JBIUVJ010000002.1:236848-251301 GCF_044742875.1 Pseudomonas sp. NPDC087817
AATTAAACAGCAAACAAGATCTACAACAGACACACCAAAAAAGAACTCTATTAAAAAGAACAAATAAAGGGACAATCGATTCACGTTGGAAATCATCTGCACACAACTCCTTTTCATACAGCTTTATGAATTCGGTTAACCCGGACGCCGCCCTTGCAGGGACATGCGCACAGGCAGGGTGATGGAGGCCGGCGGCCGTTCGCTCAGGTGCGGCGCGTTACGCAGTGCCGCCAACACCTGGGTGTCGATTTCGGGGTTGCCGCTGGACTTGATCAGCTCGACCCGGGTGATCTCGCCAACGCTGCTCAGCCACACATCGGCCTGCAACGTGAACGCGAGGTTGCGCAGATCAGGGTTCTCGCGCAGCAGCTTCTGGAAGGTGAACGCGAGGAACTGGCTGTAAGTGCCGTTGCCCAGTCGTCCGCCACCGGCACCGGCCATGCCGCCGCCCTTGCCCGCGCCGATGTTGAACGCGTCGTTGCCGGACTGCGCATCGCCGTCCATTTGCATCGGATTGGCCAGATCGTCCGCCGGCGATGGCGGTGCTTCTTCCTCGGGCTTGACCTCTTCCGGTTCAGGCGTTGGCTCAGGCTCGACGACTTTTTCTTCCACTGGAGTTTCCGGCTCTGGTGGTTTCTCCGGCGGCGGAGGTGGCGGTGGCGGCAACGGAATGATCGTCGGCACCTTCGGCGCTTCGCGGCGGATGCCGCTCATGTCGTTGGCCCATTGCCACAGCAGATACGCGGCGATAGCGCCGAGCAGCAGCCCGGCGCCCCATTTCACAAAACGCAACGGCGACCGTTTCACGGGCAGCGGCTCGAAGGGCATTTGTGCAGTCATGACTCAGCCCTGACTCGGTTTGCCGGTCACAAGACCGACCTGGGACAGTTCGAGCCGGCGCAACAGATCCAGCACTTCGATGACTTTCTGGTATTGCACCGTCGCATCGCCGCGCACGATCACCGGGAAGTCCGGGCTCTGCGCCTTCTCGATGCGCAGGCGCTCTTCCAGCTCGGCCAGGGTCACCGGGTAGGCATCGAGGAACACCTGACCGCCGTCGTTGACCGAAATCGCCTTGGTCTTGGCCTCGGACAACGACACCGAAGCGCTGGCCTTGGGCAGGTTGATCTGAATCCCCGAGACCTGCGCCGTGGCGGTGAGGATGAACATCACCAGCACCACCATCAGCACGTCGACCAGCGGAGTGATGTTGATGCTGTCCACCGCTGCATCTTCGTCATCGTCGTGGGAGGCATTTACAGACGCCATGTCAGTGCTCCTCAGGCCGGTACGGAGTGGTTGGCGTGATGGCCGCGCTGATGCGATGCCTCACTGAACTGGCTCTCGCCGTGCATCTCGGCCAGACGGGTGATGAACTCGTCGACGAACACACGCATGTCGGCGCTGACTTCCTTGTTGCGGGTGATCAAGCGGTTGTAGCCAAACAGCGCCGGGATCGCGACGAACAGGCCCATCGCTGTGGCGAGCAATGCCGCCGCCATGCCCGGGGCGATCGCATTGATGTTGACGTCGCCGGCCATCGCCGTGCCGAGGAACACCACCATGATCCCCAGCACGGTGCCGAGCAGGCCGATGTACGGGCCGCCGGCGATGGCGTTGGACAGGGTCGAGAGTTTCGAGCTGAGTTGCTGGTTTTCACGGGTACGCACGCCGTCCATGGAGCAGCGGATGGCTTCGATGGTCGCAGCGGAAACCGACGAGGTATCGGCGCCCTGCTCGCGGCGGGTGCGGATCTCTTTCACCGCGACTTGATAGAGGCGCCACAGCGGCGAGTGCTGCAAACGCTGGGCGAGTTGCGTGTCGTCCGCAAACATCTCCAGACGCGTGCCGACCTTGGCGAATTGCACGCGGAAGTCTTCGTTGGCTGCGGTCACGCGGCTCAAGGTGCGATTCTTGCGCAGCATGATGATCCACGACTGGAACATCATCAGCACCAGCACGGCGATGATCACCCAGGCGTCGACTGGCACCGCGTTGAGCAGGAAGCCGAGGCTGCCGAAACCGAAACCGGATTGCTCTTCATCGACGCCGTAAGCGACCAGTTTCGATTCGGCGCCCTGCGAGGTGGCGTCGGCGAGTAACAACGGTGCCGAACGCGCGACTTTCGACAGACGCAGTTCGTCGATGGCGCCTACGAACGGCTGGAAGGCACTCGCTGAAAGATCAGCGCCGATGGCCATGACCGAGTTGAATGCCGGCATCGCCAACGCCAAGGTCGCGCCTTCGCGGCCGTTGATGTACAGGGTGACTTTCGAGCCTTCAGTGGTCAGCGCGACGTGCTGCCATTGGCCCGGATTCAGCGCTTGGGCAGCGACCGCACGTTGGCCGTCGATCTCCACAAACGGTACGCCTTGGTTGGCACCGATCAGCAGACTGTTGGCGCCTTCACGACGGGCCAAAATCAGTTGCTCGCCACTGGCCTGATCCAGACGCAGCCAGGCACTGAAGGTGAACGCGCTGCCAGCGTTGTGCTGCAACGAAGGACTGGCCGGCAGCAACAACGGCTGTCCGCTGAACTGCAAGGCCCGCCCTACTACGCCGTCAATCGCCGCGCCAGTCGCGCTTTGCGCGGTGTTGCCGTAGGCGGTGGTGTCTTTGGCCGGAGTACCGGTGGCGCCATCGAAGTGATAAAGCGCGGTGTAATTCGGATCGAAGGTCAGTTGGCCGTTGCCCGTCGCCGGGGCCTTCTGATTGCCGTAATACATCCAGATGTCCTGGCGCTGGCCGCCCTCGACATTCGGCACGTCGACCCAGATCAACGCCATGCCCATCAGCGCATCGAAGCTTTCGATCTGGTGATTGAGCACAGTCTTGTCGTCAGCCGCGACGAAGCGCAGATCCGAACCGTCCTCCTTCACCCCGTCAAAGGTGAAGTTGCCGGTGTGCAGGCGTACCAGCAACGCGGTGCGGCCGAGGGCCTGATTGATCGCCGCGCCCTGCGGCGTGGTATCGACGGCGATCTGTTTGCGGTAGTGCCAGTCGTCCTGCCACCAGGCCTGAGCCGTGGCCGGGAGCACGAAGCCCAGGCAGATCAACAACGAAAGAATGAGGCGCTGCATGAACGTGCTCCTTTAAAAAGTGGCTTGAAGGTTGAAGTGCAGGCGCGATTCCTGTTTCGAGGTGTTCGGCCCTTCGAGTAGCGGGTAGCCCCAGTCGAGGCTGCCGGACAGCCATTTGCTCAGGCTGGCGCGGGTGCCGAGGCCGACGCTGGCCAGGGCGTAATTGGCGTCCTGATCCGGTAGCTCATCGCGCAGGTAAAGTTGTGCGCCTTCGGCAAAGGCGTAGAAACGCCAGTCCTGCATCCACGTGCCGGCGTACTTGGCGAGTGATGGCGTGCGGACTTCCTGACTGAGCAGCAAGCCGTCATCACCGGTGCGTTCGGCCGCCAGATAGCCGCGTACCGAAGTGGCGCCGCCGGCAGAAAATTGTTCGTTGGAAACCAGTGGCCCGGACGCCAACTGGAACGCGGCTTTGCTCGCGCTCTGCCAGTCGCTGTCGAAGGTCCAGGTGTAATTGGTATCGCCCTTGAGCACGGCGAAACTCGGTTTGGCGCGGTAGCGTTTGTAGTCGAAGTCTTCGTCGGAGCTGCCGTAACCGAAGATGCTGCGCGTGGCGGCGACCAGACTCAGGCCGAGGCCGAGCTGGCTCTTTTCGCTGTAGCGATAGCCGTTGTAGGCGAAGGTGAACGGCGCGTATTGCAGGGGGACTTTGTCGCTCTCGCCGGACAGCGTCAGGCGCTCGTCGAAATCCTTGAAGTCGATGCCGGCCGACAACGAGTTCGACCAGTTGCCGCTGGAGGGCAGCGTGTAAATCGCCGAGACGCCATAGGAATGGCCCTTGCCCAACACGTTGCTGCCACCGATGGTGGCGACGTTGCTGTCGGACTGGTAACCGGAGAACTGCACGCTCCAGCGCTCGGTCAGCGGCGCGGTGTAGGACCCAGACCAGACCTTGGCGTTGTCGGTTTCCTGTGGCGCCGTGAAGAACGTCAGGTTGACGCTATGGCCGAGTTGCCAAAGGTTGTTGTAGCCGAGGCTGGTGACGGTGCGCAGCTTTTCAGTGTCGGCGCTGTAATCGTTATTGAGGCCGACGCTGGCGGTCCACGGGTTCTGGTCTTCGACCTGCAAATCGACGTCCATGGTGCCCGGGCGCTGGCCTTCGCGAACCAGTGGCATGACCTGCCGACCCGGGGTTTTGTTGAGCTGTGCCAGTTCGCCCTGAACCTTGGCGAAGTCCGGCACCTCGCCCTCCTTCAGCGCCGGGACGTTGTCGCGGATGTCCAGGGGCGAATAGTGTTTGGCACCGACCACGCGGACCCGGCCGACCTTGGTTTCGCTGACTTGCAGATAGACGATGCCGTCGGCGACAGCTTGCTCCGGCAGCTCGACGAACACCGATTGATAACCGCGTTCCTGATAAGCCTTCTGCAAGGCATCCCGCGCGCCTTCGATGTCGTTCATGCCTTTCTGCGGGCCGAGAAACGGGTACACCGCTTCTTCAATCGCCCGCGCATCAAGCACGGTATTGCCACGCACGAAGTACTCGTTGACGTCGACCAGACGCTGCGGCGCTGCGTTTTCGACAGCCTCCTCGGCCAATGCCGGCTGCACGCCCGCCGTCACCAGCAGCCAGCCCCACAGCGCCAGCCGTGACTTGAAAATCGGTTCCACACTACCCCCTGAATTCGCGATGACCTGTTGGCGCCTCAGCGCCTTGTGTGTTGCCGCTGTCAATTGCTGACGTGCGGGGCGCAGGCGTGCTTGCCGAGCCAGGTGTGCAGCAGCGCGAAGTTCAACGAGAACTCGGGCATTTGCAGCAAGGCACCGCAGAACACTTCGCCAATGATTTTCTGAATGAGTTGCACCGCCTGCGGGTTGTTGAGCAACGTGGCGATGTCGCGACTGAGGACGTTGAAACTCCAGACTTTCTGGTTCAGGCCGAGGCCGACGAACCAGCGGAACAGCAGGTTGTAATTGAGCTGTTCATACAGCTGCTGCTCGCTGGGCACCGAATACAGCAGTTGCAGCAGCAGGATGTGCATGACCGTTTGCGCGGGGATCAACATGCCGGGCTCGGCATTGAGGTCGTGCAAGAGTTCGCGATGGGTGTCGAGCAAATCGTCGATCTGTGGGCGCAACAGAACCAGCGAATGGCCCGGCGGAATGTAGCTGGACACTTCTTTCAAAGCGCCCTGCCAGTCATCCTGCGAAACAATCCAGACCCACGGCGCGCCGTAGCGATACACCGAAACCGGCTTCTTGCGCGCGGCTTCGACGATCTTCGACAAGCGTTGATCGAGTTCCTGCATGCCCACTTTCGAGTAGCGTTCCATAGTCCCCATTGCCTCACTCCCGGCGTCCCGCCTCGGCTTGTGAAAAGCGCCCCGTTGGGCCCCTCAAGCGCGTTACATAGGCATGACCGAACTGGCGATGTGCTACCGAACTTTTGTCATAAAAGCTTCATTACGGAATTGATCGGGGTTTAACAGACAACACAAAACCCTGTGGGAGCTGGCTTGCCAGCGATAGCGGTCTGTCAGCGAAGTAAAGGGTTGCTGATGTGACGCCATCGCTGGCAAGCCAGCTCCCACAGGGGGACGTGGTGTTTGGACTATTGGGTTTTCAGGTGTAGACAGGCCAGTTGTCGACGATTTTGCCGCCGCGCACGGCCAGCAAATCACCGAATTGCAGGAGTACGGCTTCGGTCTGGGTCGGGCGCAGGAAGACTTGATCTTCGACCGTCAGGCCGACGGCATTCGAGCCATTGACCATCTCCTGATTCGAGCTGCGGCCGTAGACACTGTTGCTTTGCAATCCGGACGGCGATTCGAACTCGGCCATCCAGTTACCGCCGTAAATGAAAAAGGTCTGGCGCTGGTTCTGATCCCACCACGAGAACAGTTTCGACTTGTCATCAAGCGCCGGAATATTCACCGCGCCCGTGCTCTTCAACACCGGCGTGGCGATGTAGGTTGCCGGCACGTGCTCGACCAGCGACGGCAAGTCGTAGTGCGTCGGTTTGAGCATCGCCGTGCCGACGGACACTTCGCTGCTGAGCTTTTCGTTTTCATGGATGCGGTAACTCGGGCTGCCGGCGGTATTCAGGCACAAACCGTCGTGCCACAACGCCGGAAATTGCTGGCGAGTGAAATCCACGCAGCGCTGATAAATCACCATGACCTTGGCGAACAGCTCTTCTGGCGAACCCAGAATCCCCGGCACCCCCATGCCCACGAACGGGTCGTAGCCCATGAACCCGGCGAATTCCAGATGCTGCGGGTTGGCGCTGATCAGCGTGAGCATCTGCCCCAGCACATTCACATCACTGACCCCGCCGCGATGCAGACCGACGTCCAGCTCGATGTTGATGCGCAGTCGCGTGCCCAAACCCTGAGCCAGCGCAAGGTACTGCTGCAAACGTTCAGGGCCGTCGAGCAGCCATTGCAGTTGCTTGCTCGGTTCGAATGAACCTTTGTGATTCTGATAGAACAATTCGGCCGAGCGCACCGGCAGTGGCTTGCCGAGCAGAATGTCCGACCGCGGGAACGCGACCGCATCGTGATTGAGAAACGGCTGATGAAACGACATCAGGCGCTGCGTCCCGGCACGCTGGCCGATGTAGTTCAACAGCCCCGGTGCCGGTAGGGATTTCTCCACCAGCCGCAGTTGCTTGCCGCCGCGCTTGACCGACTGCATGACCACATCGATGTTGTGATCGAGGCGATCCAGATCGATCAGCAACACCGGGCGCATCGGACCTTTGTTTTTCAACTCTTGATTCAGCGCACGGAAATATTCGCTGTACGGCGCGCCCCGGTCGCCCGGACGCAACCAGGCGCCTACACCGATCAACAAAGCGCCGACACCCAGTGTGCCGAGCAGAAAATTACGTCGATTGACCGCCATCAGCTCACCCCCAGAATCGACGACAGATGCGCGTTGAGAAACCGGCCACTGGGGTCCAGCACCTGGCGCACATCGATAAATTCGCGCCAGCGCGGGTACAGCGGTTGCAGGTTTTTCGCGTTGAGCGTGTGCAACTTGCCCCAATGCGGCCGGCCGTTGTACTTCCAGAAGATTGGCTCGACGGCGGCGAAAAAGTTGTGATGGTCCATCTGATAATGCTGGTGCACCGAGATTGAACAGCTGTCGCGGCCCTCGAACATGCTCAACGGAATATCGTCAGCCTTGACGTAGCGATACTCGATGGGAAACCAGGTGCGCAGGTCCTTGTCCTGAATCAACTTGAGAATTTCGCGCAGGCACGCCGGGCCGTGTTCGGCTGGCACGGAATATTCCATTTCGTTGAAGCGCACTGTGCGCACGTTGGCGTAGATGTCGAACGAGTCACCGACGCGGTCATCGAAACTCGCCAGATGGCGCAGGCTGTTAAGCAGCGTACGGCGCAGGTCGGGGAAGTCGCTGCCGTACTTGTCGATCTTCTCGATCAGGGTGACGAACTCGTTGCCGCCCTCCTCTTCGGGCGGAATCGGTGGTGTGGCCGGGTCATCGGTTTCGTTGAGGGCGATGGACAAGGCGTAATCGGAATGGGTGACGACGAGCATTTCCCAGTGCTGGTTTTCACGGGTGTTCTTGTCGAGGTCTTCCAGCAGCTCTTCGGTCTTGGCGATCCACTGGCGTTCGCGCAGGCGATAGGCCGGGCGGTTTTGCAGGCGGATTTTTGTCGCCACGCCGAGGGCACCAAGGGACACGCGCGCAGCGTTGAACACTTCGGGATGGCGCTGGCTGTCGCAGTCGAGCACCTCACCGCTGGCGGTCACCAGTTGCAGGCCGCAGACGTGCGCCGAATAGGACTGGAAGTTTTTCCCGGTGCCATGGGTCGAGGTCGAGATCGCCCCGGCAAGCGTCTGGTAATCGATGTCGGCCATGTTCTGCAGGGCCTGGCCAATGTCTTTCAGTGGCGCGCCCATGCGTGACATCGGCGTGCCGGCGGCGAATTCGGCTTGCAGGGTTTTCGCATCGTGATCGAGCAGACCGTTGAAATAGCTCAGCGACAACAGCGTGCCGTCGGTAGGCACCAGTGCGCTGAAGGAATGCGCCGAACCGACCGGACGGATCTTGCCTTGCGCCTGCTTGATGACGGTCGTCAGCTCATCGAGATTCTTCGGCGCCAGTCGCGCCGCCGGCAGACAACTTTGCCCGCCCGACCAGTTGCGCCACGGAATCAAGCGTGGCGCGCGCAGCAATTGGCCCAATGCCGGGGTGCTGGCCAATGCGCTGAACGCGCCGACGATACTTGCCCGTTGCAACAACTGACGCCGTGTCAGATCCATGGTCATGCGCGCACCCTTATTGTGGGAGAGGCTGGTCGGCCATGAAGCCGATCAATTGCAGAAATTGCTCTTCCGAGCACTCGACGCACTGGCCCATCGGCGGCATGCCGTTGTAGCCGTTGATCGCATGGTCGAGCAGCGTGTCGGCGCCCTGCTGGATACGCGGCTCCCAGGCTTGGCGATCACCGGTGAGCGGCGCGTTGGCGGCAGGGTTGGCGTGGCAGAGCTGGCAGCTGTTGGCGTAGATCTGTGCCAGTGCCGGGTCTTTGGGAATGGCGTTGCCGGCGATGCTGGAAGTGGTCGTCGGTCTGGCGTCATCGCCGCAGCCAGGCAACGCCATGGCCAACGCCAGCAGTACAGTGAGTTGGATTGCCCGCATAACGGCCTCGCTTATTGTTGTGATCACACCTTAAGACAGCGGCAGACAACGGTTGAGGGCATTGCGGGACAGCGAGGGGGGCAAACGGGGCCAGCCCTCTCCCCCGATGATGAAGATCGTTCCCACGCTCCGCGTGGGAATGCAGCCCGGGACGCTCTGCGTCCCATTGGAACGCGGAGCGTCCCTTGAGGCGTTCCCACGCGGAGCGTGGGAACGATCTTCAAGCCAGCCCGCTCTGTTGTGCGCCTTTGCGTGACATTCGGGTGACATTTGCGGGTTTAAATTTCGGCGCATTCAGGCGTATAACCTGTAGAGACTTTTGATCTGCACGCAGACATCAACACGGGGTAGCGACATGACCACAGCAAACATCCTTGGCAACCTGTTCCCTTCTGTCAGCGACATCCCGGAAAAATACCGTCTCGACGCTCAGGTCGAGCAACGCGAATATCTGGTCGACGGCCAGTTGCGCCGCTGGGACGGCCCGCTCGCCACCGTGCGCAGCCCGGTCTATCTAAAAGGTGAGAATGGCGACGAACAAGTCATCCTCGGCAGCACGCCGCTGCTCGATGCCGACACCGCCCTCACCGCCCTCGACGCCGCCGTGCGTGCCTACGACCGTGGTCAGGGCCTGTGGCCGACCATGCGCGTGGCCGAACGTATCCAGCATGTCGAAGCCTTCCTCGGCCGCATGCGCCTGCAACGCGATGCTGTGGTGAAGTTGTTGATGTGGGAAATCGGCAAGAACCTCAAGGACTCGGAAAAAGAGTTCGATCGCACCTGCGACTACATCGTCGACACCATCAATGCGCTTAAAGAACTCGACCGCCGCTCCAGCCGTTTCGAGCTGGAGCAGGACACGCTCGGGCAGATCCGCCGCGTCCCGCTCGGCGTCGCGCTTTGCATGGGCCCTTACAACTATCCGCTGAACGAAACCTTCACCACGCTGATCCCGGCGTTGATCATGGGCAACACCGTGGTGTTCAAACCGGCCAAGCTCGGCGTGCTGCTGATTCGTCCGCTGCTGGAAGCGTTCCGCGACAGCTTCCCGACCGGGGTGATCAACGTCATCTACGGCAGCGGCCGCGAAACCGTCAGCGCGCTGATGGCCAGTGGCAAGATCGACATCTTCGCCTTCATCGGCACCAACAAAGCCGCCAGCGACCTGAAAAAGCTGCACCCGAAACCGCACCGCTTGCGTGCCGCGCTGGGTCTCGATGCGAAGAACCCCGGCATCGTCTTGCCGGAAGTCGATCTCGACAACGCCGTCAGCGAAGCGGTTACCGGCTCGCTGTCGTTCAACGGCCAGCGCTGCACCGCGCTGAAAATTCTCTTTGTGCATGAAGATGTGGTCGACAGTTTCATCGAGAAATTCAACGCGAAACTGGCCACCCTGAAACCGGGCATGCCGTGGGACAGCGGTGTGTCGCTGACGCCGCTGCCGGAGTCAGGCAAAGTCGATTATCTGCACGGCCTGGTGGCGGATGCGCGCAGCAAGGGCGCTGAAGTGGTCAACCCGAATGGCGGCGAATCCCGCGATTCGTTCTTCTACCCGGCGGTGCTGTACCCGGTGAACCCGCAGATGCGCGTGTACCAGGAAGAACAGTTCGGGCCGGTGGTGCCGATCGTGCCGTACCGTCACCTCGATACGGTGATCGACTACGTGCTGGAGTCGGATTTCGGCCAGCAGTTAAGCATCTTCGGCACCAACCCGGTGGCGGTCGGCCGGCTGGTCGACACCTTTGCCAACCAGGTCGGGCGGATCAATCTCAACGCGCAGTGCCAGCGTGGCCCGGATACTTACCCGTTCAACGGCCGCAAGAACTCCGCCGAGGGCACGCTGTCGGTACACGATGCACTACGGGTTTTCTCGATCCGCACGCTGGTGGCAACCAAGTTCCAGGACAGCAACAAGGACCTGATCAGCGAGATCATTCGCGGACGTGATTCGAGCTTTCTGACCACCGACTACATTTTCTGACGAGGGCCTTGCACTGAGTACGTTCAGCACCCACCGACTGCCACCGCTGTTGCGCCGAATCCTGCGTCCGCTGCTGGACCCGTACCGGCGCTACCGACACGCCCGATTGATCCACGCGGTGCGGGTGGCATTGGGGTTGCTGGCGACGATTCTGCTGACCACCGGCATCAACCTGCCCCACGGTGAATGGGCATCGGTGACCATGCTGGTGGTGATCGGCGGTTTGCAGCACCACGGCAACATCGGCAAGAAAGCCGCCGAACGCGCCACCGGCACCCTGATCGGCGCCGGCGTCGGTTTGCTGCTGGTGGCGCAGCAGGCGTGGCTGGGCATGCCGTGGCTCACCTACTTCGCCATGGCCGTGGTTTGCGGCTTTTTCTCCTATCACGCCATTGGCAAGGGCGGTTATACCGCCCTGCTCTCGGCGATCACCGTGTTTATTGTCGCCGGGCATGGCGACAACCCGATCACCGATGGCTTGTGGCGTGGAGTCGATATTCTGATCGGCATTGCCCTTGCCCTGGCTTTCTCTTTCGCCCTGCCGCTGTACGCGGTGTACTCGTGGCGCTACAACCTGGCAGATGCCTTGCGCGATTGCGCCACGGTGTACGGACGCATCATCAACGGTCAGCCGGTCAGTGCTGACGAGCATCTGAAACTGATGAGCCGCCTGAGCGCAGTGATGGTGCAATTGCGTTCGCTGATGCCGTCGGTGTCCAAGGAAGTAAAGATTTCCATGACCGAACTCGATGCGATCCAGCGCAACCTGCGCATGTGCATCAGCACCCTGGAAATCCTCGGCAACACCCGCCCCGATGCCAACGACCCGCAGGCCATGATCCATCTGCAATCAGCGTTGAAGGCTGAGCACAGAGTCATTCGCGTGCAACTGATCGGCATGGCGCGCGCGTTGAAATCCGGCGCGACGCAACGCCTGGAGCGGCCGCTGGAATTGCCGGACGCCAGTCTCGATGCGCCGGTCTACAGCGCCCTCGATGGCTATCGATTGTTGACCCGGCAACTGGCGGCGAACATTGCAGAAATGCGCCAGCGCTTGGCGAAAAGCGCGCCGCGCTGGAACATCTGAGGGTTACTGCGCAGCCAGTCGCCGAGCCTTGAAGCCCCAGCCTTGTTGCATACCGGCAGCGGCCAGCAATATCGCCGCCACACCCAGCCATTGCAGGGTTTCCAGGCGATGGCCGAACGCGAACCAGTCAACGAAGATCGCGGCAATCGGGTAGATGAATGACAGTGCGCCGGTCAGAGCGGTCGGCAATTTCTGAATCGCACCGTACAACAGCACGTACATCAGGCCGGTGTGCACAATGCCCAACGTGATCAGACTGGCCCACGCGCTCGGTGCCTGCGGCATTGCGGAAAAGTGTGCGAACGGTGCGAGCAACAGCACTCCAGTGCACACTTGAATCAGTGCAATCAAGTGCGGTGGCGTGCCGGTCAGACGCTTGATGATCAATGCTGCAATCGCGTAAAGAAACGCCGCACCCAGCGCCAGTGCGATGCCCACCAGATAATCGTTACCGCCCTCGCCTTGCTGGCCATGGGCACTGACGATCGCCAGCATCCCCATGAAGGAAATCGCCAGCCAGAACATTTTCTGCAGGGTGATTTTTTCGCCGAGAAACAGCGCCGCCAAGCCGACCAGCATGAACGGCTGCACGTTGTACACCGCCGTACCAATGGCAATGGAAGCCCGGGAATACGAGGCGAACAAAAGTACCCAGTTGCCGACAATCGCCACGCCGCTGAGCACGGCGAGCAGGAATGTCGTGCGGGTCAGAATGGCCGGCCGCAGAAAGCCGAATGCTGCGCAGATCAACAGCAAGGTGCCAGCGCCGAACACACAGCGCCAGAACACCACGTCCAGCACCGGTTGCCCGGAAACCAGCACGAACCAGCCGATCGTCCCGGATATCAGCATCGCAGCGGTCATTTCAAATGAGCCGCGACGGAGTGTTTTGTCCATCATCAATCTCCTGTGCATTTGTCGAAAGCATGGCAAAAGTATGCCAAGCCAACGCAGGAGCGCTCCAGCGTAAAAAGCAGGCTAAACTGGCTTTCTGCCTTTTTTATCGAGGGTGATTTCCATCAATCGCCTAATACGGGAATTCGCCATGACCGATGACATCGACCAAGTTCTAATCAGTGCCTTGATGGAGGATTCGCGACGTTCGCTCAAGGCACTGGCACAGATCAGTGGTCTGTCTTCGCCCAGCGTGGCCGAGCGTTTGCGTAGGTTGGAAGAGCGCGGCGTGCTCAAGGGCTACACCGTCGAAATCGACCCCAAATGCTTTGGTTATCAATTGCAGGCGATCGTGCGGGTACGGCCGTTGCCGGGGCAGTTGCAGGAGGTTGAGCGACAGATTCTGTCGATCCCGGAATTCACCGAGTGCGACAAGGTCACCGGCGAGGACTGCTTTATCGCCCGTCTGCACGTGCGCTCGATGGAGCAGCTGGACACCCTGCTAGACCGTCTCAATACGCTGGCCGAGACCAACACGGCGATCGTCAAGAAAACTCCGGTCAAGCGCCGTTTGCCGCCGATGGCTTAAGTGCTTTTTCCTGACGTTCGGCGTAAATTGAGGGTTTTCCGGCGAAGGATTGGCGGTATGAAAGTTCTGGCAATGATGCTGATGGCGGCGATGCTGGGCGGATGCGGGACGGTGCAGACCGTCGCGCGTAGCGATCAGGTGGCCGTGGACGATTTAAAGCGGAGCAAATCCTATTGCGGGGCGGTCCCTCGGATCTACAGCGGTGTGATGTACGATTTTTGTACGCTGCATGCGCCGATAGGCGAAGGTAACGCTTACAACGCGGCACTTCCGGGCTGGGCGATTGATGCCGTGGCCTCGGGGGTACTCGACACGTTGCTGTTGCCTTACACGATCTACAAGCAACAGGCCGATGGCAGCATCGTGATCAACTGATCAAAAGCCTCCGCATGTGGCTTTTCTGCAGGCAACAAAAAACCCGTCGAAGCGGGTTTTTTGTTGAAACGCAGACCTGAATCAGTCGTCGCGGCTCATGATGCCGAAGATCTGCAACAAGCTGATGAACAGGTTGTAGATCGATACATACAGGCTGATGGTCGCCATGATGTAGTTCCGCTCGCCGCCATGAATGATGGCGCTGGTCTGGAACAGAATGCAGACCGACGAGAACAGCACGAAACCTGCGCTGATCGCCAGTTGCAGACCGCTGATCTGGAAGAAGAAGCTTGCCAGCGTTGCACCCAGCAGGACGAAGAAACCGGCGGTGATGAAACCACCGAGGAAACTCATGTCCTTGCGGGTGATCAGCACGTAAGCCGACAGACCACCAAACACCAGTGCAGTCATCGCGAATGCGGAGCTGACCACTTCAGCGCCGCCCTGCATGCCCAGATAACGATTGAGAATCGGGCCGAGCAGGAAACCCATGAAACCGGTCAACGCAAACGCGGACACCAGACCCCACGCGGAATCACGGAGTTTGTTGGTGAGGAAGAACAGCCCGTAGAAGCCGATCAGCACCACGAAAATATTCGGGTAGCCAACGCGCATCTGCTGAGCCACGAAAGCCATCACGCCACTGAATGCGAGGGTCAGAGCCAGTAGGCCGTAAGTGTTGCGCAGGACGCGGCTAACCTCTAGCTGCTCAGCCTGCACGCTGTTATTAACTGCGTAATCCTGTTCGCGCATGGCGACACTCCTGTTGGTTTGAAACGTTCAGTCGCAAAGATCATAACAGACGCTCTGTAACAGCCATGCAGAGAGTTTGAC
>NZ_JBIUVJ010000002.1:251311-349296 GCF_044742875.1 Pseudomonas sp. NPDC087817
CAACGGAGGTGTGGCCGAGTGGTTTAAGGCAACGGTCTTGAAAACCGTCGACTGTAACAGGTCCATGAGTTCGAATCCCATCGCCTCCGCCATCTTATGTACGACAAAGCCCTGATTATTCAGGGCTTTGTCGTTTCTGGCTGTTGAGATTTTCGCTGAGCTCACGGAAGCGTTACAAAACTTTTTGATACGCGTTACAAAACTTTCTGGCTTTTCTCCCTTCTCTGGCGTCCTGCCAAACGTAAAACACTCTTCATGTAACACGGTGCTAGGCTGGGCTCTTTCACGGAGGAACGCCCATGCCAAATTCCGATCTGCTCCCTTCCCTGCTTTACAAAATCAATGAGAACCAACTCGCTCTCGAAGCCGCCATCATGGAGCTGACGAACTGGGTCGAGCAACGCGGCTCTGCGGATGTTGCCGAGAACGTCCGGGGCGCCCTTTGGGCCATCGACAAAAACGAAGAGTTCATCAAAATGAGCTTGGCCGTTTTGATGGCCCCCGACTGACTGCTTTCGGCAAGAACAGTCTTAACGCCTGGCAATTTCGGCTAATCGCGGTCACATTCCCGATGGAGCACTCGGGCCACTGATCAAGTAGGTAGGTGCATCCTAACCGCTCGATGCAGCGCATCCAGATTCCATGGCTTGCGCAAGAAGCAAGAGTGGTAAGGCATCACTCATCAGGTACGGTTTTATCACCTTATGTGAGGATGACTTGCAGTGATGGCCACTGTGACCCGATCAGTCGTGCCAAATTCAGCCCGTCCATTGTGCTCAGCATACAGACGTCGGTCATTACCAAGTCGATTGAACATACGATCTCGAGAACAGCCAGAGCTTCATTAGCGGACCAGAGGCTTATCATAGATATAGCAGAAAAATCAGAATCGTCTGATGTCGATTCGAAGCTGGTATAGATAGCCTACCTACCGATTTCAGACCGTACGAAACGTCAGCAGAAACACACAATCTTTAATTAACGCCAATAAATCAACTGGAATTTAATCTCACCTTAACCACAGACCGCCTTATAGAAATGCAAGAATACAGGCAAAAATCAGAATAGAATCTAGAAAGCGAATCAATCTCTAATGATGCGAAATAAAACACCACTTTTACTCTTCGTAACATGTCTTTTCGCGTGCTGCTTAGCCAATGCCGCGAACTGCACCCCCTACAATTCATTTAAAACACAAGAGCTCAAGAGCGCAATTAGCAACATTAAACTTGACATACCCCAAGATACTCCTGAAGGTACAATTATCTATGAGCAAACGATAGGTACCCTTGGTAACTCCGCCTATTACAGATGTCTCACTGCATCCAACTCGGGCCTTATTGCGAACCCATCTTTCAGCACTCACGTAACACCGGGGCCATTGTTTGCTATTCCCGGCACTGGTCTATCCTGGTATATGAAGGGGTATGGTGGATATAAAGTACCTTTTTATGACGAAAATATCGAGCGCACAACAGGAGACTACGTATATAAGTTCGGAGCGACTTATGTATTAGGCCTAGTTAAGACAGGCGCAATCCCGTCTAATACCAAAGAAATTAATGGGCTTCTCGCCTCATATAGACATGGCGGCCTGGACATAATGAAATTCTACGTCAATATATCCATTACACACCAATCGGCCTCCTGCAGAAGTCCAGACATAAAAGTCAATATGGGTAGCGACTACACTGTCAGCGATATTTACGAAATCCCGCCTAAAGTACCCTTCCACATAGCTTTGCTTGATTGCCCTAAATCCATCAACAAAATCCACTATACATTCAAGCCAAATACCCATGTTATTGATGCCAATATGGGTATTGTAGAGTTGAGTAGGGAGTCCTCTGCCCGCGGGCTTGGGCTTCAGTTATTTAACGATAACAATCAGCCCGTCGCACTCGACAAAAATCAGGTATTCACAGACAACACTGGCAACGCTGGAGGAAGCTTTCAGATTCCACTAAAGGCGGCATATTACCGGATTCCAACTCAATCGCTCGAGCCTGGAACGGCAAATTCAAGTGTTACCTTCATCATGAGTTACTTTTGAATACCACGCTCAACGGCGCACTGAAGAATTGAATCCTCCTTACCAACAGAGCGCAACCAATAGTGATTCTAGAAGGGGGTCGAATCCCTATCCAGACTTTGGAAGTTGGCTGGCCCTAATGTCGTGGGGATGCTGCAAACGCATTGAACCTATCACCGCTTACAGTTCTACACTGAACTCACTGAGGCCGACGCTTTCGGCAAAGCGCCCCACCGCGGTCAAGCTGGCCCAACTGCCCAACTGCGCAACGGCTCACGCCGCGAGCGCACCGGCACCCAGCGCGCCCCACTGCCGCCCAAGCGAATCGACAGGCCCCAGTCGGGGCCACCCTCGATCCTGGCCACCAGGCATTCGCGCACCGCGTGTTGTTCGACCAACGTGCGCAACACCTCTTAGTGGATGCCTTCGCCGATCACTGTTCGTGCTCCTGACGCCGCGCCGTGGCTGCTGCCTCGAAGATCTTATACAAGCCTTCGATACTGGCCGCGTTCAGCACCTTGACCGTCGCCAGGCCCAGCACAAAACCGTCGGCACGATCACTGGCGCGAAACAGATCGTCTGCCGTGTGCGCCAGTTCAATTTGGTGCAGAAGTTTCAAAGTTTGAACCTCCACCGCGTTCGGCAGGTTCAATGCAGACAGTGCCTTATTCATGCTGACCCTCGTTCGATTCCGCGCTGTTCGCTGGTGGCGCAAACCCCTGCTTGCCAAATTCAACATCGATCCACAGCCAGCCGCCCAGCGGTTGGTTGCAGGCGCAAATGATCTGCCACTACACCATCAAATGGCAGACAAAAAAAGGCCCCCACACCGGGATCGGGTGTGGGGACCGATCGAATATAGGCTGGAATTCCATGTATCAGTCGTCCAAGGCCGCTATCGGCCAGAAGCTGCCGGTCACCAAGCGGCCGCGCGAAAAAGAAGTGAACAGTCAAGCCTTTATCTGATGCCCTAATGCAGGTCATTTCTGTCGCAATCAGCCAGCCAGGGCTATTTCTGCGGAGCTTTTGACTGAAATCAATCGCAGCGGCTGTAGAAAGCATAAAAACAGTTATTGTATTTTTCAACGGCTACACTTATACGTTAGTAACGTTAATTAACTATCTCTTCTAGATGGTGTGTTCTCTTAAAACAACTCCCCTCCATTCAATCCTATTAACGGAATTTTTATGAAGATTGAAATTCTTAAACAGGCAGTTATGGATTCGCGAGATGGCATCACGATCTCCGATAATTTTATAGACGACAATCCGCTGATTTTTGTAAATCCTGCTTTTGAGCGTATGACCGGTTACTCGTTTGAAGAAGTCACTAATATTAACTGCCGATACCTACAAAAAAACGATCAAGAACAGCCTGAACTTGAAATTATTCGCAACGCCGTTAAACAAGGTGAGTACTGCCTCGTAACCTTGCGAAACTACCGCAAGGATGGAACGATGTTTTGGAATGAGCTAAGCATATCTCCAATTTATGATGCAAATGGAGTTGTAACCAATTTTTTAGGCATACAAAAAGATGTAACAGCTCGCATGCTAATACAACAGCAACTTCGCGACGAGCATCGATCTCTCGAAGAAATGAAAGTACATTTTGAACAACTATCCATAAAAGATGGACTGACAGGAATTTACAATAGACGTTTTTTTGATACGCAATTCGAAATTCAATGTAAAATTGCATGTCGCAACAGCGACTCGTTGACTCTTGCCATGATCGATGTTGATCACTTCAAGTCATACAATGATATTTATGGGCATCAAGCTGGCGACGAAGCGTTAATACGTGTCGCTGATAGTTTGAATAAGTCTTTCCAGCGAGGCTCTGATTTTGCAGCCAGGTATGGCGGTGAAGAATTTGTAATTCTTTCCAATGGCATGACGAAAGGCCAGTCAGCTCGGCACGCCGAAACTCTATGCCAACTAGTGCGAGACTTGAGAATACCGCACTCCGCTTCCAACACAGGATACTTAACTATAAGCATTGGTTTTTCAGTACATAAATTTGGTCCACTGCACCCGTATAACGTACTACTGGCCCGAGCTGACAAGGCGCTCTATATAGCTAAAGAACGGGGTAGAAACCAATGTTTTAATCTTTAGGTTCTGTACGGAATTCTGGAAAAAATGGCTGAATTCAACTTCATATCGCCCGAAAGGCCTGTTTGGGGGTCAACCAAGTCCGTATGCGACCGGCAGCAATCGGCTAATCGCGGGCCATTAATTAAAGGCGCTTTTTCCCGAAAAGCACCATTCAAAAATATCTGAAGCACGACGCGCAGGCACCGACCTCAAGGACGATGTAGCCCTGTCGCATCCCGCCAGTACATGGTTTGTTCGAACTGAAAGCTAACTAGAAAGAAAGCTGAACAGGACTGAGATATTGATTGGGCGACTTTTCCCAAATCTTCCATAGCCGACTCTCCCTCTGGCTCAGGCCCTTTAATTCTGATGGTACAACGCACAGCGACAGGAAAGTCGATACCCATTGTATTCTCAGCATAAATCGTGGGACCACCGAAGGCGTCATCGGTACTTAATTTAAGTCCTGAGCTAAATTCAGCGTATAGCCCATCTTCTGTTACCTCGACTTTTCGAGCACCAGCATTCTCAAGGGCATTGCTCAATGTCAAAATTGTGAGCGTACTATCAGCTTCCAAGCACAGATCAAGACTCATCAATCCTCCCTTTTTCCCGCTGAACACTTGCACCAAACTTGAATGCGGTCGTCGCGACAGTCTATTTGACTAGCGGTATGAATGCCCGCTTCTGGCCGAAAGCAGTCTCATGGCTACAGTTCGTCGCTTCATCCTCGCCCGCAAGTCACACCTCGATTACTGTACATACATACAGCACTTGTACAGCGATCGTTTTCATGAATTTCGACCAGGCCAAATACCTCCGACTCCAGCGATGGCGCGACACACTCGACGACCAGGACTTCCGCATGCAAAACCCTGAAGGCCACCGGGAAACGCTCCATGAGATGGCCGCAGCTCTCCATGGCGAAGGACTGATTGATCAGCTAGAGCGGTTCGACATGGGTGAAATGGCAGACGCCGCGTATTGGCACGCAGTGGAGGAGTTGCAGAACTCGCCGGGGCAGTACCGCGGAGCGTCGACCTATGACGTCGTGCGGATCGACAACGGAGAGCTGATGGGCACGATCAGCCGCTCTATCTTCGACTTCGCAACGACCGAGCCGCGCGGCGCATCATCTACTTATGACGGCAAGGTTTACTCGGGCCCAGAAGGGATACACCTGAATCTAGGGCTTTCCCGGAATGTCGGCACTATCACGGGGCTGATTTTGGAGATGCACGGGCGGCGGTACCAATTGATCGAGACGCAGCGGATGATCCGCGGCATTTGCCACAACCCCATCGACGACCCGGACACTTACCGAGCGCTGGTTGATGCGGCTCAGATTGCCCAGGAGGACCGGGATCTGCGCGTCATTGAAAAGGTGCGACCTCACATCGAGTCAGCCGCCTTCTGCATCTGCCCTGCCTGCCTCGATCGCTTTGGTACGCGTGACGACTGCACCACATGCACCGGAAAAGGTTTTGTGATGAAGCCGGCGCCAGCGGGTCTACGCTGAAGGAACCATGCGAGGAACGGGCAATGTGCGGACGACTCTCCCAGTACAGTGGCATTCACGATTTCGTGGCGGCGCTCAGCATGCCGAACGCGCTGGTCAACTCGACCGGCGAGCAATCTTTCGAGCGGTACAACGCCGCGCCGACCGCTCAACTCGCCCTCTTCCACCAGGAAGGCCTGTTCCTGCACGCCGACATGGTTCGTTGGGGGTGGCGGCCGCACTGGGCCAAGGATCGCGCTGCACCGATCAATGCCAGGGTAGAGAAAGTTGCCCACGGCCCATTCTTCCGCGCGATCTGGCCACACAGAGCGATCATCGCAATCAACAACTGGTTTGAATGGGTCGACGAAGGCGGTCCGAAGAAGCAGCCCTACCTGATCAGACACCGGGATCAGTCGCCGATACTGTGCGCCGCCATCGGCCAATACCCAAATGAAGAGCATCGCCCCGGCGAGCATGATGGCTTCGTGATTATCACCGCCGACAGCGCCGGTGGCATGGTCGACATCCACGACCGACGGCCGGTGGCATTGTCACCGGAGCTGGCTCGGGAATGGTTGGACCCGGCAACGCCGAAAGAGCGCGCCGAGCAAATGCTATTGCAACTGGGTGAACCGACGGGGGTATTTGAGTGGTTCAAGGTTGACCGGGCCGTGGGGAATGTACGGAACCAAGGCCCGGAGCTGATAAAACCAGTCGACTGAATCAGCCCTTCGTCAGCGTTTTCAGGCGCTCCACCAACGCGGCTTCAAAAATGATGTACAGATTTTCAGCATCGCCGGGGCGCAAAGCACCGCCGGTTTCCAAGCCAAGCACGAAGCCATCTGCCCGTGCTCCCGCCTTCACAGCGATGATCATCGAATCAGCCCGGACAATCTGCGCCAGTAGGCGATCCGCCTCTCGCTGCATCTTCTGGCTTAGCACCACGCCTTCCACGTCATCCCCCATTACCTTCACTACGACATCCAATAAATGACTGCAAGAACTACTGAAACCCAGATAATCGTCATCACGATTGAGTAACCAGCCAGTTGTTTGTCCATTCCACCAGTCATCCAGTTCGAATCTGAATGATGGTTTACGACCGGTGGCATCGCAAGAATGGCTCGGCGCCATCACTGCACCAGGTTCCGTACATACGCCTGGCACGCCTGCAGAGCGATCAGCCCCCGGTCGCCGGTGTCGGTGATGGCGATAATTCGTTGAGCATGCGCTGGGTCAAGTCGGGCTCGTACGGCTGCATGATCCACGCCGCCGGCGCCGGAGGTGGCTGGCACCCCACAGCCTTTGGCAACGTCGGTTGCGTCGAGGAGGACTGACAACCGGACATCAGCAGTGGCAAGGCGATCGCGCAGGCGATTTTGGTCACGTTGGGCATTGCTCATTTTCCTGAAGTGGGTTTGCTCACTGGACGCCAGCCGCTGCTCGAGCGCCAAACGCTTGTCCTGCTCGGCCTGCTGCGCGGTGGCAGCGGCCTGGGTCAGTTGATTGAGGGTTTCGGTTTGCTGCCGCGCCTGCTCAGCCAGCTGCTGGCCGTAGCGCCAATCCTGAAACTGCCAGGCGCTGCCGGCGCCGATCAGCACCAGCGCCAGCATTCCGGCCAATTTCCAAGGCACGACCATCACGGGACATCCTTGAAGAAGACGTGCCCGCCCAGCTTCAGTGTCTGTTTCGCCTTCGCCGCCCAGGCAGGTGCCTTGATGCTGGTCGCGTAGTAGTGCGTCGCTCCGCCGGTGGGATCGGGCACCTTGCCGTCGATCACCTGGTCAGCAGCGATCCGACATTGCGCCAGTTCGCGAAAAGGGATCTGCTTCACGCCGATCAGGAACTGATAGTTCGGGTCGGCCTTGTTCCAGCAGCTGAACTGGTATGGTTTCTGGCACACACCCGCGTAGCCCTCCCCCCACCAAGAATTGGTCTTGCCGTCGTTCACGCGGTTGCGGATCGCCCAGGCCACGGCGACCTGACCGGCCGTACCTTCGCCGCGAGCCTCGCCGTAAAGCGTACGGGCGAGGATGTCGCGGTCTTTTTCGGTTGCAGTCATCACTTTTCTCCAGGCAAAAAAATACCCGCTCGATGGCGGGTTGTTCTCGTTCAGTCGGCGTCAGACCGTTTCTTCGGCGGCCAGCATTGGGGCGGCAATGATTTCGGGCGTAGCAGGCTCGACTGGCCAGGCCGGGGACTCAAACCAGCCCTCTTTGGTGGTGACCTTTCCCAGTGCGTACTTGTAGGCTTTCCACGCTTTCAGGCTGAGCGTCAGTGTGGCGTGCTCTGCCTCGTCTTCCGGAGTGGCATCCCCAGCCTCCGTGCCGTACCCCAGAGTGGCGACTCGATCAGCGATCCGATCAATCTGCACGACGGCGGAAGAGTTGCGGGTGGCAAGCTCCGCCCTTGCAGCGGCCAAGCGCGCGGCAGCGGCTTGCGCGTCCTTCTGGGCAAGGGTTATCAATTTTCCCCAATCGATAACGCCTTCCCGCGCAGGCCAGGGTACTTGCGCAGATGGCGGCTCATCGCTCGGGAGCGGCTCAGGCAAGACCACGGGCCCGTCGGCAACATTCACGAGCGGCACGGGAAATGCCTGAGCCTGGCTGTAGTTCTGTGGAAGAGGAAGAAGCAGGTTCAGCGTCAGCTCGCCGTTCTGCTTGTCGACATCGCCGGCGATCCACATGCAACTGAACGCCCCAACGGGCAGCGTGTCCCCGTCGGACATTCGCGAAAAGTTGAATTGCTCGCCGTTGATGGTCAGCGTATCGCCAGCCTTGGAAACGTCGAGCGTACCGTCCATACGGCAAGGAGACAGGTTAATGATCATTAGTACCACCGCCCGGATGCGAAAAAGTTAAGCCATGCAAAACCGCCAGTAGCCGTCGGGGAGAAGGCTACCCATCCGCCCCACGCGCTCTGCGTCTGCTCCACGTAATTGCCAGCCCACGAAAAAGCTACGCCGCTCGCCGCTGCGATGACTACAGGCAGGCCGACAAAGGCTGCCGGGAAGTTTCCCGGGTAAATCGCCGCACTGTTGAAAACACTGCCGTTCAAGTTACTCACGGCAGTTGTTGACATACGCGTCCAGCAATGAAGAGTTCCGTCAGCGTATTTGATGTAGCTGCCTTGCGCGTTCGCGCCCCTTTCGAGAATCGCACCGGTAGGAATACCGGACGCCTGAGAGACGGTGCCAATGATGTTCGCTCGCTTGTAATTGACGGCATCGGCGGCATAAAGCTCGTCGAAGTTGCTTTGTGTCTTGGTAAACGCGCTACGCGGCGTATCGCCGCCGACGCCTGTGGGTGCAGTTCCGAGATTAATTGTTTGTTTGGCCATGGTTATTTCCGTAATTGAGCGATGTGTCTTTACTAGAATTTCTAGGCAACGGGCTTGGCGTAGACGGCAGGCAATGAAAAGTTAAAGGGGTTATTCAGCGCGGTAGTTGTAAACCAGAGCTGAGAAGCGGCGAAGTCGTAGATTATCCCTGTCCCCCTGCCTATGTTGTCTCCGGATAGCATCCGCATCCCTGCATTGTTGAACAGCAGGTATTCATCGGGCGAACTACTGAACGGCGATGAGTACCAGTTCGTGTAGTAGCCCTGGACGTCTTGGGTGGATTTTACGTAGGTCCAGTTTTGATAGAATCGAGTGAATACTGCGGCCGGCTTGCCACTGTCGAACACGAGTTTCGAACCCCCATCCCACAATCGAAGCCCGAAGGAGGCAGTTGGGGTTGTTGCAAAACCGCCAACGAAGTACTTGCCGTTCGGAGCATAGTTTGAAGGGCCCACGATGTTCATGCCGGTCCAGTTGCCCGCAGAGCCAAGAACGGCGCAGCCAATTGTGACCAAGCCTCCGTTGTTGTTTGGCCTGAGAAAGATCAATGGCGGTTCTTGCGTGGTGATGACCGGGTTGAAGCTGACAGATGCATTACCCGCCCCTCCTGAGAACGTCCCAATTTGAAGAATGCACAACCTGGCGTACTCAGAGTCAATACTGATTATTCCAGCGTCATTTACAACTGACAGACCAAAACCCGCCATCAATACCACCTCATGACTATTAGCCGCATCGCGCTTTTCGAAGTTTTAGATGCGGCGTAGCCCTTGATGAAGTTGCGCACATATACAATTCCGTCCGCCATTTCGGTTTCCAACTGACGATCCTCAGTACCGGGAATGGAAATCGGAATAACCATCGCAACCGCGTTACTGGGGTTGCACCCTGGCACACTAAATTGCTGAGTGGCCGCCGTTTGACCTGAAACAAGCGTGGATAAAACGATCCGCCATGTTGCGGAATCCGTGTTGAACTGGAGAGCCCCATCGCTACCCCAGATTCTTAGTCCATGACTCATGCGTCGAGATCTCCCAGTTGCACACGCTTCACGTTGTTGGCGTCGTAGACCATGATCGCCCTGTTGGTCATCGTCAGTCGTCCGCCTCCCGGTGCCGGGCCGTTGAACTCAAGGTTGCCGGCCTTATCAAGGCGCCAACCTTGCACGCCGGGTATGTAGTTGTCCGACTGCAACGCTTGGCCGATCTTCAGCATCGTGATGCTGCCGTCTGCAATGAACGCGGAGCTCATGAACGTCTGCCCGTTTTGCACCACGAATGGGGCTGTTGGACTGCCGCCCAAGCCGTTCACGACGGCGAACCGATCCGCGCTCACGAGGAACTGGCTCTGCAATCCCGCCGGTCCGTTCTCGATGCCCAGACCAATACCGGCAGCGACGTATCGCCCGTTTGCGTCGATCTGCATCTTCACAGACCACATGGCCGAAGCCTTGCCATCTGCGGCAACCTGCGCCTGACTGACCTGCTGAATCGCGGCGCTGTTTTTGCCCATCTCGACTTGAACGGTATCGACACGCTTGCCGGTGGCGACGTCGCCTTCGATCACCGCGGACTGCAATGACCACACGCCGACGAAGGCTTGCGTCGATCCCGCGTAACCTTCGGTTTCACCCGCCAAAGGCGGATTGACCTGCGCGAATACGCCGTCGACCTTTTCCGAGATCGCATCGACTTCGCCGCTCACCACCTGGATGCGGTTGTTGACCGACCCGGGCAAATCGGCAGGCCCATCAATAAGCTCAATGCGGTCACCCAGGTGTTTGCCCAGCGCCGACTCGCCAATCTGGCCGGAGAAATATTTCTCGTACTCCGTCTGATCCGAACTGGCTTGGCCGTAGACGCCGTTACCCTGCGGATACCAAGGCCCGATGTTGCCGGTTCGATCCACCAGGCGCGCCCAGAAAAAGAAGCTGGCCCCTGCAAGGATGTTTTGCAGCTCGTGCGACGCCTGCGGGTAAGCAAAGTCGCCGAGCTTTATCGCGTCATCCCGCGAAGTCGTTTTGCTGTACCAAATCTCGGTGCGCTGTGTGTCCTCTGCGCCAGGCGGGAAACCCCACGCCATTCTGATGCCGTAGACAAGGCTGGTTGGAGTCAGGAAAGACACCGCCGGCGGTAATCCCTCCTTCCCTTTCAGGTTGGTCAGGATCGAGTTGCGCCAGATCGACGAGATGTCGAACGCACTCACCGCCCGGACGCGGGCCACGTAAGCACCGGCGTAAATGCCGACCACGTCGACGCTGGTCATACCGGTGCGTTGCAGCTTGATCCAGTTGCCACTGTCCTTGCGCCACTCCACGTCGTAACCGACTGCGCCGGGTACAGCGGGCCAACTGATGGTCATGGTGGCCACGGATAGCCCCTGCACAACCGATGAAGTCGAAGACAGCGACACGCTTGCCGGCGCCGGAACGACAGTGATCGGTATCACACTGATTGGACGCTCTTCCAGGCGTGCGCCGGTATCGATGAATGCGAATTTGCTTGGCTCGAATTGAAGCGCGCTGATCTCGTAGTCACCTTCAGTGGTGCGTCTGGTGCGAAGCACGCGATACAGCGGAATCGCCAGATCATCAGCATCGAGCGCCCATTGCAACTGCGGGACCGATGGTTCGCTGTAGGCAACCGTGACGGTCACGGCGCGGCCGTTGACGCTTTGCACGGTGCGCCCTTCGGCTCGGCCGCCCGGCAGGTTGATGATTAGCCGATCGCCGGCCTTGGCCTGGGTATCGCGATCGAGCGTGATCACCCGCCCAGCCGCAGCCGAAATCCGACCGCCGATTTCGCGGCCCGCCAGCAAAGAGTCCGCCACGGGGATGATGTGGCCTGGCAGCGGGATTACACCTTCCATGCCAGTCTTGAAAGAAACGGTTCGATCCTGGTTGTTGCTCAAGATCGCCCACTTGCCGCGGCGCTGCGCCTCGGAGGCGCGGGTGCAGCCAATAGCGCTCAGTTCGGTCGGACGGTCACCGTAGCGGCGCTGCAAGTCCAAGTCAGCAAATGGGATAACGTCGGTGTCGTAGTTGTTCGCCGGGTTGTCGTAGCTGACCAGTGCCCGCGTGTACCGGGTTTTCGCCGAGGCGCTGCCGTACGAGAATTTGCCGTCGATGACGTTTGCCCGGGTGAAGACGTAGTCGAAGTCCTGTGCCCGCGGCATGTCTGCTTGCATCACCAGTTGGCCCTGCGCCCAGTAGGTCATGCCCCGATATATCGCCGAGATATCGCGCAGCAACGACCAGGCATCAGCCTTGCCCTGCAGGTTCATGTCGCAGAGGAAGCGCGGCTCCTGCCCGCCGAGCCCGTTCGGCACCAGCTGGTCGCAGTATTGGGCGATCCGGTACAGCTCCCACTTGTCGACCATGAACGGCTTGATGCGCTTGCCGAGGCCGAACCGGTCTTCGGTGCAGATACCGTAAGTAATCCACGCCGGGTTATTGGTCCAGGCCGATTTCATCGAACCATCCCACGTGCCGGTGTAGGTGCGCAGGATCGGGTCGTAGTTGCTCGGTACCATCCAGCGCCGGGCTTTGCACTTCACCGTTACAGCCGGGATGTTGGTGAACTGCTCGGCGTCGAACTCGATGTAGAGCAGCGCAGTATTCGGGTAGCGCAGCTTCGCGTCGATCACTTCGGTGTAACCGGCCACCAGCATGGTGTCGGCGATCTTGTTGGTGTTCTGGTTCGGCGTCAGGCGGCGCACGCGGATCTGCCAACCAGTGGTGGCGTCCGGCAGATCGATACGACGCGATCGCTCGTAGCGCGTGGTGGTCTTGCCGTCAACCGCGTCCACCAGCACCTGCTGATACGCGCCTCCATCGGTGGCCACGTCGATCGCGTATTCGATGCGGTATCCGCCGACATTGCCCTGGTCATCAGAGCGTTGCAGTGCCGGCCATGCCAAACGCATGCGCACGGCGGAAAGCTGGGTATTGGTGATTGAGCGCACCCAGGGAGAATCGCTGCGCAGTTCGATGTTCAGCGACGTCTCGTTCTCCACGGATGGAATGCCCGGGATGTACGTCTGATCCACCGAGCCCGGGCGCCAGTCCCACTTCACGTTCGGGAAGTTGTAGTTGCCGCTGGCATCGCGGATGGGTGTGTTGTCCAGGTAGATGTCGTAATCGGTCGGGACACTATCGAACTCACCCTCTCCAACGGCGATCAGCAGTTTCGCCAGGTTGGTCGAGCGCAGGCTGTCGCTGGCTTCGGTCGGCGACTTCGGCTTACTGCTGCCGCCCTTCTCGCCGCTGATATCGATCTGTGCTGCTGCGCCCATGCTTTCCTCCAGGCAATAAAAAACCGCCTCGCGGGCGGTGTGGGTGTCCATACAGCGTGGATGAAATGCCAGTAGCGACCACGCGCTGTGGAGTAGTAATTTCCTGACCTCTCACAACCAAGGAGCGGTCATGTCCATCAGAAGTCTCGCGAAGAATTTGCCGAAAGATCCCGACAACTCAGGCTGGGTGCTTGGCTGGGGCGTTATTCAATCAGCGCCTTGGAAGTTCATCGACATCTACGCATCAAAGGATGCTGCTGAGTCTGAAGCCGCGAATCGCGGATCTGGATATCAGGTGGAGTACGGCTCTCACGAACTTGGCACCGACAACTTCATGGGCGGCGTTCAGCCATAGTGTCAGGCTGTTGTACTGAGAACTCGATCTTGCAGTGCCCAGAAATCAGCGAGGCGGTTAGCCCGGGCTTGCCCAAATAGGTGCGCCGGAAGCCATCTGTCGACGAGCATTTCCCGGCGAATCGAAGGCGGTCGATTTCCTGTCCCTGAGACTTGATGGCGACGATCGCTTCGTCGCCGCAAACGACCCCATTCTCGATCCGATACAGGTCGCGAACGGTGATCTGGTAAGTCGAATGGTTGGTCATGCTTTGTCCTCCGCCAGGATCGAGGCTGAAATGATCATTCCACCCCACCGGCGCTCTCCGATGCAGATCGGTACCGGGTTGCCGCTTGCCGTGGTGTTCTTGGCGCTTCCGAAGGCGTAGGACGGTGAGTTTTCTGGGGATGCGCTTTGCTTCAAGCCTGAGGCCTGCGGGCTGAGCATTTGGATCACGCCGCCGATCGCCATAGACGCGCCGGCCGCATACAAAAACGGCGATGCGGCTGCAAACGGAGTGAATGACAGTACATAGGCTGCGGCGATCATCACAGTGCCGATAATGGTCTGTAACCCGCCGGCGCGCTTGCTGCCACCAATCACTGGAACAATGCGGATTTCCCGTGTACCGCCGAGATCGAATCCGTCCACTCCGATGTTTGCGCGATTGCGGAAGATCGCAAACTTCAGTCCAAGGCGCTCCAGTCGTTTAATTTCCTCGGCGAACCCATCAATGGTCGCATTGAGCGCACGGAACACCTCCACGGCCGATCCGCCGTCGAGGAGGAATGGCTTGCTTCGGAAAAACTTCTTCGCAAGCGAGCCGGACAACATGACTTTCGTCATTGGCGTGTAGGTAATTGCTGAGCACATGCCATTCTCCAGGCAATAAAAAACCGCCCGGAGGCGGTCTGTTCAGAGAGTCGTGGGCAGTATGTCGATCTGCCCATCGCCCCCGGTGAAAACTCGGTATTTCTTGATCGCGCCGTCTTTCACGATCGCTTCCCGCTCCACTCGGGCTGCACCCATGGAGCAGATGCCAGAGCCGGTGTAAGCGGCGCCCACTGAAACCGAATCAGGCGGCAGATAGAAAGATGCCTTCTGACCCGGGTCGAGCCTGGCAGCTTGTTTGCCATCGATAAAAACGGCCATTGAACAAAGGCTTCCGGTCTGCCCAGAATCGCGGATGACTTGCAGTGTCCCATAAGCCCCGGATGGCTTGGCCTGGTAGGCCGACAACTGACTGACCGGCGCCTGTTTGGCTTCATTGGAAGGCGTCGGCGAAGTCGCACACCCCGCCAACAGCGCTACCGCCAAAGCTCCTATCAAAATCCGCATATTTACTCCTCTTGGCTTTGCACGCTGAAGGTGCAGAAATAGAACGAGATTTTTTCGTCCTCAATATCCCTCAGCTCGTACCGGATTCGATCCAGACCGTCGTCAATGCGAGTCACGACGAGGTCCATGAATTGGGTTAGTCCGCCACCGAAGCCGCTTAGGTTCAGTGCGCTGACGTCTTGGAAGTTGACCGTCACCGCGCCTGTCTCTGGATCGTCAGAAGAAGACATCGTCAGTGCTAGGCTGTACTTAAAATCCTGCATTTCGACTTTCATTGAGACGACACAGTTGTGCTCGAAGAGAAGCTCGTTTAAACGAGAGACGCCATCCATGCAGGTCACTCCTGTGGAAATCTGGGCAATGTAGAGCACCCGATGAACCGATGCCAAAAGCCCAGCGCAAGACAGGGCTCAGCGATACGCCTCACCTGTGCCTGGTGGGCTCTGACTTCTCCGTCAACAATGAGTCGATGACTCTGCCTGAAGAATCAAACCGCGCGGTGAACGCTTGACTCTTATAGCCGACCCCTAAAAAACCCGACCGAACATAGACCCAGCCAACCATCTTGTTTCCACTTGCGTCTTCGGTAAGTAGATAGGGTGGCCCAAAGCGATTCAGGAGCTCTTCCCGAGTGGTTACCCCTTTGGTTATTTGATCGGTGTCCGAATGGGATATAGGTCGTCCGACGGTCTTGCAAGCCGACAATACGCATACCAAAGCAAACACAAGAAACTGACGCATCAACTGCTTTTTCCGTTTTTGAAGATAGCCTCTCATCATACCGAGAATGCTTGCCCTGGCCATAGATACTGTCCAGGCATCCAGCGTGGATGAAAGGACAGTGGAAGAATTGGATCCATAAGTAGTAGCGTTGTGCCTTATTTTTCCAGAAGGATTGTGGATGGATCTCGCTACTGATTTGCCTAGTTACAAAGATCTGTATCTCCCTGTTCTGGTCGCTCTGGCTTTTTGGGGCTTCAAAAAAGCTTTCGTTCCCGCACAGTTCGCCACGCGGAGAGCCTTCCGACGGTCTCGATGCAAAGAGCTGAGAAAGGCGAAAGCGATTCGTGTCGATGCCTTCGCTGTACAGCGACAGCTTCAAAAAGAAGGCGCGCTTTTTGTAGCTTTCATGTTGTCAGCGATCGTATCGATGGGGATCATGTTAGTCGCGCTTCAAACTACCACTTCAACAAGTCGAATCATTTACCAACTTGTTTACATGGGTCCACCGCTCGCGCTAGAGGTGTGGTGGTTATCGCAGAAAACGTTTGTCGAGACGCTCCTTCAAGAAGCAGGTCGCCTTGGGCATGGTTTCACGAGAACCATCCCCTCCAGATATCTCTCTCTGAGGCGAGCAAAAGATCGCGAAGTACGGCAAGAACAAATCAGGATCGCGAAGAAAACGGCGACCACTTGGAAGCAAATCAAACAATGCTGATTGACTACAAATAACCAGTCCTTTGCCTGCAAGCCCAAGGACTGGGATTGCGCCAATTTCGGCGCGTTTATGACCTGGAGGTCAAATGCAAACTGTGGATGAACGTTTAGCTGCACTTGAGCAAGCTGCCAACACAATTTCGGCCGCGACACTCAATGCCATGGGGGCTGTTATCAAGGCCGTAACCAAGCTTGATACTGTAGATAGGCAAGCCCTGTGGGATGATCTTGAGGGTGCGAAGTCTGTATCAGTACAAAACGGCAATCAGGCCAACTACTTACAAATTCTTTCCCTGTTCCAAAAAAACATTTCCTGATTTTGAGTTTGGCGTCGGCGATCTCCTCGTTGACGCCTTAATGTCTATGCCCAAGCCAAGACCGGCAACGAGCGTATCCCCACGATCGGTGGTTACGATAACGAGTTTCATAGAAATCACTCCCGCGACGAAGTCGCATCATTTGGTTGTCGTGCATCTTTATGCCTGAGAATCAGGCGTGTCCGGTCTAGCCAAGGGCCGCCGAACACAATCACCTCAGACGGGCGCCCATACAGGTGGTGCAGTAGGAACGGCCCGGGGCCGAACGTTTCGGCATCCTCACCTGGCAACGCAGGCTCAGTGCCGAGGAATATCCCGGCGTGGTTCGGGTAAACCGTCCGCCCCACTTCCATCACGATCATGTCGCCGCGCTGCGGCTGGTCGACGCGGTAAAAGCCGGCGGCCTCGTAGTTCGCCTCGTACAGACTGGTGTTGTCCTTTCTCTCCCACCAGCCATCTGCACGCTTGAATGCTTCGAACTCCAGCCCCCACTCGCGCTTGTACCAATCTGCGCAGACTTGCCAGCAGTCCCACGCTCCATGCACGAATGGACGCTTGAGCAGCGGCACTTCGCCGGTGGGCACGACCGTTCTGAGATCGCCTTCCGGCCAACTGAGGATATGCCAAGGCAGCGCGGTGGCCTCACACATGGCCAAGTCGCGCGGCGACGGCCTGCTGGTAGCGTCCGGATGCGAGTGAACCACGCCGATTACTTCGCCGGCATCCTCGGCGGCTGCGTATTGCTCCGGGCCGATCCGAAACTCTTCGTTCGGCTCGGTCGAGACATTGATGCAAGGGAAGTATTGCTGCTTGCGACCGATCGCAAGCAGCAGGCCGCAGCATTCTTTCGGGTACTCCGCTGCCGCGTGCGCTTGGATCGCATTCAAAATGTGCTTTCGCATGTCAGCTCCGTGCGATCAGGGAAACGGCCGGGAAGCCACCAAAAGGCAACGGGTTACCTTCTCCGAAGCGCGGAATGCAGCCTTTACCCAGCGTGGCGTCGCATTCGTCCAGTTCCGGGTTGTCGGTCACTACGCCGTCTTTCGTGACGTACGGACCGGTGTAGCCGCAGTTCGGTCCACGGTAGCCTCCGGTGAGGCACCAGTGGCAGAGCGTTGTCGCCTGCCGGCCGATTGATTCATTGCCGACGTCGCCCGGGCTGGCCAACTCCCAGCTGACCGTCTCCCCGTCTTCGTTCGTTTTCTGGTCGATATACCAGACCTCGATCGTCTCCTGGGTAGGATCTGCCGTTGGGTTGCCGGCGGGGAAGTTCGCCGCGTCGAGGTAAGTGCCCAGCGTGTGACGCATCGTCAGCTTGAACTCGAGCAGATCCTCGAATGCCAAGCACAGCGCAGTGATGCGCCCGTTGACGTTGCCCACTGACAGTGTCGGCCGAACAGCCGTGCCGTCGCCGTTCGACTCGATGCCGTCGATTTGCATCGGCCAGGCGCTGTACTCGTTGCCCTGCCAGTAGATCGCCTTCGCCGGCAGTTGGTCGGCATCGTCGCCGGCGGCAATCAGCTCAGCCGCTGTATGCGGGATCGCGTGACCGTGGAAGCGGAGAACGTCTGCGCCGTAGTCCGTGCCGTCCAATTCAAAGAGCAGCACTTCACTGCCAGGCTCAAGCACCTGGATATCACTGATCAGCGACATGATCGCTCCTAGGGTTGAAAAGCACGCTCGAACGTGGCTGTGAGTTTGAACACGCCCCCACCCATTGGGGTTGGAGCGGGATTTTTACAGGTGAACAGGCCCAGTTGGCCGAGGGGCGTTGTCCAGAGAAACGCCTTGGCGCCGGCGTGCCGATCGAGGAAGTCCATGATCTCCAGCACCTTGGCCTTCTGACCGGTGAAGGTGATCGGATAGGAGTCCTCTTTGTTGTTGGGTCCGTCACCGACGTTCTGCGCATATCCGCCGCCGAATTGGGCGGTGCGCACCCGATAAGTAATCTCAGGTGTGCCGCCGCGCTCGGTTGGCCAAGTGAATTTTTCGATGGCCATCAGCCTCTCCCATTTGTCAGGCGCCAGATCGAACCGCCTGGCTGTAGAGCTCGGGCAATTGCAGTTTCCGCTTCAGTTTTTGCAGCCTGCTGGATGCCTTTGCCGAGTTGGGTCGATGCCTCTTCCGAGACCCCGCCGCCCTCGCTGCCAGACGTTTGCACAGAGACCGCTACAGGGAAGTTGTAAGTATTGCCGCCGCCGGTACCGGACATTGCAGCAAGCGCGGGCCCGCCACCGGAAGTCAGAGGCGTAACGCTACCGCCACTCGCGCCAGTCATGAGGTAAGACCTGCCGCCCTGATTGAACAGCTCTGGCCCCTTTTCATTCACTTCGTAGAAAGTGTTCGGTTCAACACCGCCACCAACAGCACGACCACCACCGAAAGACACGGATGCAGAGCTGGCATCAAACTGACTGCCAAAACTTTGGGCCCCTGCATCAGCCGCACCTGCCGTTGCAGAAGCCGTCGCCCCACCTCCCGTGAAGTAGCTTGTGGCAGCACCCACCAAACTGCTCAGCAATGCCGAACTGGCCTGACGAGTCGCAATCCGCGCCATGTCCGCCAAAATCGACTTGGTGAAGTCGGCAAACGACAGCTTCCCGGTCATGGCGAAGTTGACGATCGCGTCTTCCATCGAGCTGAAGGCGTTGGTGAACAGGCTTTTGGTTTGACCGGCGACATCTCGCGCAGAATCGAGGTAGTTCTGCCACGCCGACGATGCGCCAGCGCTCCAGTCACCTTGAGCCGCCGTCATCTCGTCGTAGTTGGCTTGAACAGTGTCGTGCAGATCCTGTTGCGTGGCTTTCAGCGCCGCCAGCTTCTGGGTGTACTCGTCGAGGTTCATGCCGCGCGAGCCATCGCCGTACTGGTTGGCCAGATCAAGCTTTTGCTGGTTGAAGCGGTCGTCGATTGCGTTCTGCTGATCCGTCAGCCCACGCCCCCGATCACCCTGGCCAAGTCCTGCCGCAGCTCGTTGGCCCTGCTGACGCAACGTGTCGACTTGCTGCTGCAACGCGCTGGTGTAGGTTTGAACGGCCTGCTCCTGCTTCCTCAGCCTGCCCTGTTCATTCTTCGCCAGTACATCGAGCTCGCTATCCGCCGTTTTCTGCGCCTTGACCATATCGGTGCGCGCGTCGGCGATCTTTTGGTCGAGTTGAATGCGCTGCTCGGCAGTAGTGCTGGACTTGGACTTCGCGGCTTCAAGCGCTGCGATCTCCGCCTCGTACGCAGAGGTAATCTCGTCTCGCTCGTTGCCGATCAGCGCTTCCCGCTTCAGCAAATATTCCTGCTGCGAGATCAACCCAGCCTTCTGTGCGGCATCCAGTTGTTTCTGGGTGTTCGCATATTCAGCTTGGATTTCCTTCAGGGCATTCTGCGCCGCGTTGTAACCGGTGAGGTCGACGGCGCCGGCCGATGGTCCCTTCTGATCTTTGTTTTTGTCCTTGATGTTCTGCAGCGTTTTGGCGACGAAATCAGCCTGAACCTTTGGGTCGTTAGGGTTGGCCTTTCCCAAAACCTCAACGTCACGGAGGTAGGCTTTCGTCAGCTTGTCGCGCTTCTCGGCATTGGTCAGGTTCGAGTCGCTGATCTGCTTGAGTCGCTGCTCAGCCTCGACCCCCTCTTTCTGCACCTTTGCACGATCAGCCTCGATCGCCGCGTTTTCAGCGAGCGCAACCTTCCGCTTCTTGAGCTCTGCAAGCTGTTGCTCAAGAAACTTTGTCGAGTTGCTGGATGCCCCCAAGTCTTCGGGGAAAAGCGAGGTGAGAAAGCCACCTTTGCGTTCACCGACGATCTTTTCGAGGTTGACGATCTGGGCGTCGATGGACTGCACCCTGCCGACGTCCAAGATTGAATCAAGGGCACCGCTCGCAGAGTCCTTCACGCCCTTCCAGGCTTTTTCCCACAATCCGAGATTCTGCGTGACCTGCCCGGAGCGTTGCTGAATGGTGTCGGCATAGGTTTTGGTGAGTAGATCGGCAGCCCCGACCGTATCGCCCTGCTCCTTGAGCGCGACGATCTGCGAGTACACCGACGCTGTCAGAAACTGGTATTGGCCGTTGAGTTCCTTTGCTGCCGCTACCGGATCCTTTGCGATCTTGATGAATTCGGCAATGGTTGCATCCACCGACTTGCCGGTGGCGTCTTCCATCGCTGCGGCCGCATCGGCGATTACCTTGAAACTGGAGCCAGCAATAACCCCACTGGCGGCCAGCGTGGTCAACGCTGCCGCTGCCTCACCGGTCGTACCATTCGTTGCGCTGACCTGCTGAGCCAAATTGGCCAGTTGGTCGGCCGATGTACCCGCAGCATTGCCGGTCAGAATGAGGGCCTTGCTGTATTCGTCTGCTTCTTTGCTGCCTTGGCTGTATCCATAGATCAGCGTTGCGGCGGCGGCAGCTGCGATCGCCACCGCCGCTGCCATACCAAGCAAGCTCGCTGATGCACCAGTCACGCTGGGAGTGATCGCGCCGACAGCTCGTTGTGCGTTCTCAGCGGCTTCTGCCGCAGTGTTTGAGCTTTCGGCCAGATCAGACAGGCTTTCGCCCGCATCACCTGCGTTGTTGGCAACATCCTTGGCATTGGTGGCGATACCGGCAAGCGATTCGCCCAGCACAGCTGCGCCAGCACCACCGGTGAACAGCGAGCGGAACTTGTCCCGCAGCGCCTCAAGGGTTGCACCAACACCGCCGAACGAGTCTTTGATCTGCCCACCCTGCTGGATGAGCACCAACAGCGGGTTTTGCCCGCCGGCCAGGCTAGTGAAAATGTCAGTGAATTGCGAAGGAAGCTGCCGAAGCGCAGCCTCGGTTTGTTTCGAGCTGGCACCGGTCTTTTTCAGCCCTTCATCGAAGTCGCCTAGCTTCTGCCGAGAGGCGTCGATTCGAGCGGAGTACTCCCGGAAAGTATCAGCGTCGATCAGTCCTGCAGCCTTGTACTTCTGCAACTGCGCCTGTTGCTGGTCCAGCTTGTCGAGCGCGGCAATGGCAGGATTGATCTTGCCGAGCAGCGCTTGCAGACCTTCGGCCTGAACGCCAGTGGCAGCCGCCGCCTTTTTCGCCGCGTCGGCTTGCTTGTCAGTTGATCCAACCAGCGCATCTGAATCAGCCTTCAGGCGACGAGCGAGCGCCGCCAAACTGCTGGCCGAAGAACCGGAAGCATCCATTGCCGCCGAATTGGTCTCCATGCTGGCAGTCAGCCGCTGGTAGTACTCGCTCGACTCCAAGGACGATTTGGCCATCGCCAAAAGACGACTTTTCGCGTCCTCCGATGACTCTCCCAGCTTCACTTCAGCGGTAGCGAGCTCAGTAGTGGCCGCAGTAGTGGTTTTCAGCCCCTGTGTGGCTTCCGCAAGCGAACGGCCCACCGTCGCCATCAGTTGAGCGGTGGTGTCCTGCCTGGCGTTCAGAGCCTGTAGCTCTTTCACGATTTGCTTGGTGTCACCTGCCATCCCGGTGAGGGCTTGCTCCCAGGCTGAGCCAGTTCGTTTTGCTGCCTCCTCCGCGTCCTTGCCCGCATCGACCAATTTATCCAGGTCGGTTGCAGCCTTGACCGCATCGCCCGAGTCAACCTCGATGCCTAACTGCGCGATAGTGCCCGACATGAGTGCTCCATTACTTTGATTCGCTCATGACGAGCAGGGCCTCGACCTCCATAGCCTGAAGGTCTGGGAAGATCTCTCTGAGTTGTTTTCTGGATGTGCCGACAAAATCGGAGACGTCTCGAAGAGCCGTGTAATCAAGGCCGGTAGCCCCGCCCATGCCCGTGCGCCACTGCGTGGACATGGCGTTAAAGAGCACGAAGGTCGGCCAGTTTTCGGCCAGCACTTCGCACTCTTCCTCGGGAATGTCAGAGATGGACAAGCCGAACGCCGCCAGATCCGCCTCAGACGGCCCAGGCTCGTACATCAGGCGGGCGACCTTCGTCAGTTTCCCAGCCGGACCGCCGAGAAGGCCTTCTGGTAAGCATCGACAATCGCGTCACCGGCGCCGGCCGAGGTTTCCACCAAGGCGCGAATCGACTCGGGGCTCAGCTTGTCTTCAAAGCCCCAGCCCGTGACCAGTTGAGTGACCTGCTCAATCTGCCGTTCGACGTGCGAGTCGGTGATCTCGATCAAGGTGAGATCATCCCCCTTCGCCTTGAAGCGCTCCTGGTCTTCCTTTGCGCTGTTCTGCCAGCCTGCGAACAGCACCGCCAGCTCCTTGCGATCGCGGTACTTGAATTCAAACGGCACCTTGATCGTGGTACCGCCGACGCGAGGAATATCGACGTCGGCTTTGAAGGTAGGGTTTTGAGCAATCTTGAACTTGGCCATGAGTTACACCACCGCTGCATAACGAGTCGGGCGAGCAGCCAGCGACAGGGTGATGGTGCGTGTCATGATGTTGTTGCGGGACAGCGTCGGAGTCGAGGTGATCGACACATAGGCGTTGTAGTAGATGACAGACGCATTAGGCAGCGTCAGGCGCAGCACTCGAGGAGCGCGGTCTTCGTCGGCAGTCTCCACCACAGCCACGTACGGCAGATTCGGATCATCTGCAACGGTGATGGACATGCTGATTGGCGATTTCGTGGTCGGCAACTGACGGTCGTCCGATTCCTCCAAGAAACCGAAGGTCGTGAATTGCTGCTCGCCACCAGAACTCGAGCTATCGGTGATCTGGCTGATTTGCGCCCAACCACTCGCTGACCGCACCGAGCCGGTGCCTGCGCCCGCAGTGTAAACAACGGTGTTAGTGGTGTTGATGCCTTCAAGTTCGAAAGTGCCAACGTCCGATTCCGCCACTCGTGCGATCTTGTCATTCAACCGAGTCCAGCCGGATGTAACGACGACGATGTCGCCATCGGCAAGTCCGTGAGCCGCCGAAGTAGCGACCGCTGGATTGGCGTTGCTGATAGCGGTTACAGGCTTCAGTGCGCTGAACGTCGCAGCGATTTCGAGAATGGAGCCGTTGGGGAGAATTGCGCTCATGGGTTTTCCTCTTTGCAAAAATGACAAAACCCGCTCGACGGCGGGTTCTGAGTTTGCCCAATGGGCGGTTTAGTTGGTGTCGGCCCGGTACTGGAACGACACCGGCACGGTGAAAGTTGTGTTATCCGGCATGCCCGGGCCTTGATCGACTGGTGTCATGGTCACCACCGTCAGCGCGCCCTTCGTGTTCCGCTCGTACAGCGGAAACAGCATCGTAATCTGGTCGGCCAATGCACCGGCCGCGCCCCGGTACTTGCCCGATGGCGTCACAATGCTGATTTGAAAGACGCCGGTGTAAAGCCTGTGGTCGCCGCCGAGCGTGTTGCTCGCGGTGTCGGCCGGCAACGTGTAAGCCCTCAGGTAGGTAGCGTCGGCAACGGGCGTGAAAGCCTCATTTTCGACGACAACCTTCAGCGGTACCGGCAACGCTTTCGCCCATGCAATCAGCCTTGCCTCGTAGATCGAGGCGATGAGGTTATGGCTCATACCTGGTTGTTCCTGATGGCTTCCAGCACGATCTGCTGGAAGCGGGCCACGGTGACGCGGACCATGCCGCCCGGTGCCTGGGTCGAATGCCCGAACTCCAGCGGGATCGCATATCCGAGGCTGTTGGTGATATAGCAGGTATCGCCGGCCTTGAACTCGATCGCGCCGGCAACGATTCGCGCCTTTGATTTGGCTCCGCTCGGGTCGACCTCTTCCGTGGTGGTGCTGTCGGGTGCGCCGATGCTGAACATCCAGTTGCCACGGAACCGGCCACCGACGTAGCCACTTGGCGCAGTGATATCCATGCCGTCTTTCAGCTTGCGCCCTGGCTTCAACCTGCCCGCCTTTGTCAGGTTGGTCGGATCGTTGCGCAAGCCGCTGTTGTGGTCGTCCACCGCCTTGTTGTACTGGCTCGCGACGGCGTTCTGCGCCCAGATTTCAGGGCTGCCCACCGGAGACATGCGGATGACGCTGTTGCCGAGCTCGATGATGATCTCGCGAAGGCTGGCATCGATGGCTTCCGTGGCTTGGGCCGCGAATTCGGCGAGGCTGAGTGCAAAGCTGCCGGACTGGCCGGCGCCCGCGCGGCTCATGATCGCACCTGCAACTCGTAGAGGATCGGCGTTCCGGCGGGATTCACCTCTTTCAACGGCGGCACAATTGACCAGCTGCGCCCCTGAATAATCACCTTATTCAGCAGATCGGGAACCCAGTCCAGCCCCTGCGCGGCGATTTTCAGCTTCTTGTCGCCCTGCTTGATGAGGCTGTTGGTCTGGAATTCCTGACCAGTGAAATCTAGCAGGACGCCTTGGGCGGTCTGCTCGATGGTGGCGCCCGGTGAATCCCCACCTGTTTCTGGATCGTACTCGCCCGGCTCCGTCTTGCTGATGGTCACGGGTTGGCCGAACTCTGTGATCATCTCCAGAGCCATAACGGCCATTTCGTCGTAGAAGGCCATTGTGGCTCCAGATGTGAAAAGCCCAGCTCGATGGCTGGGCAGTTTGAGTTAAAGCTTGAGAGGCACGCTTCGAGCCGTCGCCTTTTTCTCTGGGAACAACTCTCTCCGCTCGTTGAGTAGCAGAGTAGCGAACTGTGCGGCCTTTGAAGCCGCCAGTTTATTTGGCTCGCTTCCTATAGCAACAAGCGAGGAAAGAGCAGCGCTGGCATAAGCATCCCAAGCGTCTTTTTCATCCTGAGTCGGGTGTTTTCTAACTATCTGATGCTCTGCCATATCGACTTCCTTTTTGATGGAGTCGTAAGCCTACGCTCGATTATGCCCGCACCGCAAACAGCCCCCTTTTCTGGAGGTAATCAGCAAACTGAGTGGCGCTCGGCCGATCAGGCGCAGCCGGCAAAAGTCGGCCACTGGTGTTTGGGATGGTCGCGTACTCGCGAGTTACCGCGCCCTCGACACGCTCAAGTGTTACCGCGCCCTTTCGCTTCTCGATCGGGTCGACGTCGTCGGTGTGGATCTCCGCAGCCAGCGCCATTTGCCCGTACTGGATCCGCGCCGGCAGGTAGTTGTCGGGCTTGATCTCGCGGTCCAGCTCAACGCCCCTGCGCGGCCAGGACAGGGCCTGCTCGCTATTGGTCTTCCGCCCTTTCCACGTCATGCCATCCATCGCCAATGCGGCACGACGCAGCAGCGCTTCCTGTGCTGGCACTTCCGCCGGGATGACCACGCCGAACTTCACGGCGTACATGGCCAAGTCTTCGGCGGATGCGTAGCTTTCGGCGTCAGGCTTGCCGGTACCGTCCTCAATGATGAGAGTCATGAATCAGCTCGCTGTGGTGTTCTGGATCGGGCGCCGCGTTGACGGGCACCCGGATTATTACGCCTGCTGAAGATCGGCAACTGCCTTTTCCAGCGATTCTACCGAAGCATTCGCCCGATACGTCACATTGGCGGCGTCGAGCTGCGCTTTGAGGCTCGCGATCTTCTCAGCATTGTCGACGGGCTCCGCTGCCGCCTTGAGGCGTTCAACTTCAGTGCGGAGCAATTCAACCTCGCCCGCCAGACCGTCGCGTTCGCCCTCGATGGTGATGACGCCTTCATGAATGGCCTTCAATGCATCGAACAAGCGGATCGGCAGTTCGCCGGCGCCCGGGTGTTCCAGCTCCGACAGGCCTTCGGCGGCTTCGATCAGTCGCTGGATTCCGCCACGCTCGGCGCGGAGTGTGGCGTTGTCCTGTTCCAGGCTGGCAAAGGTGTCAGCAACATCTGAATCAACTGGCTGGCTGATCAAAGACTTCAACACCGATATTTCGACGCCCAGCGCCTCATAGGCGTCGACCACCTTCGGCCAGTCGCCAATCACAACTGCATGCGTCACACCCGCCTCAGGCCGATCAAAGTGCGCTGGATTGCGGTAACGCTTTTCCGGATCGAAGTCTGAGTTCTGAGTGGAGTAAACCAATTCCATAAAAGTCTCCGTAGCGGCCACTGCTGGCCGCTGTCAGGGCCAGTATCAGCCGCCAGCTGGTGGCGTAGTGGTCAGAGTGATCAGCACGCCAGCAGTCACCTTGTTGCTGTTGGAGTGCTTGACCCAGTTCGCAGCCGAACCAACTGCGGCAAGCGTCGGGTTCGCGCCGCCCGCGGTTTCCTTCCAGCTGTAGCCGAGAACATCGATGTTGACGGTGCCTTCAGCGCGGTAGCCGATACCCAGGTTCTCTTCGTCGTTCACCGCGTACGAGCGGAAGCCGGGGGCCTGAGATTCAGTGATCACCACAGCGTTTGGCAGCAGGCCGAAGATCACATCTGCGGGCGCGGTATCGGTGACCAGCACCGGCTTACCGAGAGTGCCAGGCAGACCGCCGTAGATGACGACACCCGCCTCTTCGTAGACTTTGTTCGCGATCGCCTCGTCGACGATGTCGAAGTAAGCGCTGGAGTGCATGACCCACAGCGCGATACGGCCGAACTTGTCGCCGAACTTGCGCATGCCTCGGGTCAGGGTCTTCTTGCCGTCGGTCTCGATGTTGGCCGATACCACCATGTCAGCGTTGGAGCTGATGGAGGCGCGCAGCGCAGCAGTGGCGTACTGGATGAAACCTTCCAGAGTGGCGTCAGCAACGTCGGCGCCGATGATCTGGGAGAACTCGTCGACCGGACGACCACGGCGCTTGAATGCCTCTTCGGTGGTCTGATACGGACCGTATTTCCACGGCGCCTTGACGCCAACGGCTTCGCCCGCGCCGATCTTCTTCGCGGTCACCTTGCCGGTGGAGTTGACGTCGCGATGCTCCAGCGAGCCGCCGATCTTGTAGAACGAGCGCTTGCGGAAGTCACCTTCGATCAGCTCGTTATCGAGCACGATCGCCCCATTGGACGATGCGTTGAACACATCGAGGTTGTCCTGGACACGCTCCAGGTATGCGGTTTGCGCCTCATCGTTGTAGATGATCAGGTCGCTGTTCACAGTCGTTGCCATGGGTGAATCCCCTTACTTGGGCAATTGCAGGTATGCGGTTTGGCCGTGCTTGCGCTGGTAGTCGCGCTTTTGCTCGGCAGTCATTTCGGAGCGCTTGAATGCAGCCTGGCCGCCACCCCCGCCCGGGGCTTGTGTCCCTGAGGCCCTTGGCCACAGATGGGGTGCGCTTTCGCGCAGGGATTCCGCCCATTCGAGCGGAGTAAGAGGGGTCTTGCCGTCTTTACCGAGGATGACCTGGCCGGATTCATCAACGGCGACCGCTTCACCCTCTTCGTTTAGCGAGAACACGCCTTTGGCGCGCAGGATGATGTCGTCGGTGGCTTCCGGCAGAGCGCCGGCTTTAAGTGCTGCACCGCGAACCGAATCGCCCAGGACTTTGCCCTGGAACTTGGCGGCAAATGCTTCGGCCTTCTCCGCGCGTGTAGTGACGGTCTTCAACTGCTTGTCATAGTCACCGCGCAGGCGCTCGGTGCGGCGGTTGAAGACTTCGTCTACCTTGCCCTCAGTCAGCAGCTTGGTTTCTTCGTCTTGACCGGCCCGGCTAAGCAGGCCTTTGACGGCGTCAATGTCGATGCCCTCGAATTGCGTTTCGAACTGGGTCAGCTTGCCGGTGGTTTCCTTCAATTTGCCCAGCAATTCGGAGTTCTTGGTTTTCAGACCAGATACAGATGTCTCAACGGCAGTCGCGATAGCGGCCTTGATTGCCGGATTGTCCAGGTCGATTTCGTTTTCTTCTGCCACGTTGATGCACCCCTTGGGTATGTGTTGCCCGCTTTGCAGGCATAAAAAAGCCCCGGAGTGTGCCGAGGCTGTAATTCATTCGAAACCGAGGTTGTCAGACCTAGCTCTGCTCTTTTGGCCCATTGATGTGGATACATTTGCCATTAAGTGACAAATCAAGCTGCACCCACCCGAATCCAGCATCATTTGCTGCATCTCTGACTTTCCGTATCAACTCGTCTGGAAACTCAAGTGCGCAATCGTCTACCGGTATTTCTGCCGAAATCCATAGTCTTCCGGACATAGCTCGAAGAGCGTTGACGGTCAGTTCAACCGCGATCCTGGTGCTTCGTTCTATTGCTCGTTCCATATTTGCTGCCTTTCTGTTTGATGGTTCAACAGAAGGCTACCACCTAAAAAACACGTCATTTGGGTGGGGTTTGCATACTTCCTAGATCCCTGCACGCTCGAATGCCAGAGGCTCGAGCCCCTTCATTTGTGCCAGCGTCAGCGGCGAAAAGCTGCGATCAAGCTGCAGCTCTGCGAAGCGCTCAACGGTCAATCCACCCTCCCGGAACAGCTTTGCCCGCACCGGACCGATTGCCACGTCCTGAAACGACGCAGGCTGTTGCTGAAGCCAGTGGTAATAGTCGAGGCTTGCACTGACCTGCCCGGCTCCATCTGCGCCCACCGAAGCCCGGGTAGCGCCCTTGGCGAACATCTCGCTGAGCTTGGTAAGCAGGACGAACGCGGTCCGGCAATTCGGGTGAAACGGTGGGCGCGGCCCGGAATCGACCGGAAATCGGCGCTTATCCATCGACCGACACTGCTGGCTGGTCTTGCTGTCCAGCGTGGCGACCATTTCGACTTCGGACACGATGTCCATGTTGGCCTTGGCCACCTCCATGCGCGCCTGAGACGACACATGCTGAATCGCGGTGTGTACGACAGTGCTGGCATTGCGGTTGGTGGTGGCGAGAATCCCGTCCTTGTACCCAGCTGCCTTGGTGCCGCGAATGTTGCGGATGATCTGGAAGTTCGTCTGCCCCTCGAAGAAGCCCTGCCGTATCGTGCCGGTGACGCGCTCGCGCTCGGCACTGGTCCAGCCCTTGATGAACGACTTCAGCAGCTTACCGCCGCCGGTGCCGCGCACACTGAGAGGATTGGTCAGCACCGCCGTGCGGATAGCCGCTGCCGTTGGCGCGACCACATCCAACGAGATACCAACCGGCGCCGACCGGGCCAGGCTAGACGCCTCAAACTCGGCCTCATAGTTGGCGATATCGATCAGGTCCAGGTTCAGTTGCGAGCTGTAGCGATCGAAGATGCCCAGAAGCAAGCTATCGACCTCCTTGAGCAGCGCCTCCAACCGCTTCACGTTGTACTCGGTCAGATCCGACTGGGTGAGCCTGTCGCGAATCGAACGGTCGATCTCCTTCAGGAAAGGGGCAAACTTGCCGACCTCCCCTGCCTTCAGCTTTTCGAGGAAGACCGCGTGACGAATCGTGGCGTCAAGGATTGCTTGGTTTGCCGCCATCTACTTTGTCCTCGTCATCCAGACCCAAGCCGTCGCCCTGCTCTGCCAGCTCACCGTCGATTTGCTGGTCTGTGCGCTCGGGCGCGATCAGGCCCAACTTACGCAGATAGGCTCGAAGATCCGCTTTGGCGAATCCACCGTTCTGCCAGAGGCCGACCAGTGCGGTGATCATTTGCGGATCAGCCGTCAGTTCCACGAACTCCTGGTTGATCTGGTAAGCGACCTTCGCGTCGTCGACGCCCATGTAGGTACAGCACCACATGATTGCCCGGGTGTACGCCTCGCTGACATTGGCCACGCAGCCCGCGAGCACCGACGTCGATGCGGACTGATCACCGCGTGCTTCGGTCGCCGTCTTGGATGAGAGAGAAGCCACGACCATCCGGGCGCCAAGTTCGATCATCATCTGGTTCTTGTCCGCCATGGCCTCCTTCACCAGTGTGTTCGGCAAAGGCTGGGCGTACCCGAACTGGCCACCGGCAGGCAGCATCATCGGTGCGCGGGAACCAACGTAGACGCCGTTCTTTTCCATCCAGTCGCGCCACTGTTCGTCCAGACCGGAAATCCATGGCTGGGCCTGACCACACCAGAAGACGCTGTCTTCATAGTCGGCACTGTTCCGGTAATGGCCCAGGTTGATCATTGCGATGTCGTACAGCGGCGACTCGTCGATGCTAGGGTCGTTGTTCTGTGCGCCGACGAAGGTGAACGGGATCTCCTTCAGGCGGCCGGCGGCGCCGGTGGGCTTGAACTCCTGAACAACGGCCAACGGCCCGCCATCTTTCGGCCCGGACCGGCGCCAAACACGGCAGACAAAGCCATCATCCTCGAGAGCCAATTCGCGATACTGCTCGATCACCTTGAAGCCGAAACCGTCTTCGATCTCTGGCGACTCGCGCAGCACCACCAAAGTGAGCACGCTGTGCCCGCTTACCATCCCTGTACGCCAGTTGATGATGTCCTCGGCGCAATACGACAGGATCACGGAGTGGCCACCGGCGCCATCGTCTTGGTGATAGTCGACATACAGACCATGCCGTCCAGCCTCAAGCACCTTTTCGAGTGTGCCTTGCGAGTGCTGGTAGATGCTCACACCAGAGCCGTTGGCGTTGTCCTGCAAGTACTCCATCTTCTTGGCGACCGTCAACGTCGGGTCTTTGTGAAATGCCAAACCGAGCAAGCCATTGCGCGTGTGACCGGTGGCGTTCTTGAAAACCGCCCGTTCGCGATAGGCCTTGTTTCGGTCTACGTTCTCCGGCGACTTGTCGTGAGCATTGATGTACGGCAGTCGGTCAACAACCCTGTGCTGACCAGCGCAAACGTCGCGCACGGTTGCCCAGCGATCCAGCACTTCGATGTAGTCCGCCCGCTTGAAGGAGACGTCGTTGCTCATCGGGCGTATCCCATTTTGATAGCGGTGACCGGTTTGATAATCGGGTACTCGCGGTGAATGAAGTAACCGCCGCCGTCGTTGGCGTGGTCGTTGCCTTGGCTCTTGTCGGGCTCACCGTTGGGCGCCCAGATCTGCTGTTCCAGGCCATCGGCGTAGGTCGGGCATGTGAACGGGTTCACAAGGTAACGCCGCTCGCCCTGCGCGTTGCAGAACATGGCGTTCATGGCGTTGATCCGATCCTTCACCGGCGGGTTGGCCGCCGGCGCGATGACCGTGAAGCCTGCCTGCTTGAGCATGGCGATATCGGTGATGCTGGCGTTGACCGACTTGCGCGAATCGCCGGAGGCATCCGGATAGATCCGGATCTCGCAGGTTTTCCGGAAGTCGTTGCCGGTGTGTTCCCAGTAGCGCTCTTTGATGCGTCGGATCATGTCCGGCGTGTCGTAGCCATCCATCAACTCGTCCACGGCGCGCGGCAGGCCCTGCTCACGTTTGACGTGGGTGATCGCCGCCATCTTGCCGACGTTGAAGTCCATGCCGATAAACAGCGGCTCACCGGGCTGCACAGTGTCGAAGCACTGGTTCAGCTTGCGGTCGTAGGCGTGGTAGATCGACCCTGACGTCAGGTTGACGAACTGGCCATTCAGGTACGCGCGGATCAACTGCTCGGGATACGACTCCATCAGCGAGGCGATGTAGTCGTCAGGCAGGTTCAACTCGTTGTCGAAGGTGCTGGCCTGGATCAGCCCATACATCTCCTTCAGCGCCGGCTTGTCGCGCAACTGCTTCACGAACTGGAGAAAGACGAACTTGAAGCCTTCCGGCGTCGTGGTTACGTCAACGCCATTTTTCAGCCCGGGCAGGTTGTAACGCATCCGGGCAATAATCTTGCGCCAGGCCTGCTGCGCCTTGATCGACGTCAACACATCCAGCTCATCGACCAGAGCGTGACCGATCTTGAAGCCGACGATGGTCTGCGGCTTCTCCATGGACCGGCAAATCACAGTGCCGCGATATTGCCGGCCGCTGTAAATGTGAACCTCATGGTTCGCCTGGTTGATCTTGGTCTTCAGCCCCCAGTCGTATGCCACCTCCTCCATCGTGGGATAGAAGATGTCGCGGATCTGCGGGTAAGTCGGCGCGAAGTAGCCAGCATTGACGCCGGGCCACTCCATGAAATGCTTGCTCAGTGCTGAGCATCCGACCCAGGTCTTTCCCGAACCGAACCCAGCAACGAATGCGCGAAACTTGTGAGGCAACAGGAGGAACTGCGACTGCGGAACGTTAAGGCTCGGCATTCGGTTTCCTCGCATCCACTACGTCGACCTGAATGCGCGTCGGGATTGCCGGCTCATCGTCAGGTTCATCCTTCCGGTTGCGATTGACGTAGACGTCACCGACTTCCTTCGCGGCCTGCTCTAGGATCTGCATGGCGAGGCCGATGTTCTTCATCGTCTCGGCCCGCTCGACAAAACGGTTCATTGCGCGCAGGCGATAGGCACGGTTGGCGATCGGGATCTCGGCTGTCTCCTCGCGGAAGCGCTTGCGGGTATCTTCAAAAACCGCCTTCCACTTCACGCCAAGGTCACGGCCAGCGTGTTTCGTTGGATCGTACTGTTCGCACTGCTGGCGAGACACTTCGACGCCGAATGTTTCCTTGACCGCCTGCACTACCTGAGTCGGCGTATCAAAGCAGGCCAACGCCTGCACAATGAAGCGCTTCACCTCATCTTTCAGGGCTGCCATATGGGTTTATTCCGTCAAGGTCCTGTCAAGGATCAGGCCGACTTGAGCAGACAGGTTCCGCAGGCCCTCGATATGTTCAATTTACCCACCTCAGCAGGATTGTTTGCAGCGTCCACCAGCTCTTGCACTTGAGGGCTCGCGCCATAGCGACGCACCACACCGACGAACTCTTCAACGTCGTGTCCGCGCATCTCAAGCTTGGGCAATCCTTCCTGGGTGAACTTGGGTGCGCCGTACTGATCGGTCGCTTGGGCGATGTGGTACAGCTCATGTTCAACCAGTGCGCAGAACTCAGCGTCTGAGCAATCCGCGCAGTAATCGGCAGCCAGGGTGATGATGTAGGCCGGCACGTCGCCGAACCAGTCACGCATCTGCTGCTCCATCCGGGCTTTCTGCCATCCGCCAGCGCGGAACGCTACCTGCTCGGCCTGGCCCAGGACTGTACGACCCTGCCTATTGAAGCTCGACGACGCCCACATGACCCTGATGTCTGCATCCAGTAGGTGGGCATGGTCTTCGTTGTGAATGCTGCCGGTGTCGGCAAGGATCTCGGTTTGGAGCCATTCCCATACTTCGGGGGCTGGCATCAGGCGGGTGCCGAAATCCGAAAGATCGGATAGCTCGACCAATGACGCAGGAGGGCGCGGCCGATTCATACCAGAAGAACCTTTTGAATTCAGAGTTCGCCCCCAAAAGGGGGGCAGATTACCCGCCTATTTGCGAGCCAGCCCGGCCTAATGAGCGCTCACTAACCAACGAGGCTCGAAGGATGAAAAACACAATTTACTTAGTGCTTGCAGTAGCAGTCGTCATTTTGATGATCGCTCCGGAATGTGTGAAGCCCGGGATCGTTGCTTGCCTGCTCAGTAAGCACTGATGTTTGCAACCTCGGCTGGGTAGGCTCGTTCGATCGCCTCCCAGTCGGGTTACTTGGTTGTCATAGGCTTAGTCTGATGCTTGAAATGATGGCTGGATGCCGGTATTGGTGAGGATCAACTCAACGAAAGGAAGCAGGACATGTCGTCATCCATCGCCGAAGCGATCGCTAGCTCGCAATCCGCCGTGATAAACAGCAAGCCTAGAGTGGCCCGCGGCCACGCAGTAGCAGCCGCTCTAGAGACCATTGCAGCGTTCGCAGCAAGCGGGAATACATCTGTGGATCTGGAAAAAGAGTTCTCCAAACTGTCTGCCTACGCCGACAAGGTTCAAGAAGCGCTCGCGGCTAAGTGATTCACCCATGCCGCACTCACCTGCGGCACACCTACCTCGCGTAACCACTCATCAGCAGAGGGAATGGCAGAAGATGCCTATCGAAGAGTTTGGCGGTAAGAACAACTACAAAATTACTCCACCGCTACCACAGCACCTTGAGCACCAACCGATTTACGCAATGCCATACCAACCTTTCGATGGCATGTATCGTAAGAACACTGACGCACGATATCTATCAGTCGGATTGTCGCAATGGGGGCACGAAGATCTATCCCTGAAAATCATGCGCTACAGGGACCAATGGTCACGTCAGTCTGAGGAGATCCCACTCCATAGAGTTATCGATTCGACTGTTTTTCTTGCGAAGGTTTTGCTGGATAGAGACCAGCAAAGCGTAGAGATAGAACGAAATCTTTTTGTAGATCAGCCAGAAGGATTTCGAGTACGAGAGGAATCCGTAGCTGCTACTGACATCCGGAAGTTTGAGGCTTTTTTAGAGAATCACAACGACGAACTGAAAGAACGCTTCAACAAGCTTTTTCAGCTGCTCAGTAGCCTCAAAACACAGGGTAAGCTCTAACTATCCAGTTTCAGATCGCGACACAATTTTCTCGTTCGCGTAACGTGTCGCGACTACTTGGATCGGCGCTCTATACCGCCGGGCGCCTTATCACACCGCATGCAATGCTCACAGTTTAGCGTCCGGCACAGCCAGGCTTTAACCCGCTGCCACCAGATGACCATGAAGATATGGCGCATTCCGGCCAGGGCCAGCGAAACGTGAAGCGTGATCCCGGCTGTGGTCGGGCCCATCATGAAGATGTTCTGCTCCCGGCTCATCACAACGAAACCGCTGATTGCGATCGCCGAATAGATCAGCTTGCCGATTACACCGTCCCGCACTCGACCGCTCAGAACACACCAGGTAGCCCACAAGGCAATCAAGCCGCAGGCGATGGAGTTGATCAGTTCAAGACTCATGGTGGATTGCCTCCCCCGAACCGCTGGCGAATGAGCGCCCAGAGGTCAGCGGCTTTGATGGCTCGGTTGATGGCCGCGAGCAGTGATCCGCCGAAGGTGCCGAGCAGAAAGCCAATACCAGCGACGATCTTCGGCTCGGTCACACCCAAGTAGGTGCTGACCATGCTCGTCAGATACAGAGAGCAGGCAATGCCGGTGACCAAGAAGATCATCCAAGCGCGCCAGTCGGCCAGATCGTCTTTGTGCCACCAACTCGCGACGACAGCGCCGACCAGTCCTGCGATCAGCAATTCGAACCTGTCGATCTTGTCGAGCAGGCGCTGCAATAACTCCATGCGCTCGACTCCGTAGTAGGCATGTAAAAAAGATCTGAGAATTTTTAGACTGCACCCCAGTGCAATATGGGGGTTACCAGATTTGCGCTATCTTGCTCATGGCTCGCAACGAGCCTTTGGAGAAATCACACGGCCACAGTAGCTGGCAGCATTAAATGGAGATTCGCATGACTACAAACATCGAAAAATTTGAAGAGATGGCACACAAAATCTTGAGCTATCTCAAGGCTCAGTTCCCGCTTTACTCTCGTGTAGGCCCAGAATCACTCGGTATTGAGAAATCGAGCGGAACATACTTAAGTGGCGAGTGGGTTGGATCAGAGCAAACTGAAGACGAGCTTTACTTTGCAGCTACCTTTCAATGGTTGAACAGAGAGGGTTACGTCTCTGGTGGAGAGCAAGATGGCTCCATACCTGTAACCAATGCCGTACTGACAGAAAAAGGCCTGGCTCTAGCCAGGCAACCAATTTACATCGGGGATTAAGAAGCGAGCTTGTCTCGCAGAATAATGCGCTCGTCTTTCCTAGCTGTCCGCCAAAGACCTTCTCAACGTCGACGCCCCAATGCATCGATCTCGCTGATCCAGTCTCGCGCTACCCCGAAAGCAAGTATCAGGTCAGGGTGCGCGGGCTGCCGGTGTTGATTCCGTACGTCGCACTATCCGGCTATCGACGTCCAAGCCTCCCCGAGGGCAGCCCTGGCTAAAGGTAAACTTGGGGCATAAAAAAGCCCCGCTCGGTGGCGGGGCCAATGCTAAAGGTGTTTCACCAGTGCCAGCGTTCAGGCACGAAATGCGAGCCTATTAGACCTGCAATTGAACCGATCAGAACCCCCCAGAAATCTGCGTTAAACAATGCACTGGCAGGAATCATCTGGCGCGCCTCCAACAGCAATGCAAAATCTCGCGGGTCAGTTCCGAAAACCACGCGCCAGCCATGCGGCACGATTAGCAGGAACAGCGCGAAGCCCCCAGCAACCCAGTACGGCCAGGCACCATCGAGCCGGAAGTGCTTTTTCGCGGCGAGCATCCCGCCAACCAACAGAAAAGCCCCAAACCCGGTGCAAATGGTTTGCCACAAAAGACTTGCACCATCTACTAATTCAGAAATCATCGAACCCCCGTCAATTTATTGAATACGAATAAAGAACAATAAATTGACGGATGCAGTAATAGCAATACGCCACAAACAAAAAACCCGGCTCAGTGGCCGGGCTCAGGAATCCGCGTGCTTTTCGCGTTACTTGTGCACTATGAGAAAATTACCGTATAAACCCCAACATAGCAACACCTTTATGCCGCATTTTCAGAATTTTCGTTAAAAATGACCTGCCATACAGGCTGCAAAGCCTGAACATCCACTTCTGAAATAGCTTCACGCAGCAAATTCCAGACATCCTTCCAGTCGCGATCCCAGACTTTCGGCTCGATGCGCACACCGTAGAGCTTGAGCATTCCTTCAGCTACTCGCGCCGGCCCCCATTGCTCTCCGCCATGCGCCTCAATCTTGTAGGACTGCAACGCCATGGTGATCATGCAGTGCGCCTTCGCAGCCTTGGCATCTGTCAGCGCGGAAAAGTCGACATCGTTCCAAATCAGCTTCTCGGCGTTGAGCACGTGAACCATCGTCATGCACGGGTGATACAGGTAGTGCCCGAACTGTTGCACCTGGAACGGCAGCGTGTCGATCGCGCGCAGCACTTTGCCGATCATCGCCAAGTGTGCGGCGCGGGCGGTAGACCGGCCAACCGGAGTGCGGCGAGTCTCGCTGATACTGATCCTTTGACGAACGATCTCTATACGCTCCTCCTTGTCATCACCCAGCGCCGCGAACACGGCTTCATGCCGGCGCATGCGGGTGCCCTTCTTCACCGGTGCCGATTCACCACGCTCAATTGCCACAGCGCTGATCGACGCGTTCGATTCGTGCTGAGCCTCAGTCCATACCTGCCTTGCGTTGATCAGTTTCATGCTGCTTCCTTTTTTAGTTCTCTGGTCTTTGCCCGATATTCGGCCTTGATGGTTTTGATTTCTTCGACGGTGTGCTTGCAGGCCGGGTGCGGCCCTTCCAGCCAATCGACCTTTTCCGGGCCGATCAGCTGCGCGAGCGAAAGCCGGTAATTCACCAGGTTGCCGGAGAGGTGCGTGTTGCATGGCGCGCATTGCTTCCACACGTTGAGCGGTTCGAATCGCAGCTCGGGGTTCGCTCCCACAGAGCGATAGTGCCCAGCGTGGTATTGGCCTTCATGGTGGCGACCGCAGCTCACGCAAGGGCGATCGGAATCACGCAGGCGGACCCACTCGTTGAACGCGGCTTGGGCTTCGCGCATGTGCTCCGCCCTGCTCTTCAGCTTCTCCTTACGGACTTTGATCTCGCGGCGCTCGCACTGGTCGATTGCCTCGCGAGCTTTCTCTTGATGACGCGGTGCATCAATTGCCGCACAAGCTGGACTGCAAACCGCCTGCCCCATCCGCGATGGAACGAATGAGGCCCTGCAGGTAGCGACGCGGCATTTCTTGGGCTTTGGCTGCTTCCTTGCGATCGTCATGCAGCCTCCTGGCTCAGCAGATCATCGAAGTACACGCCCTGCTGTGCGAAGCGCGCGGCGATCCGATCGGTGTAGGCAATGCCCTGAGCGCGATTGAACAGACTGGTGACCGGGAAGCCGTCCGGGCCGAAAAGTTTGCAGCCACCCATCATGGCCAGCTTCGTCTCGTATGGCAGGTGACGCATGACGCGGTACCACTCCGCCTGAAACCCGGAATCTTCGTTCAGCAGGATCTGCACGCCGACATGCAACTTGCAGTACCGGCGAGCGTCGGCCTCGTCGCCGATCTGGGTCATCTCTGCGATGCGCTTGTACATCGCAAACCACAGCCGGTTCTGATCGAGAGTGCGGTCCTTTCCCGGGCGCAGCGGTACGACGACGAACTTCTTGTCACGGTACATGGCGCTAAGCTTCGTGATGGCCTCGGAGAGTTTCGCTTGACAGTTCACGGAGATTTTGTCAGCCATGAGAAGCCTCCTTGTTCGGCAATCCTTCGATCAGCTGGCCAAGTTGCTGTGTCAGCCACTCGTTCTCGGCCAGCAGCTCCAGCGCCACCTCCTCCACTGTCTTTTCGCCGAGGAATTCTTGCAGCGCCTCGGTGTTGCGCTTCCACTCAGCACAGTCCGCGCTCCATGAGGCAGCCTCGGCCCAGAGCAGCTTTTGTAATTTCTGTTTGTCGATAGTCATCTGCTCGTTTCCTTTCCTTGCAACGATTCGACCTGTGCGCGGAATCGGCGCAGGCGCAGGTAGGTATCGACTCGCGCTGCTTGAGCTTTTTTCAGTCTCTGACGGGCCTGCTGTTTTTGGTTGTCCTGAACAATCGAACGCACTACTGCCAACTTTTCACGCAACCTTGGAGACGCCTCGACCGCATTACCTGTGAGCAATCCGGCAATTGCCTGGCCGTCGGAAGTAACTGGAGCTATACGCAGATCTGTCAGGTACTGGGCACCAGCCTGATGGGTAATTAGCTGCATACGAACTGCCGACTCAATCGCAGTGACCCTCCGCACTGGGTCATGACCGAGCGATACGTTCCAACTCGTCGGAATCGCTTGCGCGCGAGCCTGGGTCACCAGACGCTCGTAAGCACTCATGAACGCCATGCGAGCCCCTACCTTGTCTCCGACTCGAAGGATCGGCGCTGCGGCGGTCATGGCTTGCTGGATCTCGGTGGTCAACACGACAGTTTCACTCTCATCATGTCCGGACAGGGCAATCGACCATGCTTCGTCCTTACCCGGGCGTCCGTCGGAGGACTGAACCCGCTGCAGAATGTCAGCCATGGCCAGCTTGCCCTTCACCTCGAAACGGCAGGCCTTTAGCGCAGCTTTCACGGTAGGCACTGAGTAAGCGCAGAGGTCTTCCGCCATCATCGCCGCGGTGCCTGGGTTCATTTCCTGACCCATGGCCTCGGCGGTGGCGCAGATCGCAGCTGCGAGCCCGGCAACCTGCTGATCGTTCATTTCAAAGGTATTCATTGCGCTCTCCCGCTTGGCGCTTGGCCAAGACCATTTGCGCGGCCCGCTCGGCGGCGGAGACGTTCGCCTCGGTGCGTTCCATCTGGCGTGCGGTCGTCTCGTTGATACGCTGACCAGTCACCCACTGGGTGTGGTAGCTCTCGGCGTTGGCCAACAGTTCGTTGAGGCTGTGGCACTTCCGCAGCACCGCGGCATCGCTGGTTTTCAGGAAGTGTGCAGCGACGTGGTGAGCGACATCGGCGCCGAGGCGGTCGACCAGTTGGCCGAGCTGGCCACCGACCTTGGCGTTCCACACAGGCCAGGTGCTGTAGCGCTTGCGATAGGCCATGGCGTAGTTCGCCCAGACCTTGAAGGTCTTGCAGGACCGGTCTTTGGGGCCTGGCATGTCGGCGGGAATCTCAACCCGCGGCGCATCGGTGCGATCAACCACCAGCACCAGGTTGCGGGCCGGCTTGCCGGAACCGCTCTGCAAGTCCTGACTGGTTTCCTGATTGGTATCCTGATGATTGGTATCCTGATTTGTCGGAGATTTTTCCGACCCTCGCTCGGATTTTTCTCCGACCTTGCTCGGATTTTTTTCCGGGGTAGATCGGATTTTTTTCCGACCTTCGTTCTTCGGAGGGGTCGGATATTTTTCCGACCCATCCAGTTTCTGGTTCCACTCAATCGCCTTCTCGGTCAGGCGGAACAGCGTGATGTTCGAAGTGCTGGAAAGCTCAATCAGACCGGCCTCTTCCAGGGCCTTCAGCATGCGGTAAGCAGTGTCTGGCTTGTCAGTGAGCAGTGGCAGTTCCTCGATGATCTTGGCCTTGCTCAGCGCGAAGAAGATCCCGTCGTCAGTCTTGATTGGCTTGGTCCAGCTCGGGCAGCCGTAGACGAAGGCGAACAGCAGAGCCTGCTGAGAATTCAGCCCCCACTCCAGCGCCTTCACCTGATTGATCGTGACGGTGAATTGCATATCAGGCCTTCCCGACCAGTTTGGCCAATTCAGAGAAACGATCCACGTACCAGTGAGGCTGTGTCTCGCGGGGGCATTGAGGACTGGTGAGGTTCTTGCCGTAGGCCAGACCCTTCTCAGTCACCGACCAGAAGTCGACCATTTCTTGCTTTGAGTTCTTGCGCTGGAGCTGCTTGAGGAAACCATGGGCTGCCAGCAGTTTGTTAAAGGCTGGTGCGGACGTGCGCAGGTCGAAGTCTTTGATGAGAGCAGTAACGGCCTTGGTCGGCATGGAGGTGCCGCCAGTTGCATCGGGCGCAGCGTCGACGGCGTAGCCAGGCAGGAACTTGGCATCTAGTCCATTGTTGGCGGCGATCTGGGCGAGCATCATCATCTTGCTGGACGCTGCCGGTTTGAGCAGGCGATCGAAACACTCGAGGATTGCCAGCTCGCCAACGATCTTCGAGTTGTTCGGCGCCGGCGCCGAGTACTGTCCTGTTTTGCGGATGCTCGGCAGCACCTGGCCAACAACCCACTCTTCGAACTGTTCGGCTGCCGGAAGCTTCGACTTCATCACCAAACGGTAGAGGTCCCGCTCGGGGATGATCTGCACCGCACGAACCTGACCTCCCATTTCGGTATGGCAGGTGCTAACGGCTTTGCAGTGGGCGTTGATGGCTTTGGAGGTGTTCGCGTAACCCAGGGCTTCGGCGACATCCTTGGCAATGAACAGCGGATCACCGCTTGCGTCGTTGACGACGCGGACGAGCAGCCCGTGGAAGCTGAATTGAGTTGGAATGCGCGACACGTTTTCAGAATTCGAAAAACGTGTCGCGACATTCGCAGGGGTATTGACGAGAGAAGATTGTGTATTCATTATTGCCTCGCTGAAGTAGCAATGAGCCAGGCCACGAACCTGGCTTTTTTGTGCCTGCGATTTATGCGCGGGCTTTGTGCAACTCAATCACCGCCCCGATAGCCTCAAGGCTCGCCGACATGTACTTGGCGTGCAGGGCGCGGATCTTCTTTGCTTCGTTCGAATCGATTTCGCCGTCTTCCAGGGCGGAAGCCACCATCTGGTCAAGCGCACCACGCTGTGCGGATGCAGCCAGTGAGCGCTGATACAGATCGACGTTGTCCAACTCCCCCGCTTCCGGGATCTTCACGAACACGCCGCCGTACATCGCGCAGATGTAGTCCGGCAGGTGCTCGGTCTTCGTTTCGCTTTCCAGCACGAAGATCTCGGCATCGCTCAGCGGCTTACACCCGGCGGTTTCATAGATCTGGTTCTCCAGGCGCTTGTCCTTGATGCCAAGGCGAGCAGCTGCGCAATCCATCCCGCCAGGGAAAGCGTTGGACACAGCCGCCATTACTTGGCGGCGGGTCTCTAGTACGGGCGTTTTCATGTCCTAGTTTTTCCTTGGGTCGGTTGCGGTCAAGATTGCTTCGTCGCTGGAATGGCCTGGGGGCGCTCATATCTGGTATGAGCAAAATTCCGGACCTTTTAAGGGCGGAAGAAATGCGTTAAGCGGCGATCGGGTAAATATCTGGACGAAGCTCATGGCGTGGAATGCCGGTGGCTTGCTCTACTGGAATAACTCGCTCAGCTGGGATGCGACCTGTTGCGCACCACTTCTGAACGTTTTGAGGCGTACAGCCAAGAACGCGAGCAAGGGCGGACTGGCTTCCTGCTGCTTCAGCTGCACGCACGGCTGCGTTCTGGTTCATAGGCACCTCTAAAATTTGACTTACAACGCAAAGTTACAACCTTTGCCAAAAAACTACAACTGAGAATTGCAATGCTGGCTACAACGACTAGTTGTAAAGTGTCTCTATGAGCACAATCGGAAAAAGAATCGCTGCTGCACGAGAGGCTGTCGGGCTGAACCAGTCGGAACTCGCTCGTCTATTGGGGGTTAAGCCTCAGTCCGTCCAGGCTTGGGAGGCGGACAAAAATGTTCCCCGCCCGAAGAAACTTGAAGGAATTGCAGGCGCGCTGAAGGTTTCAATCTCCCACTTGATGGGCGAAACGGGCTCATTTAGCACTCCACACTTCACTCCTCTGACGGGCTCCGAAATCAAAGGCGCTGCGGCCAAAAACCTGAGGATCAGCTCGTCCGGCGGAGTGGAAAAAATCCTCCGTGATGTAGTGTCCCGCGCGCTTCAAAAAGGGGAGCTCGGAGAGAGTGATGTGTCACTTCTTACAGCCATGGCAAATGTCATGATTGAAAGAAACGTTTCCTCCGGGGAAAACGTGCCAAATCTTCCTGATGAATTGGATGCACTCGCAGAATCCGCGTTTAAAAATGCAGACGCTGGCGGTGATTCGGGAGATATGGTGAAGATGATCGGTCATGGAATTAAGAAGTCAGTAGCCAAGGAAAGCGGCCCTACACATGCAAAACGCAAAACCGGAACCGATTGACATTCCACTCGCCCTTTATCTCCAGGGCGAGGCTGTTGTTGACCCAGACGTGAAGGGTCAGCACCCACTTTTCTACGGCACCATCAGCGGGCTGAAAGGCTACCGTAGAGACCTCCATGCATACATAAAAGTATTGCCTGCCGAGCGATTGTTCGCCGAAACCATGAGCGCGAGCATCGGGAGATATTTTGGCCTACCTATTCCCCTAACTGCTCTTGCGGTTGCCCGCGGAAAAGACGTTGGGCGAGGACAGGGTAAGTGCATCGTATTGGCGAGCGTGGACACCAATGCGGTGCCTATGAGCCGCGTGATCAATTTCGACAAGGTCTCACACTTACTCAATAAGTGGTCACACCTGCATGCCGCCATTGTCTTCGACGAACTCCTAGCTAACACCGACAGGAATTTGCGCAACCTCCTTATCGGTGGCGATGGAGCTATTTGGCTTATCGACCACGAGGAGGCGCTGTCAGCACCAAGCCTCCAAGCGAGCGAAAATATCCGGAACCATCTTCTGGGGATGGTCATCGGAGAGGTGTCTGAGTTTGAAAGACACCAGGCGTCCAAAAAGCTGAAAGATCGATCTGCCCCAGCATATACTGCTAACTTCAGGAAACATGCTGCGGCGAGTCAGCCGCATTACTGCCAAGTCGACCAGGCACATGTCGACAAAGTGGTGGACTTCCTCGAGTCACGCGTAAAACATATGAGCGCTCTAATGGATGGGGCTCTCGGCTTCAAACAGAAAACCATGGCGGTCTAAAGGATGCTCCCAGATCTCTCTGAATTCCCCAGCTTTCCTGAATATGAGGCGGATTGGGCCCCTGTTTACCTGGAGCCCATCGTTCAGTCCGGCGAGCGTCTAACTATTGCAGTGGTCGCAGCTTCTGGCGACGAGGTCAACGGCTGCCTCACTATTAGTGAGAAGGCCTTGAAATGCCTATATGGCAGCTCGGCGGTAGGCATGCAACGAATGATGGGGCTTGCGTTGTCCCGCGCTCTGGAATTTGCCGAAAGCGGCTTCGAGGGGCAGTTCTCATGCGGCATTCACGGAGTAGTCATCGGCAAGACCCGCAGGGGGTTGGGCAACAACATGACCCATATCCTCCAACAAGCATCCAGCCTTACCTCAAGCCTTTCCACCGTTCATGCCTCGGCTCTGATGGAAGAGGACGAAGAGTCTGACGATCCGGTAGCCTACGAGGCAAATCTTGGGCAGCTACGATCTGACATACAGGATCGAGTGCTGGGCATTCTCCCCCGCCTGAGGGATCGCTTTAACTTGCCTTTGCATACTCAAGCAATTCAGGGAGCGCGTGGCAGCCTGTTCTTTGCTGGCAATCGCATGGCAGCCAGCCTGGCCAAGATAAAACCATCGAAGCAAATAAGTCGCCACGTAGACGGCGCCAAGAGCCGACTATGGGATCTGCATTTCGTTAAGCATAAGGTCGCCGACGCCCCGCAGAATAAATGCACGCTATTCATCTGGACGCCAAAGGAGCTAGACAGATTTGATCCCTCGCTCATAGCGGAATACGAGCAAAGTCTTGAAGATCTCCAGCGCCAGAGTCTTGAAGACGGCATTGAGCCACACATTTTTTACGGCGCCGAAGAGGCAGCCGCTGCCATCATTGATTATGAGCGTGCTGCCTAGTTAGGCCTTCCCGTAACGCTCACCCCGCCATCTAAGACCACCTATAAGCCCCTGATTCCTAAGGGGCTACAATTTTCATCGCCCACAATTACAATTTAAAGTTGCGGATTACAATTTTCGGTTGTAGATTAAACCCATCGAGTCACCCAATATGGACTCGCCAGGGCCTCAGGGCCCGCCGCTCTTTAGCGACACCGCTTCACCTTGCCGGATCACCACCGGCCCAGATTCAAAGGCAGCGATGAACCGGCCTAAACGGTTCAGAGGGTTGGCAACTGACCCGGGCGTGCAGCGTAAAACGTCGAAAGCAGTTATCCAGCGGGAGACCAAGCCGAAAGGCCCGCGGCTGGAGGAACAATTTGAATGGATCTCTACCGCGCCAGTAGCGCCGAAGGATCAGCGGAAATTTTCACTGATGCACCTGGTGACGGGTGCATTGGGAAAACAACCGAACGGAGCAACACCATGACTCGCGCTGAATTTGAAGACAAAGAAGGCATCGCCATCGCGGCAATGCTGGGCCTGCTTGCAAACCAGACACCTTCTTCTCCTGATGAGGTCGCTGTGAACGCATTTGACTATGCAGAGGCGCTAGTGGCTGAGCGCAAAAAGCGCCTCGGTGAAAAGCCAGGGTTCAACGACTGATTTCACTGGCTGGCCTTGGCGACAGGGCCAGACGGGAAATCACCTGAGACCGATAGCGCTTCCCGAAACGCTCAGTTAGAAAAATTGAATTAGCCAGTTGCCCGCTCGGTCAAGAATTATGAACGCAGTAAATCTGACGAGGTGACAGCAATGACTATCCAAGCAGAGACACTCGTACAACTGACCGAAGCGCTCCAAGAGCGAGGCATGAATATGGTTTCAGATGTGCACTTCACTCGCGCTCCTTACCGTTACAACCACCGCTGGATCTGCATCGTAGAGTAACCATGCTCATTGCCGGCGGCTCGGACTAAGACTCCACCGCCGGCCCCACTTCCCCCGCTACTCCGTTTTCCCTTCCTTATCCTCCGACACCACCCGAATGCACTCTCCTCCGCGCCCAACGGCAACCAGCGGAGCGGATGAGTGCATCCGAGTTTTGTTGGATCAACACCCCGCCACTCTGGAGACGACCATGTCAGCTCTACGCAAGCTCATCCCGGAAGACGACTTTCTCGACACGGAGGCAGGTCAGGAATGGCTGACCGAGTCGGTCGACGATTTACTTTATCGGCGCCATGTAGAGGCTCCAACTCCGGTAGGACGAAGCAAGGTTCTGGTCAACGCCGACCACTTACCGGAGGCGCTGGCGGATTACATGGCCGCGAACCCTGATCCTGATCGGTACATCGAGAAGATTCTGATCGAGCTGATCTGTCGCGGGGATGGCGGTGTACTGCACAAGTGGGCCATCGAAGCCGTCGGCGGTGATCCGCAGATCGTTCGGTCGCTCGCCAACGACCTGGTCGCGGTGCACGCCAACAAATACCGAGACGCCAAGCGCGAAAGCGATCGCGTAGAGCGGGAGTGTGGGTTTTGAGCCCTCACATCCTGATCGACCAAGCCCTTGATGGTGTGTCGGCGCCCGCCGGCGAAGAAGACATCAGCCTGCTGGTGCAGGGCCTGATCACCCGCCTCTTCACTGACGGCGCGATCACCATCGACGAGTTCAACCACTACTGCAAACGCCTGCGTGACACCTGTCAGCGGCGCAAGGAGGATGCATGAGTACGGCACCGGTTAAATCGCTCATCGACGAGCAACTCGACGACATCGAACAAAAGATCGCTCTGCTCGGCTTCGGCCTTCCCTTCAATGAGGTGATCGGCCGCAAGCGCGAGGATCTGGTCGCTAATCTCCCGCAGCGCCTCGCTCCTTCGATGAAGGGCAAACGGATTGCCGTGAAGGTTCGGCCGTGACCGCTCGCCAATGGGCGCGCCGCCTGATCATCTGGCGTGGCGCGTTCTCCTCCCTCGGCGTTTTCACCTTCCTGATGCTTCTCAGCGCCCTCGCGGATCGCATCACTCAATAAACAAAGAATTCAATCGCTGCGCACCGCGCGGCAAGGAACAGTCATGTCCGCTCAAAGCGTGGCGCCGGTGGCGCACGACCGAAACCTCCACGTCCTTCCGCACGCCGCAACCAGCACCAGCGCTCTGGTATTGGACGGTGACAGCCTGGACAAGATGATGCGCCTGGCAGAAGTCATGGCCACCGGCCGCGCCACGTTACCGAAGCACTTCAACGGCAACCCGGCGGATTGTCTGGCGGTCGTCATGCAATCGATGCAGTGGAAAATGAACCCGTTCGCCGTGGCGCAGAAAACGCATTTGGTGAACGGCGTGCTGGGCTACGAAGCACAGTTGGTGAACGCAGTTATCACCACCTGTGCACCAGTGCTAGATCGCCTGCACTACGAGTGGTACGGCGCCTGGGAAAAGGTGATCGGCAAGTTCACCATCAAGAATGGCGACAAAGGCGAGTACCGCGTCCCGGGCTGGAAGTTTGAGGACGAGCAAGGGCTGGGCGTGAAGGTCTGGGCGACCTTCCGGGGTGAAGACGAGCCTCGGGTGCTTGAGCTGCTGCTCGCCCAAGCCCGCACCCGCAACAGCACGCTCTGGGCAGACGATCCTCGCCAACAACTGGCATACCTCGCCACCAAGCGCTGGTCGCGACTCTATTGCCCGGACGTGATCCTCGGCGTGTATAGCCCGGACGAGCTGGAAGAAACCGCGCCGACCATTCGCGACGTGTCGCCAGCGCGCGGCGCGGCACCGATAGAGCTCCCGCCCTACCCCGACGAGAAGCTCGCGGAGAACCTGCCCAAATGGCAAATCGCGGTCGACGCCGGCCGCTCCGCCCCTGATCACCTAATCGCAACCGTCAGCAGCAAATTCACCCTGAGCGAAGAGCAGATCGCCAAGATCAAAGCGCTCGCGCCGATTGAAGGAGACCACGAATGAAAATCCACAATGTCGCTCAGGGTTCCGAAGCCTGGCATGCGCTCCGCGCCAACTACTTCACCGCCTCCGAAGCGCCAGCAATGATGGGCGCATCGAAACAGATGAAGCGCACCGAACTGCTGCACGCGAAAAAAACCGGGCTCGATCGGGACGTGTCGTGGTGGGTGCAGAAAAACCTCTTCGATAAAGGACACGAAGCGGAGGCACTTGCTCGACCGATTCTCGAAGGACGAATTGGTGAAGACCTGTTTCCCGTTGTCGGTACCGAAGGTGATCTGCTTGCATCCCTGGATGGGTGCACAATCCTCCGTGACGTGCTGTTCGAACACAAAATGTGGAACGAGCAACTTGCTGCCGACGTTCGCGCCGGCAGCCTTGATCCGCACTACTACTGGCAGCTCGAACAGCAACTGCTGGTGAGCGGCGCCGAGAAGGTAATCTTCGTCTGCTCCGACGGCACTGAAGAAAACTTCGTTTCGATGGAATACACGCCGGTATCGGGGCGGTCCGCGACACTCGTCGCAGGCTGGAAACAATTCCAAGCTGACCTGCTGGACTTCACTCCAGCCGAGGTGGTGCCGGAAGCTGTCGGCAAAACGCCGGAGTCATTGCCAGCGCTGCGCATCGAAGTAACCGGCATGGTCACCGCCAGCAACTTGGAGCAGTTCAAAGCTCATTCGCTGGCAGTCTTCGGCGCGATCAACACTGAGCTGGAAACCGATCAGCACTTCGCCGACGCAGAGAAGGCGGTCAAATGGTGCGGCGATGTCGAGGAGCGTCTGGAAGCTGCAAAGCAGCATGCGCTAAGCCAAACCGAAAGCATCGACGCGCTGTTCCGCACCATCGACGAAATCAGTGCCGAGGCGCGTGCCAAACGCCTGATGCTCGACAAGTTGGTGAAGGCTCGCAAGGTGAGCATCCGCGAAGATATCGTCATGACCGCAGCCAAGGCGCTTCAGACGCACATCGACCAGATCAACGCTTTGCTTGGCGGCAAAGCGCGCATGCCGACGGTGCCTGCGGATTTCGCCGGAGCCATCAAAGGCAAGAAGACGATCAGCAGCCTACGCGACTCTGCCGATTCTGAGCTGGCCCGGGCGAAGATTGCCGCCAGCCAGATCGGCGACAGCATCCGGAGTAACTTGGCCAGCCTGGACGAGCTTGCCGCCGACTACTTCTTCCTGTTCAACGACGTTCAGCAACTAGTGATGAAGGCGAACGACGACTTGGTCGCGCTGATCAAGGTGCGCATCTCTGAACATCAGAAGGCCGAGGAGCAGAAAGCCGAAGCACAGCGCGAGCAGATCCGGCAGCAGGAGCTGAAGCGAATCGAGGACGAGGCAAAGGCCAAGGTGCCGGTCGAACAGGCTCCAACTGCCAGCCCAGCACCGGTTAAGGCTGCTGCGCCGGTCCAGTCTGCCTCGAAGCCAGCGACTACAACCGGGGTGCCGGTGAACCTGCAGGCTGAAGTGTTCGATCTGGAAGCGCTGATCAAAGCCGTAGCCTACGGCCAAGCCCCTATTTCGGCGCTGACTGTGGACTGGGAAGCACTCGACGCGATGGTCGCAGCCCAGGGCGCCAAGTTCAGTATGGCCGGCGTGAAGTTGATCAAGGTGGCGGCATGATCAGCCTGAATCTCAACGCAGTTCGAGCAAAGCAAACTGAGTCGGATGAAATTGACGCTGCGATGGCAGACTTCTGGACACGGCCCGGCGCCAGCTTCAAAGAGTTGCCGGCGCCCCGGATAAAGCCCAGACCTGCGCGGCGGGACTGGGTAGACCCTGAAACGGTCCTCAAACGTCGCCCGAAGCCGATATCGGCCTCTGACCGCAAGGCCCTGCGAAAAATGGCGGACTCGATATGAGCAAGCGCAAACCATGCAATCGTCGGGTGCAAATCGAGCGCAGCATGCGCGCCCTGGTCAACACCCACCACGCAGCTGTGATCAACATCGATCCAAGCGCCCTTCAGGTCATGATCAACTGGAAGAACGGCAAGCAGATCCTGTCGAGAGCGGTTTCCGACGCGCTCTGCGATGTCGCGCACCGCTGGACGATCTACATCGCGGGCATCTGCGTCCGTCAGGACGGCGCCCAATACATCAAGTCGATCGACATCAAGCCCGACGGCGTACACCTGGTGGAAAGGCTCTCGGATGTCCTTGAGCATTTCTACGAAGAGGTGAAGGCCGACTGCAACCCAAATCACCGCCTCGGCATGGGCTGGCTGGCCGTGCCCGGTGACACGCCGGTGCCCGAAGCACGGTTATCGGCGCTGCTGGCATCGGTCGGCGCCTGGCATCAGGTGAAGGTCGCAGCGTGAGACGAACCATCAACCGGGCGCACCAGCGCCGCCGACAGACCTGGCTGGACTTGCCGGCCAGCGGAATTGAAGAGGTAGGCCATGGCCAAGAGCAATGCAGAATTGCAGAAGGACAAGAGGGCAAAGGAGAAGGCGCTGCTCGAGCGGATCGGCGCCGAAAAGCGTTCGCTGATTGTTTCGAAAGCGCTTGATGATGCGCTTCAGATCCTCGGCGAGCGCCACTCTTTCGAGGAATGGCAGGAGACGGTTTCTACGCTGATCATCAATTTGGCCGCGGCGCCGGCTGAAGAGTCGGAACGCTTCGCAAGCATGTCGCGACCGGAAATGGTCATTAAGGATAAATGGTCGAGGCGGCTTGAAGATTTTGCAAATACAGGCACCGAGAATTTCCAGTGAATCCATTCGGTGCCAGTCGACTGTATTACCTTGGGCCGGGCATCGATCTTGGTTTGCTTTTCGAGTCGAGATCATCAGCTGCAGCAATGGCTGAATTCAGATCATAAATCCAAGTTGAGTCTGCGCCAGGGCCAATCAATTGATAGCCCACGACCTCTCTCGTATTGTCGAGGTGAATCATCACCCTTTCGTACACGGTGAATTTCCCTTTTGTGTAAACCGCAGCGCCTCGTTGCATTACTTACTCCTTGATCCGACCCCATGCCGGTCACCCGTAATACCCCAACCCAAACCAAATTGCCACCACCGGTCACGGAGGGCGGCGCCTGACTCAAGGGAGAGACGGATCTGGCGGGTACGGCCCCATCAGTTTGTGTATGTTTGGCCAAACCATAAACGCTTGGGTAGCCCTTCCACCGCGAAGGCAGTACACCAAAAATTCTGAATTGCTCCCGCTGCTGATCCGATAGCGGTATTTGCCGCACCCTTCGATATCAGCTTCAGAGAGAGCTCGACTGATACTTGGATTATCAGCTTTTATCCAAGGAGCCGGATAAAGCTCTTCCAGTGATTGCGCCAATGCCGTCATAGGCAGCAGACCAAAAAACACCAACGCCATTCGCTTCACGAAAAACTCCTTCCGGCTTCATGCCGGGCCGAACACAAATACCGCAACGATCGGGAATACGCCAGATCAGACGAAGCTCGGCGACTCAACGACTCGGTGCGCCGACTCCATATAGCTGGCCAAGTCGATCACCTCCCGAAGGAACACGACCACCTCCAGCTTCACTGCATCATCCGGCAGCCCTATCCGTTTCAGCATCGCTTTAGCGTCCTCTTCGATAGCCGCTAGCGCATCTACATCGCTCTGCAACCTCATGTCGGCCTCCTGCCAGTGTGAGATTGCAGATAAATACCCCACTTCTACGAATCACGCCAGCCGGCGAGGCAGGCGTATGCCTGGAGAATGCTTATGAGCACTTTCGCTGTGTTTGGAATGACCATTGATGTCGCCACCGCCGAGGCGCGCAAGAAAACGAGCGGCACCCGCAAGAATCTCAAGGCTCCGGGCGGCGTCGAGCCAATACCGGAGCCTGAGTGGCTTGAGCTGGTTCGCAAGCGTGCTGAGAAGATCATGGGGGGGGGCTACGGTGCGTCAGCTCTCGCCATTGTTCGACGCGCCGCAGTACGCCGAGCAGTTCATGGACCTGGCTCGCAAGACTTTGCGCTGTCGTGATCTGAAGATCAGGGCAAAGGCGGTACTGACTGACGCCAAGGGAAAGCCAATCCTCAATCCGAAAACCAAGGTGCCGAAAGTTGGTTTTTCCGAGTGGCCACAGAAGCCTGTTGAGCAGCAAGAGCAGGCCGCGTGACCTGCCCTCACCGATTGCGCTGAGGGCAGGACGAAACCTTACGCTTAAAAGTCAGCCTTTCTTTCCAGGTGCTGACGGAGCATTACCTCTATTGCCTCCAGACACTCCACCCGTGGTGCTCGGCCAATTACCGCCTGGTCCGGGATGACTTGAGGGGCCTCGAGATGAGCCGCCTCCTTTACCCGCCCCACCAGACCCGCCCGCGCCTTTACCGCCGCCACCTTTAGACATTTTGACCTCCTTGGATATGGGAACTGCTCCTCAAGAGTAGGTCATGCAAAGCGAAACCATGCTCCGCGTGTCTGGAGCGCTCACCGTCTACTAACCACGCCAGCCGGCGAGGATCCCCATATGGAAATCAATTACGGCTCGGTCTGCTCCGGCATCGAGGCGGCAACGCTTGCATGGAAGCCGCTCGGCATGCGGGCGACCTGGTTCGCCGAGATCTGAATGGGTCTTCACTTTCGAAGGAAGACCCAAAGTATCAGCCAAAACTAACAGCGCTATTACCGATCATCCGGACCAAAGCCGGAGCAATGCAGCAATCAAAGTCAAAACTGCAATCAATACGTCAAGCCATTCACATACCTGCGCCATCCGACACCTCAATAGTTGTTTGGTCTCCTTGCCTTCGGGGATGTCGAACGCGCGCTCATATTTTTTGACCGGCCGGTGACGGCCCGGCGAGGCCCTCCTATGTCCGCACAACAGATCGATGAAAAGAAACTCGAGCGCGCGATCCGCAAGATCAAGCACTGCCTGGCACTGGCCCAAAGCGCTAATGAGAACGAAGCTGCAACCGCGCTTCGGCAAGCGCAGGCCCTGATGCGCGAGTACCGGCTGACAGAAATGGATGTGAAGTTGAGCGACGTCGGTGAAGTCGAGTCGGATCTACACCGCACCAAGCGTCGGCCGGCATGGGATCAGCAACTGAGCATCGCCGTAGCAGATGCATTCAACTGCACGACCCTTCGGCGCAGGAAATGGAGCTCTGCGAAAGAGCAAGTCATCGAGTGCGCGACATTCGTCGGCGTTTCTCCCGCTCAGAACATCGCCCTGTATGCGTATGAGTCCCTGCACAGAAAGCTCACCCAGGCGCGCAAGGAATACTGTTCATCAGTCAGGTCTGGGTTGCGGCGCAGTGAGTATTCGGCAGAAACCGCCGGTGATCACTTCGCACTGGCGTGGGTTTGGGAGGTGCAGTCGAAGCTGAAAACGCTTGTTCCGCAGGATGACGATGATCCGCTCGAACAGGCCGGCACTGGCCGATATGTGATTGCGATTCAAGCGCAGGACAAAGCATTGATCAGTGAGTACCTCGCCAACCTAGACATCAAAGAGTCACGGAAAAGTAAGTGCGTCGAGCTGGATATGAACGCGCAAATCGCCGGGATGCTCGCCGGCAGCAAAGTAGAGCTGCACGCCGGCATCGCGCGCGGCGGCGACGATATTCTGGCCTTATCCGCAAGCGCGTGACCTCTCCTCCCTGATATACCCGGCGCGGGCCGGTAAGGATTCCGCATGCTCACAGCAATTGACTTGTTTTCTGGTTTCGGTGGTTGGACCCGCGGCGGCAAGGACGCCGGGCTTAATGTCCTATGGGCCGCCAACCATTGGCCAGCAGCAGTCGAATGGCATACCCGCAATAATCCGGACACGATTCACGCCTGTCAGGATCTGCACCAGGCGAACTGGGCCGACGTGCCGAAGCACGACGTCATGCTCGCCTCTCCCTGCTGCCAAGGGCACACAAAGGCTCGCGGCAAAGCTGCCGGCAACCCTCAGCACGACAACTCCCGCTCGACAGCTTGGGCGCCGGTGCAGAACGCCGAGGTCAACCGTCCGGAGTTCGCCATAATCGAAAACGTACCGGAGTTCATGGACTGGATTCTGTATCCGGCGTGGGCTGATGCGATGCAGAGGCTGGGCTACTCACTGGCGCCTCACATCGTGGACTGCGCAGATCTCGGCGTTCCGCAGCACCGCGTGCGCTTGTTCATGGTCTGCTCGCGCAGCAAGGCACCGTTGCACCTGCACCTTCCACGGTACCAGCATGTGCCCGCCCGCGAGATTATCGACTTCGAAGCCGGCAAATGGTCGCCGATCAACAAGCCTGGCCGCGCCGCCTCGACACTGACCCGTGTGAAGAATGGCCGCGAGCGCTTCGGCGACCGCTTCGTTATGCCCTACTACGGTTCAGGCTCTGGCCTAACCGGCCGCAGCCTGGACCGCCCGATCGGCACAATCACCACGCTGGACCGCTGGGCAGTCGTCGACGGCGACATGATGCGCATGATCAGCGCTGACGAAGCCATGGCTGCTCAGTCCTTCCCGAAGGACACGCTGCGTCCGGACAATCACAAACTGACCATGCACATGACCGGCAACGCCGTGCCGCCGCTTGCTGGTCAACGGATTCTCGAAGCGCTCAAGGCTGCAGCTTAGAGATCAACGGAGATTAGCAACGTAGCTCGTGATTAACGGAACCCCACCCTTTGCCGCCTCCCGTTGTACGTAAAGCCTCATCTGCTCCACGTCGAATTTTCGGTTCAAAGTTTCCAACTGGGAAACGATGGTCCCGCTCACGCGGTAACGGCCACATTTCGCACACACCCTTTCTACGTAGTCTCCGGTAGACGGGATTATTTCGGCCTCACCTTCGCATATCAAACAGCTCATGACCTTCTCCTTTGGTTGATCGATGAACTGTAGCTGATCCCTCACCACCCTCCACTGACCGGGTGTGCCCGGCATAGGAATTACTACTTGAACATGGACTCCACTCCGTTCGCTTCGACCACATCTTTAACCACTTTATCGTTCAACAACTGACCTTTTTTCAATACCATATTTCGTACGTAGTCAAATAACTCAATCCACGAAACTCCTTCATCACCGTTATTCCAAACCAAATCAGGCTGCTCTATTTCTGAAAGCATCATGTATGGTGTGCGAGTTCCTTCCCTTATTTTTTCTGGCGCGATCAAAACCACTCGAGCTGTTTCGAGCTTTTCAGCCCCGCTATGTGCCGCGAAATTGTGTCTATATGAAATGCCGATATCATGAAGTTCATGATACCTTTCATCGAGCTGCCTTCTTTCTAGTTTAACGGGTCTACCATCACATTTAGAAAAACACTTCCCATAAAAAGTGAGTGAGGCAACAAACAATCCTTTCACAATATCGTAGGACTCTCTTTCCTGCCCGAAGTGGAATTCGCCATCAACCTTTGGCAATGAAGACCGAATCCTATCTATCTCTTTCATCCATACAATCGCACTCTTCAAATCCTTTTGAATAAGTGCATAGCCTGCCATTTGATCGCAGATTTTTGAATCCAATATAACTCTCTTACAGGGACGCCCCTTATATTTGTAAATCCTATACTTTTTTCCGCTTTTGCTATCAACAGAAAATTTATGACTCCATTCTTCGCCCAAAACACTTCCCCTAAAAATTCATCAGCCATCAATTTCAATAGGCAATCATAAGTCTAAAATTTCCTTATAAATAATATCACGATTGACCTATGAGTCGTAAATCAAGAACTTTGCAGTAACCTGCTTCGACCGATACGAACAACCCTACCTCCCCCTTCAAAGTCAGCCGCTATAGCGGCAAGGACGAAGTTTTCAGGAACAAGGAACAAAATCCCCTAAGCGTTCTCGGGCGATTGGTACGGCGTATTCAAGCAGCTCAAGCGGTACATTCTCTACGAACAGGGTCACTTCAAAGCGGAGTGTCTCGTCATTTCGAAAGATCTCAAATAACAGCCCGTTGTTACCTCTCCAGCATTCAAGCGAAAGGCCATCGTGTCCTTCAACAACGCTTGAAGCGCAGCAAAACCGATACTCGACTCCGTGAACGACCACTTCCCACCTCCATTTTTTAATGGCGGCAACGATACCTCTCCCTCATGTGAATTTGATAGCCGCTATAGCGGCAAGGAACTCCTATGCTTGATGCAAACTTTCACCACTCACTGAACACGCTCACTGCAAGCCAGATGGCAAAGCTGCTCGTCATGCGCAAGGGGCTTGAGTTCGGCTACGCCTACACGTTTACCGATGATGATGGGCAGGACAGCAACATCGACAATGCGTTTCTGTCCGCCGCGCCGGGCGAACTACTCGACACCCTGTTCGAGGAAAACGAGCATGACGACGCCATCAACGAAGTGCGTTATGAGGCTGAAGTAGTTCGCGGCATCCCTGCTTGGTGCCACTACAGTTGGGAGCGCAACTACGAGGTCGATGTGAAAGCCTTCATCCTGCCCGATGGTCGAGCTCTCGCCTTTTGTGAGATGAGCGGCGGCGGCAAACACGGCGAGCCAGACGCCTACCCTTGGGTTGAAGAGGCCAAATTCATCAGGGTCTCTAGCGTCGAAGAACGCGTCATCAAGACTTACAAGTTCGAGGAGATTCCAGAAGCGTCAAAGGTGACGCCATGATCGCCCTAGCCTGGTTCACCTACGTCTACTGCTACAAAGTCCGGCGGCCTTGAGCCGCTTGGTCAGCGTCCGTACCGAGGGACTGGCCGGCCCGGCGCTTGATTGGGCAATCAGCGCGATCGAGGGTGATCAGCAGCCGACCGCCGGACAGCTGCAACTCTTCGCAGTGCCCGACGCCGAGCAACTGATCACGAAGTACGGCGTCTGGGTCGATGATGGCCACCGCAACCCATGGCTGGCAGACCTTACCAACGATCCGTTCAATCGCCAGTCCGGCGATACCCGAACCATCGCGGTGTTCCGTGCCGTGGTGTTTGCGAAGTCCGGCACCACCGTGAAAGTCCCCGCCGAACTCATCCAGCAGTAACCCTACCGAATAACCACCTTCTGCCGCCACGCGCGGCATGGAGCAATATCTCATGGAAACCGAAATCCTCTCCGACGAGGAACTGGCCGAACTCACCGGCTACAAGGCCCGTGCCTACCAGCGCCGCTGGCTGATTGATCGCCAGTGGGTGTTCGTCGAAAGCCGCGGCAAGCGCCCGCTGGTGGGCCGCATGTATGCTCGCATGAAGCTGGGCATGATCAGCCCTACGATTGCCGATCCGAACCCGCCGCTGGCTGCACCGGTATGGACACCTGACTACTCGCGAGTGAATTGATATGCGCCCCCGCAAGGCCGACACACGCAACTTGCCGCCTCGTATGTACCAATGGACGCGAACACGAAAAAGCGGAAAGGTTTGGATCGCCTATTACTATCTGGACATGACAGGCAAGGCGATCCCGTTGGGCAAGGATCTGGACTTGGCCAGGGTCAAATGGGCGGAGCTGGAGGCGAAGGAAAAGCCGCTTGATCTACGCACCATGAAAGGCATCTTCGACCGATATATCCGCGACATCGTATCGAAGAAAGCGGCACAGACGCAGAAGGACAATTTGGCGGAGATCAAGCAGCTTCGGCCGATGTTCGACAGCGCTCCCATCGACTCAATCACCCCAGCAACTATTGCAGGGTACCGCGACGCGCGGACCGCCAAGGTTCGCGCGAATCGCGAGATTGCTACCCTCTCCCACGTGTTCAACATTGCTCGGGAATGGGGACTGACGACCAAAGAAAATCCCTGCCAGGGCGTGCGCAAAAACAAGGAAACGCCGAGGGACTATTACGCGAATGATGTGGTTTGGGGTGCTGTTTACATGAAGGCAGCTCAAGAGCTGAAGGACGCGATGGACTTGGCCTATCTGACCGGGCAAAGACCGGCAGATGTCCTGGTCATGAGGAAGGACGATGTCGAGGGAAATTACTTGGGTGTGCAGCAGAACAAGACACACAAAAAGCTGCGTATCCAGATGACTGACGGTGATGAGCCAAACAGTCTGGGCCTGTTGATCGGGAAAATGGCCGAGCGCAATGCTCAGCACATTTGCAGCTATTTGATCGTGAGCGCACGCGGCAAGCGGATGACCGCGAAGATGCTTCGCGATCGATGGGACGACGCCAGAGACAGGGCCAAGAAAGAAGCTGAAGAAAAAGGCGATGTTCAGCTGGCTGAGAAAATCGGAGGCTTCCAGTTCAGAGACATTAGGCCGAAAGCGGCGTCGGAAATCCTCGACGTCGGTGATGCGAGCCTACTCTTGGGCCACACTAAAGGGGACATCACCGAGCGCGTGTATCGACGAATTGGCGCCATTGCAAAGCCATCGAAATAGCCCGAAAAACCGTTACAAAACTCAAATTTCGCCCCTTGTAGAATGCGGGCTGTAGAGGTGGCGAAAAATAAACGTATCGTAACGAAAATCGGCTACAGGCCCCGGTTTCATTGGATTTGCATATCGGTCTTGAAAACCGTCGACTGTAACAGGTCCATGAGTTCGAATCCCATCGCCTCCGCCATCTTATGTACGACAAAGCCCTGATTTTTCAGGGCTTTGTCGTTTCTGGCGTTCAGGAATTTTGCTCCTCTCTTTATGGATCGTTTCCGCATCTTTTCGGTCATTTCCGCAACCCTGCTCTTCTGCCACCGCTGCGTCCCCCCTCCGCCGCCAGGTAGCCGACCACGAGACCCATGCGTTTGAGCAAAGGCACTGCCACTACGGCGGCGGCAAGCGAAGTGACGACACTCAACACTTGTCCTGCATTGCCTTCAGCGACCATGGCATTGACCCTCATACCACATCAGGATCGGTAATGCGGCCACGGCCAGGCGTGTTGAGCGGAGCTTGGGTCTAAAGCACTCAGTTCCCCAAACGCTTCTGGACCCAGCAAAAGATCCGAAGCGCCCACCAAGAACGCTCGTTGCGATTGGGGGAAGGTCTTGCTTTGAAAGCCTGGACGAGTATTCATGGTGATTCCTGAAGACTCTCGATTCGTCCGCTCTTCAGAGAGCCAGAAACAGTGGCGGGCCGATCACTGTCCACTTGTGCGTCAGATATACACTCTATTGAGCGTTGACCCGTTAAAAACAGACTCAGATCCAACAAAAAAGACAGGATCGGCTTGGCATCACCCGCGTCGTAGCTATGGGTAAACAATCGGGCTTGAAAATCGCAGCGTTCAATCTGGCCACCTGCGGTGCCGTGAAGGGCCGTAAAAGGGGGGTGAAATTGCCACAAGTCGAGAAAGCGAAGTCAGCCAGACGGATATCTGTTGGTGCAGATGCATCACAGCCGTGTAAGACCTCTGGAAACCCTCTTTCTCCTAGACGCCGTCAGTGGTTCACTCGGGGGAGTCTCATTACGAACTCACTTCCCTGCCCCTCTCCCGCACTGGTACCAATCACCGTTCCGCCGTGTGCTTCGATCAACTCACGCACCACGGTCAGACCAATACCCAGCCCTGCACCATTGAAACCAACCGCGTGAACATCCTGTACAAATGGCTCGAAAATGAACGGCAGTGCTTTCGGAGTTATACCTATCCCGGTATCACGAATGCGTATCTCCAGATGTTCGACTTCAATCGTCGCAGTAAGGGAGACCGTGCCATCAGCAGGCGTATATTTGGCGGCGTTACCCAGTAGATTGCCAAGAATTTGAGCGAGGCGCGCTGGATCGCCATTAACCATCAATGCGCGTTCCGGCAGTTCCGAGCTGAAAGTCAAACCGTGAGCAACCATGACCGGGGCACAGGCATCTATCGCCTCATGAATGATTTGAGCCATATCGACACGTTGGCAATCAAGGCGAAACTTGCCGGTGCTGGCGCGGGCGATGTCGAGCAAGTCTTCGACCAACCGGGACATCTGCTTCACCTGCCCCTCTATCAGCATCTGCATGCGCGGTAGTTCTTCACTAGGTACACGTACCAGCCGGCCAGCAATCATGCTGATGGGGGTCAGAGGGTTGCGAAGTTCGTGTGCAACCAGGTTGAGGAAGTTGCGTTGCTGTTCCAGCGCATGTTCAGCGGCCGCCTGCAGTTCCTGGGCACTCAGTGCGGCTATCACCAACTGCTCGTTTGCCTCGCGCATCTCGAGGTACATTTGCTGCTCTGCCTGGGCCATTGTCGGATTTTCCGCATCCGACTGCGCCGACAGAATTGACAGCACCAACTGCTGATTGGCTTCAATCAATTGCTCAACATGGTGACTATCGACGAGTTGGGCATTGGCCTGGTTGAGTTCCTTATGAACCGCTGCCAGCACCGCACGCGCCGCGACCGTTTTCTGGCCGAGAAGGAACAGTTCGCGTGCTGCAGTAGCTATGGCTTGCTCATTCTTGCCGTGACCCTCGCTCATGATATTTCGCTCATCCTTCGAATGTGACCGTACGCTGCTGGGTAGGTCGCCCCCCTAACAAGCCTTCCCTGTCCGGCAACATTTCGCCGATCTGCAAGCCATCATCATCTATCTGGTACAACCTCAGCTCATCAGAATGAGCGCTGGCCCGAACCTTGACCACGGCCATGATACGCAGCAAGCGGCTCTGCACTTCTATGTAGCGCTGTACGATGATGGCGTCGGTGAGAAACGCCGTGCCGTAAGGACTGAAACGCAGATCGGTGTAGCGATCCTCCAACTCGGAGGTCATCAATACACTGACACCTGCACTAGTAAGAGCGGTCACCATGCGAGACAGCGACTCACGAAAGTCTTCTCGAAATGTCGGGGCCAACGCCAGTTCGAAGCCTGACAGGGAGTCAATCACTACCCGTTTAGCCTTCAGCCGATTGATCTCACTCAATAGCAAATGGACGATTTCGTCGATGGATAAGTCCGGCGCGCGGCTATCGACCAAACCGACCTTCCCGCTCTCAATCAACCCGGCGAGGGTGGCGTTCTGAGAGTGATTGGGGCGCTGCTCAAATACCGCGATCACGCCGGTCTCGCCATTGCGCGCACCCTCTGCGAGAAAGGTCGCAGCAAGAATGCTTTTGCCCGAGCCCGATGGCCCGGCCACCAGTAAGGAATAACCACGGGGCAAGCCGCCGCCGAGCATCTCATCGAGTTTGGGCACACCCATTTTCAGGCGCTGGACCGGAAAGGTCAGAGGGGCTTCGATCGGGTTGAGTTGGGCAGGCGCAAAAACCTTGATGCCCGACGTGGCGATGCGGAAGGTGTGCAGCCCCGGCAGCGTCGGCTGGCCGCGCATCTTCATGATTTCCATCTTGCGCACCATGGAATTGCGCTGAACGCTCTGACGCAACCAGATAAGGCCATCGGCGACAGTGAAAATCGGATTGGTGTCGGTTTCGCTGAAGTACTCGCCAATCAGGAAGGTTGTTGCCTGCCAAGTGGTCATCAGCATGCCCAGTTGCTGAACGAACTGCGGCAGATTGTTGTTCGGGTTGTCCTGTGTCTGGCTCGCAAGCACAACTGAACGAAACGAGTCGACGAACACCAGCGCCGGAGAGTGTGCCTCGACCTCAGCGACGATTCGGCGTAACACCTCATCCAAATCCCCTGCCAGGGTGTCACTGGCCAGGTTGATGTAACGGATCGACTGATTGATGGCTTCGTCGTCGAAAAAGTCGAATTGCTGTTGATACCGCAGCATTTTCAACGGCGGTTCGCCAAGCACGGTGAAGAACAATGCCGGGCGCTCGGGAGTCGCCAGGGCGAACATCATTTGATGCGCCAGGGTTGTTTTGCCACAGCCAGGCGGGCCGGCGATCAGGTTGAACGAGAACTCCGGCAAACCCCCGCCCAGCACCTCGTCCAGTCCTGGCACTCCGGTGGCCAAGCGCTTGATAGTCACTTTGGTGTTCATGGCGAGTTTTCCTGCGCAGATGTGTCGCTCAAAGAAGGTTTCCACACGTCACGAAGCAAGCGTGCGGTGAGCGAGGGCCCGATCAGGGTAGTGAGCAGTTCGTAGAAGGTGGTCAGAATCACTTCACCAAACAACAAGGCATCTGCTTCGCTTTCTGTAACGAGTTCAGAATTAAGAGCGCTCAGATCCAACGCTGTTTGCACACGTTCAGATATGTTGGCCAAGTGCGGCTGACGTGAGGCGCAGAGATGAAGGCTGCGTCGATACAGCGCTGCAACCCCCTGCTGACCAATGATGGGGGTAAGTGCTGTGTGCATAGCCTCCAAAATCGAGACAGTCGCTAGCGCGATGCACGCAGTATCAGCATTGGGGCCAACCCGGTGCGCCAGAGCAGCTACGATCTGGCGGCTCTCTTCGTTTAGCGCGGACATGGCTAGCTGATTTCTGATGGGCAGGTCTCGATAGTACACCCTATATCGCATCGCAGAGACTCAATTGGCCAGAGAGCCTTCTTTACTTTCAATTCCTGTAATTTATCGACCATATTGAGGTTTTTGGGCTGCTGATTTAAGAGAACGAATAGCTTTACCGGCACTGCTGCGTGAAACGTCAGTGAAGTGTCGATAGCCCCAGCGCAGAAATGGCGTTAGCATCCTACGCATTCGGTTTAACAGCATGTTTTCAGATCAGGGTCGCATTGTGGAAAAGTTGAATCGCCTTCAGAGTGGAATCGAAGGCCTGGATGCTCTGCTTAAGGGGGGGCTGGTCTCAGGTGCTTCCTACATTATTCAGGGGCGCCCAGGGTCTGGCAAAACCATCCTCGCCAACCAACTTGGATTCCATCATGCGCGCAACGGCGGCCGTGTTCTGGTAGCGACACTCCTTGCCGAATCCCATGACCGACTTTTTCAATTTCTGTCCACCTTGAGTTTTTTCGACTCGTCTAAAGTTGGCGCTGAAATCCAGTTCGTCAGCGCATTCGATACCCTGGAAAACGAAGGCCTGGATGAAGTGGTTAAACTGCTGAGGCGTGAGATCAGCCGACAGAAGGCCACGGTCATGGTCGTGGACGGCTTGCTCAACGCGCGTTCCAAAGCCGACTCGCCAATCGACACCAAGAAGTTCATCTCTGAACTGCAAGGCCACGCCGCATTTGCCGGGTGCACCGTATTGTTTCTCACCAGTTCCCGACTGGATGACGGCAGCCCCGAACACACCATGGTTGATGGTGTGATCGAAATGGGAGAAGAGCTTTATGGCACACGCTCGGTGCGTCGTATTCAACTGCGTAAAACTCGTGGTAGTCCAGCACTGACCGGACTGCACGAGTGCGAGATCACCGAGAACGGTCTGGTGGTTTATCCGCGCCTGGAAAGCCTCTACAGCCACCCTACTTCGCCCGATAGCGCCAACATGACGCGTATCCCCAGTGGCATTCGTTCACTCGATGCCATATTGGGTGGCGGGTTGCACAGTTCCAGTGTGACCTTGGTCATAGGCCCGTCAGGAATCGGCAAGACGACGCTGGGTCTCAAGTTCCTGAGTGAGTCGACGGTGGAGGCACCGGGCCTGCATTTTGGTTTTTATGAAAGCCCGGAGCGGTTACGCCTGAAGGGTCAATCACTCGGGATCGACATCAAAAGCATGGAAGAAAGCGGTGCGTTGAGCATCGCCTGGCAACCAACCACCGAAGGTCTCCTGGACGGCCTGGGCGCAAGACTGTTGAGCCTCGTTGAAGAAAAGGGCATCAAGCGGTTATTCATCGACAGCCTGAGCGGTATGACACGGGTCTCGACGAATCCGGCCCGAATTACTGACTTCTACAGTGCACTCATGAACGAACTGCGCTCCAGGGGCGTGACAGTTTTTGCTTCCTGGGAAATGCGTGATCTGTTCGGGTCCGAGGTCAGCGCGCCGAACTCTGATCTTTCCAGCATCGTCGATAATCTGATGCTGATGCGCTTCTACGAGAATCATTCTGAACTAAGCAGGACTATTTCCATTCTGAAAGTAAGAGATAGCTCTTATGACCCTTCGCGATTTGAAGTGGTCATCCGTGACCAAGACGTTGATCTGAAAAAGGCTTCAAGAAATGAACCGCCAGTTTCTATTCCTACAGCGCTGCCAGGTTCATCTTCCTAGGTTTTTGATTCAGGCTGAATTCCCATGACCACCATCTTGGTCGTCGACGACGAATATTTGATTGCTGATATTCTCGGCTTTGCGCTGGAGGATGACGGCTTCATGGTAGTGAAAGCCAGCAATGGCAAAAAAGGGCTCGAGGTGCTTGAGCGAGAGCGGCCTGACCTGATCATTACCGACTTCATGATGCCTGTCATGGACGGACTCGAATTTGCCAAGGCCGTTCGCGCCTTGCCGTCGGCCAACCTCTTGCCGATCATTCTGATTAGCGGCGCGCAAGCGCACCTGGGCATGGAGAGGTCTGATCTGTTCGATGCTGTCCTGGAAAAGCCATTCAACATCGATTCGATCCTTGCCACTGTAAGGCGACTTCTGGCGGCACAATGACACCGGATCAAATCCATCTTCAAGACTGAGTTTACCCACACTCCCCTGCACGCTTGATGGTATGTGGCAACCTTTGAGGAAATCCGCTTGAGACGTGGCTTCGACACCTTCGGCGACCACCGTCAGACTGAGGTGATGGGCCATGGCAATAATGCCTTGGTCGATCGCTGCATCGTGACAGTCGGTGGCAATTTCCTGGATGAACGAGCGGTCGATCTTTTCGACGCAGCGATCCGACATTGCGCCAGCTCTCGGAAAGGGCTTTCTTTCACTAAGGTCAGGAACTGACAGTTGGATTCGGTTTTGTTCCAGCAACTGAACTGGTACGGTTTCTGACAAGCGCAGACTGAGATTGATAGTGTCGCGACCGAGCAGCGACTTGGTCGCGTAATCCTCCGTCGACGGAAGATAACAGGGGGGAATGGATTTTTCGGTGGAATCGAGAATCAGGGCGGAGCGGCAACGCTCATAACTCAGGAAACTACATGAGCCTCGCCCTGTCCGCCCCTGCCCTCATTCACTCCAGCGCACCACAATTACGGGATACCGCAAAAGTTTCATTTGGCGCACGAAGAGTGAAGAGGATGCACTGATGACAACTGATGCTTAAACTGCGCGCTTCGGAGTAGGCGCATCAATGACGGACTGCAAGATCGTTGCGAAAATCTTATAGCTGTAACGATCTTCCTCCGGACTGACGAGAACCGCCCCGTCAGCGTTCAATACTGCCCCGTCATGACGAATGCTGAATCTTCCAAGCTGCGATCTTTCTCCTCCTTGACACAAAAACAAAACAGCTTCCGCCAGCCCGGCTTTCTCGGAAGAAATCGGATTGAGCTCAATCGAAAACTGTTTGCCCAGCACCTCACCCTCGATGCTGCGTTCTTTCGCAATGACAGAAGTCATGCCCATAAAATGATGAGTCGACAAATCTTGCCAATGCCCAACCTGATCAAGGATATGAGCGGAAGCACGAGTCCAATCCCTGTTAACGGTTGAGATGTTACGAAGAAAGTAACTAGGGTCCTGCATGAATTCCACTGCGTCAGCTCCGATTGAGTCCGTTTTAACCGAAAAAATTAAAACATTTCCGTTGTAACCGAAGTGTAACCAATTTGACATCACGCCGCACATATCCAATCACGAAGACCAACCTTCAAAGGTCGACACGAACCAATGATTCTGAAATCGAGTGATACGCAAAAGTTCGCCCGGCTCCTGAATAAGGGTTCTAAACACTCTAGTCATTGGGTTTCGCTTCGACTATGGACACGATTGGAGCAGGGCACGATCTTCCGGGTGATTTTGCCTATTCGTGAACGCCCCTGATCTGATCGTTCAACGTGCGCCCGTGTGTGCGAAGACGTCCCCACACTGCCTGAGCGCTGCCGGAACCCAAGGCAAGTGCCAGCAGGACCAGCCAGATCAAGGCCCAATTGAACGGACTCGGTTTTTGACCAAGAATGACCATTGAACTGGCGATGCCAAATACCGGAATCAACAATGACAGCGGTGCCACCCGTGACACCGGATATTCCCGCAACAACAGATTCCAGCCCCAGTAACTGAAGTGCGTCGCGGCATAGACCTGGAACGCCAGGGAAAACAGCGTCATCGCATTGAGCTGCGCGGGTAACGCGGTAAACGGCGCCGAGCCATGTAACAGCCATGTCATCAGCAACAGGGGAATGGGTGGAAACAGACTCGCCCAGACCACGAAGGCGAAGATCTCGCGCACCTTCGACACTTTGATAATGATGTTGCCGATGCTCCATGCCACGGCGCTGCCAATGACCAGCGCAAAACCTGCCGTCGATGCGTCACCGGGCCTGCACAGCACAATCCCCATCAACCCTGCGGCAGCCAGCCCACTCGCCAGCCATTGCAGTCGTCCCACGCGCTCGCCGAACAACAGCACACCCCAGCCCAGAGTGAAAAATGCACTGAGCTGGATCAGCAGCGATGCCGTACCGGGCGGCACGCCCCATGCAATCCCCTGGTTGATCATGGCCCACATGGCGACGCCAAAAATCAGTCCGTAAGCGGCCACCCAACGAAAGGCTACACGGGGTCGCTCGACGATAAAAACCCAAGGCAGCGCCGCCAGCGTGAAACGCAACGCAGTCAGCAAAAGCGGGTCAATGCCGGCCAGACCCAGTCGAGTCACGGGGAAGTTAATCCCCCAAACGGCCGTCACCAGCACGGCGAGTAATAAATGTTTTTTCTGCATGGTCAGGCATTTTCCAGAGTCGAGCGTCATTGCTCGTGCCTGAAGAAATATGCCGACAATCAGCCTGGCCCGCTTTCAACCACAGGCCAGACTTCATTAGAATCGGGCCATGCGCAAAATAACCCTGCCTCCCTACGAAAACACATCGCACGACGCTGTCGTGACCGCACGTGAATATGCGGACGGAACACTGTTCCCGACCCACGACCATCCGCGTGGACAATTCGCGTACGCGGCGAAAGGTGTCATCACCGTGTTCACCGAACAGGGCAACTGGGTGGTACCGCCCCAACGCGGCATATGGGTTCCGGCGCAACTGTCGCACGCGATGCAGATGCGTGGCCCAGTGACCCTGCACAATACCTATATCGACACCGCTGCCGCGCAGCGACTCGGTTTGTCGGCGCATTGTCAGGTCTTGGAGGTGTCGCCGTTGCTGCGGCAGTTGCTGTTGAAGGCAATCGAAGTCCCTGCGGGATACTCCGCCGAGGGCCGCGATGGCTTTCTGATGGGATTGTTGCTGCATGAAATTGCCGCCATGCCGGCCCTGTCACTCAATGCCCCGCTCCCGGCCGAGCCACGTCTGGCGTTGGTCTGCCGCGAGTTCCTCGCCCGGCCTTCGCTGGAGGTGGGGATCGACGATATGGCGCGACGCACGGGAATGAGCCGCCGCAGCTTCACCCGCCATTTTCGGCTGCACACCGGTATCAGTTACGTCGAATGGCGCCAACAGGCGTGCCTGCTCGCGGCGATCATTTTGTTGGGGGAAGGTCAGTCGATCACAGAGGTCGCCATGGTCTTGGGTTACAGCAGCTCAAGTGCTTTTGCGACGGTTTTCAAACAGGTGCTGGGCGAAGTGCCGAGTCGTTACTTTGCGGGTCAGCCGCAATAGAAACCACTGAAAACCCAAGGGATCGAGGTGGCCAGATAAACACCTGTCAGTGGTAATCCTCTCCGGCGACTGCGCGCTGGTAGGCGACATCGGCCTCCCTGCGCAGATCGCGCCATTCGGCCCAACTCACCATGCCCAGCCGATCCATCTCATCTGACTGACGCAACAGTTCGTCGTGATAGGCGTCCGGGCAGTCCATGCGCAGCTGCCTGTTCTCCAGCGCACGATGCCAGGCATCGAAGGCGAGCAACCGTGAGGCTTGCGCTGGCGTCAGTTGATTCTTGAAGGCATTCATTTCACTCACCCCGAATATTTCCCGGTTGAGCAAGCGATCTCGAAATAGGTTCAAAGCGTCTGATGAGAGACCACTGGACGTGTGTTCGTGACCTTCGGCTGACCGCTCAGGCGCCGAAGTTGAACGCAATGGAAATTCGCGGTCTGGCCCCTTGAAATCGCTGGACCGAATGCATCAGCCACGACGGAAACATGAGAAAAGTTCCACTTCTGGCGGCGCACGTACAGCTGAATCCGGCCGTCAGGCAATCTTCAACTCTCATGCGCAGAGCCGGATTGTAGGTCGATGCAACCATGCCGCGTGGATCTATAAACTCAAGATCACCGCCAACGTCCGGGTCATCCTCGCGGCCGCCATCATCGACCCAGTACACCCCTGACCAGAACGCACCGGGGTGACCGTGGAGTGCATTGCTGTGGCCAGCCTCGTTGACGTTGGCCCAGGCGTTGAGCTTCCATTCGAAAGCGGGCTCGGTCAGTCCGTATTGATCGCTGTGCACCGCTGTCAGTTGAACGGCAAACTCCGTGGCGAATCTGACCAGAGCGTTGCAGGCTTCCCCGCCCCACGCCGGGAAATCACTCGAGGATTGCCAGCCGCCGTCATTGCTGCGCTGTGCACCGTTGCGATCTTTGGCCATTCGACGGGTGATCAGGGTTTTCAGCTCGGCGTTGAGCTTTTCTGCATCCGGATACTGAATACTTGCCAGCGGCGTTGTGAACAGTCGACGAATCTTTATCAGTTGAGGGTCTACCCGATTACAAGTCGACGGCATTGGCGATTCTCTACAGGACATTCGTTACAACAAACTATATGCGGCGCCCTGTAAGACTGAAGTAAACCTTTGTTAAAAATAGCGTTGAAAAAGTTAAATAGCGGATGGTGCAACTATGCTTTCAACTGCACCGCAATCCGCCATCGTGCTAAAACGCCAGCCTCCAGTCGTACAGGAAAGTCTCTGAATGCCCAAGAAACAGCCAGCCACCCGAGAGGCCGCAAGCGCCGCTGACATCGAGCGTTCTATCCAGGCCTTGAACAAAATGGCCGAACGCCTGTGGGGCGATGGTCGAGAAGCGGAAGCCAAAGCGCTGCTCGACGCGCTTGATGCGTTAAACCGGGCGCTCGACCGGATCAGAATTGGCGAAAGCCGCCGAGCGGCGACACTCCATTGAAACGCCAAAAAAGCGCAGTGCTACGGCTTGAGAATCAATAACGGATCGCCTTTCTTCACAATATACGTCGCCAACTCTGAGCCCTTGTCAGTGCCTATGTTTCTGGCGATATGCGCAACACCCTCCGGGATAAACAACGAATCCCCAGCCTTCAGTGTCACGGGCGCCCTGCCCTCAAGTTGATATTCGAAGGTGCCGCTGATCACGAACGCCACCTCGACACCGGGATGCGCATGCCGTGGCGAGGTCACGCCCGGTTCGAAATCGACCCGCGCCTGAATCACTTCGCGATCGGCGGCGCCGAGGTCCTGGCGTACCAGATCCGTACGGCTCAGGCCTTGCTGCCAACTCTTGGGTGGTGTGTCAGCGGCATGTGCGACGCCGGTAAGGGACGCGAGTATTGCAGCGGTTGCCAGAAATAATGGACGGCGCATGATGTTGCCCTCTCGAACGTAGTGGTGGTGTGACCGCTACTTTGCGCAAGGCATGTAAGGGTTATGTGTCGTAAACCTGCCGTTTGTTATTGGCGTGTGTCCCCGGCCGGGATTGATACACGCTTATACAAACGTTTCGCTGCTCTGCTGCATTGCCAGCAGCCATGTTCTCAGGGCGACGATTTTCTTCGAGTCCGCTATTTCATGCGGCGTCACCAGATAGAAACCCAGATCGTCTTGCAGACGCAGATCAAACGGCGCCACCAGTCGGCCCGCCCGCAGATCATCATCCACATAGGTTGAGCGCCCGATGCATACGCCCTGCCCGTCGACGGCGGCCTGCACCGCCATCATTGCCAGATCGAAGGTCAGCCGTGGCGCTTCGGCCAGTCGCGGTGGCTGCCCCGCCGCGCGCAACCAGAGGTTCCAGTCGCCTGCGGTCATGCCACTGACTTGCAGCATCGTGTGGTTGATCAAGTCGGTGGGTGTGTTCAGTGCCTTCGCGCCGTTAAGCAATGCCGGACTGCACACCGGAAAGATTTCATCGGACATCAGGAAATCAGCGCGCAAGCCCTTCCAGTCACCTCGACCATAGCGAATCGCCGCATCAATACCGCCGTGACGAAAATCCACCAGATCGGTGGATGCACTGACCCGCACATCGATTTCAGGACAGGCCTTTTGAAACGCCGGCAGGCGCGGCAATAGCCACTTGGACGCCACTGACACCAACGTGCTGATGGTCAGCACATCGTTGTTGCGCACCGCCAGCAACTGCTCCGTCGAATAGCGCAATTCATGGAACGCCGAGCGCACGCCCGGCAAGTAGGCGTGCCCGCTTTCAGTCAGCGCCAGGCCGTCCTTGAGCCGCAGAAACAGCGGCACACCCAGTTCTTCTTCGAGTCGGCGGATCTGGTGACTGATGGCGGTCTGGGTGACGTTCAGCTCTTGCGCTGCCATGGTAAAGCTCATGTGGCGAGCGGCACATTCGAAGGCTCTCAAACCATTGAGAGAAGGCAACCTGACCACCATGTGACGCTCCATGCTCATGAGATTTTGTCATACGCTACCACTCGAAATGACCTTTGCGAAAGCTTCGGCGACGGTGGATTCTGGCACCTTCTTTCAGCAAGGAACCGCCATGAAACTGTATTTCGCGCCGATGACCTGCTCGTTGTCACCGCACATTGTGCTGCGGGAACTCGACCTGCCCTTTGAACTGATTCGCGTGAACAACCAGAGCAAACGCACAGCCGATGGCCGCGATTTTCGCGAGATCAATCCCAAGGGCTATGTTGCTGCGCTGGCGCTGGATAACGGTGAGGTGCTGACGGAGGGGCCGGCGATTGTGCAGTTTCTCGCCGACCAGGTTCCCGGGAACGCATTGGCGCCGCCTCAGGGCACTTGGGAGCGCACTCGTTTGCAGGAACACCTGAATTTCATCAGCAGTGAAATCCATGGCGGCAGCGCGCCGCTGTTTAACAGCGAGATCCCACAGGCGGTCAAGGCGATCTTCAAACACACCCTGTTCAAGCGGCTGGACTTCCTGAGCCAGACGCTTGCGACGCAGGATTACCTGATGGGCGCATTCGGTGTCGCCGATGCTTATCTGTTTACCGTGCTGCAATGGCTGCCGGTGTTCAAGATCAACATCGAGCAGTGGCCGACACTCGCTGCCTACATCAAGCGCATTGCCGAACGCCCGAGCGTGCGCGCGGCCATTGCTGCAGAAGAAGCCACACTGCCGGTCTGATCTGTGCCGGTTGCCTTAACGGGCCATGTCGCCCGTGAATCTGTAAACTGGCGCGATCCTTACTCACTCGAACAAGAGATCAGCATGGCCAACCAAGACATCACCTTTACCCCCGATCCGGACGCCGACTCCATTTCCTCCGACGTCGCGACCTTCGGTGGGATCATGGTCTCCACCCAGATCCCGACCCGGGCTGATGGCAGCCTGGAACTGGGCGGCATCACCGAGCAAAGCGAATGCACCCTGCAAGCACTGAAGGTTGCGCTGGAACGCGCCGGCAGTTCGATGGATCGGGTCATGCATCTGACCATCTACCTGACCGACATGGCTGACCGCGCAGCATTCAACGAGGTGTACAAGCGCTTCTTCGCCAAGCCGTGGCCTGTGCGTGCGGCGGTCGGCGTTGCCTCGCTGGCCGTTGAAGGCATGCGCGTGGAAGTGACTGCGATGGCCGCCAAGGCCTGACCCGATGTTGTAAACCACTGTGGGAGCTGGCTTGCCAGCGACGGCGTAGGCACATCACACATTGATGTCGCCTGATACTCCGCTATCGCTGGCAAGCCAGCTCCCACAGGTTCTGGTGTCGTACGCAAGGTTTTGTGGCGGTACAAACATTGTGGGAGCTGGCTTGCCAGCGATGGCGTCGGCACATCACACATTAAAGTCGCCTGATACTCCGCTATCGCTGGCAAGCCAGCTCCCACAGGTTTTGGTGTCGTACGCAAGGTTTTGTGGCGGTACAAATCATCGTGGGAGCTGGCTTGCCAGCGATGGCGTCGGCACATCACACATTGATGTCGCCTGATACTCCGCTATCGCTGGCAAGCCAGCTCCCACAGGTTTTGGTGTCGTACGCAAGGTTTTGTGGCGGTACAAACATTGTGGGAGCTGGCTTGCCAGCGATGGCGTCGGCACATCACACATTGATGTCGCCTGATACTCCGCTTTCGCTGGCAAGCCAGCTCCCACAGGTTTTGGTGTCGTCCATTGCATCTGTGCTTGGCACAAGACACGGCAGGAGCAGCAGGATCAGGCCTGCAATGGCCATCGGGCAGCGCAGGCGTGCCGGGCGCGCGTTTCGCGGCTACAATGCGCGCCTAACCGTGACAGCCTGACTAAAAAAACTATGTCCTTGCCCAAGCATCATCTGGAATTGCTCAGCCCTGCCCGCGATGTCGCCATCGCCCGTGAGGCGATCCTGCACGGCGCCGACGCCGTGTACATCGGTGGCCCGAGCTTCGGCGCCCGCCACAACGCCTGCAACGAAGTGAGCGAGATAGCCGATCTGGTGGAATTCGCCCGCAAGTATCACGCGCGCATCTTCACCACCATCAATACCATCCTCCACGACAACGAACTGGAGCCGGCGCGCAAGCTGATCCATCAGTTGTACGACGCCGGGGTCGACGCGCTGATCGTTCAGGATCTGGGCGTGATGGAGCTGGACATTCCGCCGATCGAGCTGCACGCCTCGACCCAGACCGACATCCGCACGCTGGAGCGGGCGAAGTTCCTCGACCAGGCCGGTTTCTCGCAACTGGTGCTGGCCCGTGAGCTGAACCTGCAAGAAATCCGCGCGATCGCCGACGAAACCGACGCCGCCATCGAATTCTTCATTCATGGCGCGTTGTGCGTGGCGTTCTCCGGCCAGTGCAACATTTCCCACGCGCAGACCGGGCGCAGCGCCAACCGCGGCGACTGCTCGCAGGCCTGCCGTTTGCCGTACACCCTCAAAGACGAAAAGGGTGGCGTGATCGCCTACGAAAAACACCTGCTGTCGATGAAAGACAACAACCAGAGCGCCAACATCCGCGCCCTGGTTGAAGCCGGCGTGCGTTCGTTCAAGATCGAAGGTCGCTACAAAGACATGGGCTATGTGAAGAACATCACCGCCTATTACCGCCAGCGCCTCGACGACGTGCTCGAAGATCGTCCGGACCTGGCCCGTGCTTCCAGCGGCCGCACCGCGCACTTCTTCCTGCCCGACCCGGAAAAAACCTTCCACCGTGGCAGCACCGACTACTTCGTCACCGATCGCAAGATCGACATCGGTGCCTTCGACTCGCCGACCTTCACCGGTCTGCCGGTGGGCACCGTCGAGAAAGTCGGCAAGCGTGACATGCAGGTCGTGACCCACGAACCGCTGTCCAACGGCGATGGCCTGAACGTGCTGGTCAAGCGTGAAGTGGTCGGTTTCCGCGCCAACATCGCCGAGCCAAAAGGCGAGTTCGAGGAAGACGGCGAGAAGCGCTATCGCTACCGCGTCGAGCCGAACGAAATGCCCGAAGGCCTGTTCAAGCTGCGCCCGAGCCACCCGCTCAATCGCAACCTTGACCACAACTGGCAACAGGCGCTGCAAAAGACCTCTTCCGAGCGTCGTGTGGCCCTGAGCTGGTTCGCCCGTCTGCGCGAAGAACAGCTGGAAATCACCGCTACCAGCGAAGAAGGCATCAGCGCCAGCGTCACCCTCGCCGGTCCGTTCGGTGTGGCCAACAAGCCTGAGCAAGCGCTGGAGCAATTGCGCGATCTGCTCGGCCAGCTCGGCACCACGCAGTACCACGCCACCGACATCAAACTCGATGCGCCACAGGCGTTCTTCATCCCCAACTCGCAGCTTAAATCCCTGCGCCGTGAAGTGATCGAAGCCCTGACTGCCGCCCGTGTTGCCGCGCATCCGCGTGGCAGCCGTAAAGCTGAAACCAGCCCGCCGCCGGTGTACCCGGACTCGCACTTGACGTTCCTCGCCAACGTGTACAACCAGAAGGCCCGCGACTTCTACCACCGTCATGGCGTGAAGCTGATCGACGCTGCGTACGAAGCGCACGAAGAGCCAGGCGAAGTGCCGGTGATGATCACCAAACACTGCCTGCGCTTCTCCTTCAACCTGTGCCCGAAACAAGCCAAAGGCGTGACCGGCGTGCGCACCAAAGTCGCGCCGATGCAGTTGATCCACGGCGATGAAGTGCTGACGCTGAAGTTCGATTGCAAGCCGTGCGAGATGCACATCATCGGCAAGATGAAAGGCCACATCCTCAACCTGCCGCAACCGGGCAGCGTGGTCGGCCACATCAGCCCCGAAGACCTGATGAAAACCATCCCGCGCGCACCGCACTGAGTGGTTGGCGAGTACGGTGCTTCGGCGCCGTACCCGCTTGCCCCGCTTTGCCTGGCCAAATCGCAGGCATAAAAAAACGCCAACTTCTTGCGAAGTTGGCGTTTTTTCGAATATGGCAGGGGCGGCTGGATTCGAACCAACGCATGGCAGGATCAAAACCTGCTGCCTTACCGCTTGGCGACGCCCCTACTGCTCTTTCCAGCGCCTCGTTGAGGTTCGCTGTGAGAACGGGGCGCAATTTACCAAGGTTTTTTTACTTTGTGAAGCGCGAAGTGAAATATTTTTTGTTTTAAAACAGCGACTTATTATTTTTGACCGATTCAGGTCAATGATCAGCCTGTTTCGCGGTGTGTATCACACTGTGTACGAACCCCGCCGCGATACATCGCCATTCAACTACGCCCCTCTTCGACACAGCCCAGATACGTCCCCGCGCTGAAATACAACCAAGGTTTGAAGGATTCATTCAGAACCCTTGGCCAAAGGCTCGCACAGGAGACGTCACCATGAAGATGGCACTGCACACCCGCAAAACCGCTTTCGGACTTTCGATTCTGGCGCTGTCGCTGTTCGGCGCTTTTGGCACGGTTCAGGCGCAAACCACCGAACCTGCTTCGGTCAGCTACTCCGCGCCCTCGCCCTTCGGCGCGTTGAAACATGTGAAGGCCGGCGTGCTCGACGTGGCCTACGCCGAAACCGGCCCGGCCGATGGCCCGGTGGTGATTCTGCTGCACGGCTGGCCCTACGACATTCACAGCTACGACGAGGTCGCGCCGTTGCTGGCAGCCAAGGGTTACCGCGTGCTGATGCCATATGCGCGGGGTTATGGCGATACGCAGTTCCTCTCCAAAGACACCCTGCGCAACGGTCAACCGGCAGCGCTGGCCAGTGACGTCATCGATTTCATGGACGCACTGAAGATCAAGCAGGCGGTGCTCGGCGGTTATGACTGGGGCGCACGTTCGGCGGACATCGTCTCGGCGCTATGGCCGGAACGCGTGAAGGCGCTGGTCTCGGTCAGTGGTTATCTGATCGGCAATCAAGCCGCCGGCAAGAATCCGCTGCCGCCCAAGGCTGAATTGCAGTGGTGGTATCAGTTCTACTTCGCCACCGACCGTGGCCGCGACGGCTACAAGAAAAACACCCACGACTTCGCCAAGCTGATCTGGCAACTGGCGTCACCGCAGTGGAAATTCGACGACGCCACCTTCGACCGCTCTGCCAAAGCGCTGGAGAACCCGGATCACGTCGACATCACCGTGTTCAACTATCGCTGGCGTCTGGGCCTGGTGCAGGGCGAAGCGAAATACGCAGCACTGGAACAAAAACTGGCCACCGCGCCGTCGATCAGCGTGCCGACCATCACCCTTGAAGGCGACGCCAACGGCGCACCGCACCCGGCGCCTGAGGATTACGCCAAGCGTTTTACTGGCAAATATCAGTTCCGCTTGATCAACGGCGGGATTGGCCACAACTTGCCGCAGGAAGATCCGCAGGCGTTTGCGAAAGCTGTGATCGACGCCGATCACCTGTAGAAAAAAAGCAGTCAGCCGCAAGGGCTGACTGCTTGATTATTTGAGGGCGGGATTGAGGCCTGAGGGATGGTCACGTTTTGCAGATTCTTTGCCTGAACTAGCGTTATCGCGAGCAGGCGAAGGCCTACATTTGAAATGCGTTCCCCCTGTAGGAGTGAGCCTGCTCGCGATGACGCCCGGCCAGACACCATCAACCCCGACTAACGTGCGCGATCACTCGATCGGCACAACAAGATCCAACGCCTTGTTCACTGCCAACTCTCCCAACATGACCACTTGCGCAATGCCCAGCAGCGTATGGCGATTTGATCCCTCTAGCACCCCGGCAAAATTGCCGAGCATGACCGAGGCGGACGCCAGGGACCCGCAAGCATTGGTCAGCAACGACTCGGTGTCTGCTTGCGGGTTGGGCATGAACAGAGCGTTGGGCGTATAGGGTGTGGCCACGATCGCGGCAGGCAACAGGTAATGATCAAGCGCACGCTCAGCCGCTTCGTGGAGCTTTCGTGAATTGGGCGATGCGTACGGCGACGCCGGATCGGTGATCGGTGGTTCGGGTGTCTTGGACATCAGCTGAAACTCCAGACAAGAACCGTTTGCGGTTCTTTGATAGAAGGCGTGAAGCGTCGCGATCGCGGACGCTTCTGTGCAATCAGGGGGCAAGCCCCCTCACCCATCTGCGTTGCGACTAGTTCGGCAAGCGCTGGTTATCCAGGACTCGACCGATCACCAACTCGCTGAGCATGATCACCTGTTGCAGGATCAGCATCTTTCGGCGTTGCGAACTGTCGATCGAGTCGGCAAGTTCACGGGCCATGTCACTGGCGGAAGACAAGGTTTCAGTCGCCTCGACGAGCAGTGTTTCGTCATCCACCGTCGGGTCGACGAGGTAGATCCTGCCGGTCTTGCGGGTGGGGATTGAGGTCTTCAGTGCTGAAGGATTGAGGTAGAAGTTGATCGCGCGTTCTGTGGCCTCTTTGATGTTTTGAGGTTCGAGCGCGGCGTCGTAGGGGATTGGATCGGTTTCTGGTGGGTTGGGCGTAATTTTGAACATAGATGACACTCGCTTAGCAAAAAAATAAGGAGCCATCACTCACGCTACCAAACGAGGGTGGTGACCATTACGCAGGTTGGTAGACCGGTCTAAGCGAGTAAACCCCGGCGCTCCCGAAGGAGCCCCACGCATGGCCACCATATAAAACCGAGCCCCGAAAGGAGGCTGCATATAGCGGCGCATAACGCTTAGAAGACGGGCTACCAAACCCGATCACTGTTTTGCAGTGACAGGGAAACGATACAGCCCGCCTCAAGGCGCGTAAGCCGGCGGATTCTGGCGTACGCGTAGGTAACGGCGCAAGGTGTTGTAGCCGTTATGGCGTAACAGTGCGTGTAAGTTAAACGCGTTCGCGAAATGGCGTTTAAGCAGCCTACATGTCCTGGTGCTAGGGTGCCTTGGCAAAGAGTTAGGCCAGATCGCGTTATTGCCATCGGTTCATTTTAAGTGTGGGCCTGATAAAGCGTAGCGGCTTGCCTCTGCCATCAAGTCATCGCACATAGGATTCGCCTTGAGGACGTGTGCAGCCGGGTCGATTATCGACAAACCCAGCGACGTCTCTTCTGTGGTGCAAGTCCAGACTTCTCCCATAGGCCCGACAATCTGGCTTTCACCTCGGAATGTCGCCTCCTCCCCTTCATACATTTCCACACCCGTACGATTGGCACAGATAAGCGGGGTAGCGTTTTCCATGGCGCGAATGCGCGCAAGCTGAGTTGTCCAAGGCCCACCATAGTTGGCTGGACAACACAGTAACTGCGCACCTTCGCGCACCAACAGGCGAGCGGCTTCTGGCATCCAAAGGTCGAAACAGGTCAGAACACCGAAACGGCAGAATCCGTCATCGAAACACTCCAATGAATCGCCTGGGGTGAAGATCAGCTTTTCTATACGAGACAGGTGGCACTTGCGTTGCTTGCCCAGCCAGCGTCCTCGCGATACGACAATCGCCGTATTGTAGATTTGATCGCCGTCACGCTCGGCGATACCCGCAATCAGCGTTGCATTCTTCTCCGCCGAAAGTTGCAGTAAGAATTGCGCCGTCGGCCCATCGAGCGGCGATTCAGCATGAAGAGACAATGCCTCACGCGAGTCGTGAAAGTAGCCGATGGTGCAAAGCTCGGGCATTACCAAGAGATCAAATTGTGCCGAGCCAACCGCATCGCGAATTTTATTGAAATTTGCGGCTGGGTCACCAAATGAAACCGGGTACTGCAAAAAAGCGGTCAGCATGAATTCTTCCAACCATTTTGGGGAGGGATCTGAGCCCGGGATTATCTTCCCTTGGAAGGCGTCAAGTTTGGACTATTTCTTTACCGAATGTCAGGCAAGCCACCCAATTCGCATCAGATCAGTCGACCGCCTGGAAATACCGAAGTGAGCTCGGGCTGGCAACGGCGAGGGTTATTTGACGAGGCGTTTTTCTTTTGATGGGCGATAGCCGAAGTAAGAGCTGTGGCATTTGCTGAAATGGCTTGGCGAAACGAACCCGCATGCAACCAACACTGCCACCTGCGACAACTCGCTCAGGCTATCATCAGCCTGCTTCACCGAGTCCGGGTTACTCGTTGTGCAGCAACGGCTACCCGTTATGGTTGTATTAAAAACTTTTCAACTAACCTAACTGGAGAAAAAACGCACCACACCCGGTTCCTTTCTTATCTGAAAAATCATCATCCAGAAAAAGATATCCCATACCATCGGACAATATACCTTTGTTATTGGGCAGAGAGATGTCTATATCCCCACCATAAATAGACAACCGTCTGCGTCCTATATTTGATGACATGGATGGCTGCAACCACGCGTCTATGCCATCAAGTTTAGACGCCAAATTTTCATCATCATCAGAGTCAGGATTCGACGAAAGTAGAACTCTTCCACAATCCAATAAATTATTGGACGCTCCTTTTCGTTCTTCGCTGGATCGGACATATCCTATAACAACAGCTTCAGACACTCCATTCAGAGCTCTTAGCTTCCTGTAATGGCCCACCTCTCCCGGCAGGTACGGTATAAAAATCGAGATCCAATAATCTTCATTCATTAGCGCATCTGCAAACCATGAACCAGGAAAGGAGATTAGATGTGTAAGTGGCTGTCCATCTGTCGAGTGAGGCCAAACTACATCGCTCGGCAGATAGACTCCTCCGCCAGCATAGGCGTCGGCTTTCGTAGGCACTTCTTGGGTAAAAACCAACTCATTAAACATCTGTATCTCTCCGCTAATTTATTGGTCACAGCAGCAGTTAAGCGAACTTACATATTGGCCAGAGCGTTTGCGCAGGCGCCTGGCCTGCGAAGCCGACATTCGAGACTGACGGACGGCTCGTTGCCAAACGTCCATTTGCCGTTTAGAGGGTTTATCCGTTGCAGCATTAACGTCAGTTATCCAAGAATGTTAGTAACTGTGTAATCACGGATTCACCAGAAGAGGCCAATACCACCCTAATCTCGGCAGAACTTCCACTAGCAGACACTATGCCCCTACCAAGCACTTCTCCACCGGAAGTACACAAATCCAAGTAAACAACAAAATCCCCGGCATCAATCTCCTCTCCATCGAATACAAGTTCTACTTCACCAGGAAGAAACGTGACATAGGCGCTGAATTTATCGCCCGAATACTCGTAGTGACCATAATTCCTTTTTAGTACTATGCCTAGACGTTTCGAAGCCTCTTCGTGAATATCGCCTAAAAACTTATCAAGAACGTCAAGTATTTCCTGTCGCTCACTCATTATTTTGTCACCCTGTGGATAATCGATTTCAGTACGCCATTAGTCAGTGGGGGATTCTCTCTGGTACTCGCCCACTCTTTCAGTTTAGAGTCGGGATCAACCTTTTCTCCTTTTCCCTTGCATGACTTTGGAACTGTAGGCTCGGCTAGATCTACACGAGGGGCAGCACCATAGCTGATCAGATTTTGAGTAGGTCACCGTAAAAAAACATATCATCAAATGAGAAAATGACTTTCGAACTCTTGGGAATTAGCAGTAATGAATTTTCATCAGAAGGGTAAAAAAAATCATTCCAGGATTTTAAAAAAACTTCACGCGGGACAATTCCTGCCGAGGACCGCCCCCAAAAAAACCATATGAAATCAGGAAAGCTCAGTCGTTCCACAAAGAATTTTAAAGGCTCAGACTTACATTCAAAGTCCAAAGCAACCTTCTCTTGCAGTTTGAAAGCATTGTTATCCAGCCCCATCAAGTCTTTAACTGGAATGAACGTATCCCACAGTCGTTGTGATTCTAGAGTTTCAAACAAGACTATCCTTTTCTTATCACTATCAGATAATAGGCAGTCCAGAGCATTGAAACGCCAGGCGATCGGATAGACATCTTCATCTATTTGATATTTATTCTTACTCATGAAATATATGTCCTGCGCCGTCTGTTTTTTTACCTTCACGCCAGCTCTTCCACTTCGTTAAAGGTGACAGATTTATATAATGAAAAATGATGCAGAAATAAAAAGGACAGGAAGCAAAAATCGTATTCTGCGACTACTTGCCCGAATTTCAGAAGGCGACTTCGAGAAAAATATTTTTTTCAAGTTAATAAATTGGAAGTTTAGATGGATCATCAACCATTATCCACTCTGCGAACTCTCCAGCAATACCGCCAAACTCGTCAAAAAAACAACTTAAGTCACCAGAAAAAACATCAAACGCGCCATGTCCATATTCGCCTGAAATTTTCGCGATCACGACATATTGGCAGGTATTTTTGAAAAAACTGTATACATCTTGGCATATGGACAACTCATCATTCTGCAAAAAAACAGTCAGTATAGGAGGCGTAGGTTTTTCCACGCTTCGATGCCTTGAGAGTATTTCATATTTTTTGACATCTATTTCGTATCGTCTATGCGCATTCACTGCGCGCTCGAACTCCCCTTCTTTATCTCTAAACATAAAGAGCGGCATATAACGAAGCTCTTTATTTGATGGCGATTGCAGTTTTCCATTAATATCAATGTAGTAACACCTGGCAATTAACGACTTAATCGCCGCGACGCCCTGTGTAGTTTTATCGAAACCAATGGAACCATTTTGATCTACAGAGGCTAGCAGTGCGAAATCGTCATCAATTCCTCCCGGGATACTCCTAATACGACTGCTAGTGAACTTTTTGAAAGTATCGAATTTTGCCCGATAACAAATAATTTTGTAGTTCTTCACACTACCCCCCCGGACAAATGAATATTCTCAACTCGCTCTTTCTGTTCTTTGCATGAATATGTGGACACTGGAATCTATCAAAGACAGACTGGATTTAAATAGTATTAAAAAACGTGATCTACCCCTTAAAAACTCCACCACATACATCATTCGTAAAATTGCTTCATGGCAGGCCTGACCAGCAGTGCGTAATCCTTGTTTATTTTCTCCATTTCCAGAAAAGCTTCATCTTCAATAGCCTGAATCAAGGTCAAGAATTGATTTGACGGCAATTTATCCCTCCACAGATATAAATGACTTAAAGACAGCGGAGAGTTATAAAGCTCATTGAAACTCCCACAAAGCGCATCAGGAACATCCGACATTATGCCCTTCATATACTTATCCCAATCAGTTGAAGCCTCCTTCCACAACTCATCAATGTCGTCCCAATCAAGATCTGTTTCTGCCTCGAGAGGCAACTCCAGATTTTGGACCTGCATCACTGCTTCGATCAGAGCGTCAGATACTTCAATCTGAAATTCATCGACGTTCAACCAATACAGCCGAATAGATACATTCTTTATAAGCCTAATCGAATTGGCGTTTTCGTTTAATATTTGTTTACTGGTAACTTCGTAAAGCTCGGAAAATTTACTGAGGATAAAACCGGAATCCTTCAGAACTGCAAGCCTCTGAAGAAAATCGTTTTTCGTCTTGGCGACTCTAACTTCAGAAAAGTCTGCATCATAATAATAATCCGACCCTCCCTTCATTATCTCAAGGGTTTCTGCTCTTGCTGCATACTTTATATCATCTAGATTTGCAGCAAACCGTTCACCAAGCAGCTCCCCAGAAAAACAGTCCGTGCTTGCAATAAATATAACGTGATCAAAATTCATTTAGCGACCTGCTGAACACATAGGAGCCGAGCCTTCCTGGTGTTGATAACAACTGATAAAGCATTCACACCTCCTTCGCAGAGCTAATCCACAACACTTTTTCGACTTAGAGAAAACACATCGACAGACGAATTCTCAAGTAGCGCCTCAAAGGCATCAACTCCGTTATCTTTTATATAACTAAGCTCAGAATCAAATATCGGAACAAGCCACGCAAAAATACAGCTGACATCATCCCTGCCAACACCTTCATGAGAAAAAGATTCATCTCCAAAAAAAACTGGGGGCTTGACCCATACGGCGGAAAAAAGGTGATTCTTAAAAACAACTCCTTCCCTTTGGACCAATTGATTATTCAATAATGCATAATTCGAAGCAAGTGCATCGTCTGCAAACTGTTTCACTATTGCTACCGCGTTCTTTGGAACCTCATGCTGATCAACAGATAGCAATAGCTCATGAAATATTATTTGTGGGGAAACGGCGGACTTAAGTCCTACATTCGAAAGTCCTAATGTGCAGAATGATACGACACCCTCTACACTCCCATCCCGACACTCAACGATTTGATAGGGATGCGCATCTTCAGAAAAACTCCATCCTTTTGAAATTTTTCCAAAATTTTTCTCGATGTGCTCAACAATGCTCATTTTCGATTTCCTTCTCTGCGGTTGCAGAATGGGCATTTTAGAATGACGCCCGCCGAATAATTGTCGAGAACCTCTTTTCGACTCGCGCCGTCCGGGAAATCCATTATATTAAAAGTTCGGAATGGTAAGCCCATGACCATCAGCGGACCATCCGAACTCAAGACAGAACCTGAAAAGCCTAATCCACTAATAACGTCAACAATAAATACGACGCCATTTAAAAGCTAACAGAGACAGTCCTTTCACGAGGTTTGAATTACAAACTCTCCCGCCAACAAATCTTCACCGACAATATTGCTTTTCAATAAAATATACCCCATATCACCGACAAAAATACTCTTATGGCTAAGTGCCGCTTTATTAAGCCGAGAATTATTGATCTGAAGAACATAAGTCAAGCTATCTCGACTCTCATCATCTTGAATCCATGCAGGAATGCCGGCGATCTTAGCGACTCCATTTTCATCGCTATCTTCAAAGCAGCTTTTTCATATATATTCCTTTAAAGATGAAGCGAGTAGAAGTGGCTTATCCCAGAAGGAATTTCATTTTCAGTGGTGACTGGTTAAAAATCTAGGGTTGCTCATATTTCTTTATACAGCACTCGAAAATTTTCTCGCCGCAAGTTTCACTATAATCAATAGAGACCTGCGTAGAAAAATCATCACTAATTAATCTAATTTCGTCGCTTCTGGTTTTATCAAAGTCAAACCCCGTACAAAGCAAAACTCCGCTCTCGACCACGTATGCTCCGCAGTATTTCCAATCCTCATCTACAAGCAAATAGTATTTTTGATTTTCGATTGCCGAAAAAGCAAAGCTAAGCGCTTCAACGGATAACGAATACTCTTTGCGCACGCAAGAAATTTCGCGCGCAGCCATCAATACTGCAATTATACTATCTGTTTCCGGCAAACTTAGAAGCAGCGACTCATCAAAAGATAACCCGACAAGAGAAGCCATCTTCATTTGATACTGACTCAGCACCTTTTTCCCTTGAGCCTTTCTATAAAGAATTTGTCTTTTATAAGGATCTATGTTCATTTGCAGCACCCTTGTTTATAGAAGGCCTTTCCTTTACCGTTGCGCAACTGAGGGCGACCATGCTTACTCATCCTTGGGCTTCCGTTATCCTCAAGCTTTACTTTACCTGCCTCCCAATGTGGTTTATCTGGATGACTTACGTCCATTGTTTGCTGCTGCACGGATGATTGTCCTTTACCTCCACCTGGTTGTGGTGAGTCGTAACGATACTCCCATCCTGATTTATTTTTGGATTGGCCACTGGGTTGCTGGCTTGTGGGTATACCGGCTTGCCTCATAGCTTCACGCCGAGCTGCTCTAGATGTACCAAGGGGATTATTTTCGCCACCTAGGGGTTCGTTACTTAGGCCCCATGGATCTGTCCACAGTACCGGGTTTGGCGCATAGGTATAAAGGTTGATGCCACCCGCGTAGCTGATAGGGTCCTTACTAATAAACCGCCCAACCCCCGGATCATAGTACCGATACCGGTTGTAATGCAGCCCCGTCTCATGATCGTGATACTGCCCCTGGAACCTGATCGGGTTCATCACGCCGTGCTGCCGTGCCCATTCCGAACGCTGTTCAGTCACCCGCCCCCACGCCTTGTACTGTGCGGTCCAGGCCATATTGCCTTGTGAATCCGTAAGTTCCTGCGGGGTGCCGAGGTGATCGCACTGATACCAGGCCAACGCGTCAAACGGTAATGCCGTTGCCTGGTGATTCCACAACGGGTCCTCATCCAGACTGTACTCACCGCTATAATCCGGCAGGCCAATCAGATCGATCGGCGCATGCCGTACAGCCTGCGCTACTGGGACAAAAGTCCCCGGTTCGAAGACGTAGTGCACCGTGCGGCCCGGCTCGCCATCGCTCTGCGCCGGGCTGCTTTCCCAGGCGAGGTTATCGCCATCCCAGCCGTATAAGGTGAAGCCGCAGCCCAGCTCCCGCTGTTTGCGCGCGTGTTCGTTTCTGTTCCAGAGAGAGCCTGCTTCTGGACGTTGCTTGTAATGCGCGCGCGAGTTTTTGTGCAGGCGGCGTCCCAGTGCGTCGTAGGCGAAATCCACGCTCAGGCGCGGGTCTTCGAAATTCACCAGTCGATCAAACAGGTCCCAACGCAGATCGCTGCGTTGGCCGTTGTGCCAGCGCTGAATCTGGTTGCCGCGTTCGTCGTAGTCGTAATGCGTGCCGGCGTATTCGCGCAGCAGGTTGTCGACCAGTTTGCTGCGCGGTGGAGTCAGGTCCAGTGGGCGGCGAATTTCTGTCGCCTTGTCGTCGAGCAGGTTGCCGGCGGGGTCGAAGGCGAAGGTTTCCACGCTTTGACGTGTGGTGGCGCTGAGCAGTCGGCCGACAGGATCGTAGCGATAGGCGAGCGGCCCGCGACGGCTGTCGTTGATGTCGGTGAGTTGGCCCGCGGCGTCGTAGGTGTATTCGCGTTTGAGCAGTGTGGATTTGTCGTCGCTGCGGCCCAGCAGTTGCTCTTGCAGGCGCCCGGCAGGATCCCAGCTCTGGATTTGCAGCAGGTGGTTGCCTTGATGGCGGGCGACCTCGCGGTGAAGGTCGTCGCGTTCGTAACCGATCAGTTCGTGGTCGTCCAGGCGCAGACCGAGCAGGTGGCCGCTGCCGTACGTCAGCCAGCTGACGCGGTGGCCGTCGGGGCGCACGGTGGCAACACGCTGATTGAGCACGTCGTACTCGTGCTGCCAGATCGCGACGGTGGGTTTTTCCAGTCCGAGGTAATGTTGGTGTTCGCGCAGCAGATTGCCGGCCGGGTCGTGGAACCATTGCAGGCGGCTGTCGGCGTTGTCCGCGAGCACCATGTTGCCGTTGCCGTCATAGGCAAAGGTTTCGCTTTGCGACTGGTCGCCCAGGGTGGCGCGACGTTCGGTCAAGCGGCCCATCGGGTCGAAACTTACCGAGATGACGCGCTGGCCATTGATCGATTGGGCCAAGCGACCCGTTAAAGGGTCGTACTGATAACGTGTGCTGCGACCATCGAAGCCGCTTTCTTCCAGCAGGCGTCCGACCGGGTCGTAGTGGAAGTGCGCGCGTTGCTCGTTTTCGTTTTCCAGGGCTGTTAACCGCCCGAGACGGTCCCAGCGATAGCGCAGGGTTTGTTCGGCGGCATCGACGCGCTCGGCGATCATGCCGGCTGCGCTGTAGCTCCACGTGGTGCAGCGATCAAGACCATCGACATGGGCCAACAAGCGACCTTCGGCGTCACGATCAAAGCGCTCTTCGGTCTTGTCCGGATGCTTGATCAGCACCAGGTGGCCGGCCATGTATTCGTATTCGGTGGCGTTGCCGGCGGCGTCGGTGAAGCAGACCATCTGCCCCAGCTCGTTGTATTCCCAAGCGCTGGTCTTGCCCGAGCAATCGACGTACTCGACCAGTTGCCCAGCGTCGTTGTAGTCGAGAGTTTTTTCGTTGCCGTTGGCGTCCTTGATCGCGGTGGGCTGGCCGGATTTGTTGTAGGCGTATTCGGTTTTGTTGCCGAGCGGATCGAGCGCTTCGACCAGATTGCCCTGGTCGTCATAGGCACGCTGCCACTGACCACCCTCGGCATCGCGGATTTTGATCAGCAGATCCTGATCGTCGTAGGCGTAATGCATCACCGTGTGATCGGCGCGGATGTGCTCGAGCAGGTTGCTGCGCTCGTCGTAGCTGTAGCGATCGGTGCTGCCGTCGGCATTGACGCGGCGCACGATGTTTTTCGCGTCGTCGCGGAAGAACCATTCCGAACGTTCATCGGCGTAGCGAATGCGATAGGTGTAGCCAAGGATGTCGTAGTAGTGCCAGGTCTCGTTACCGAGCGCATCGGTGACGTAGGTCAGACGGATGTTTTCGTCCCACTCCAGGCGCGTGTCGAAGCTGCCGTCATCGGCCCATTCGCGGATGGCTTTGGCCTTGGCGCCCGAACCGTCCCACTGCAGATTCATGCCGCGGCCGGTGCGGTCGGTGTAACGGGTGATCAGGTGATGCTGGTACTGATACGACCAGACTGAACCGTTCTCGTCTTGCGCCTGAATCAGATCGCCATAGGCGTCGTACTGGTAGGCGCAGAGTTGTCGCAGTGCAGCACCGTCAACGATTTGCCAGAGGCCGGTCAGGCGGCCGTGATCGTCGATCATCGTGCCGAGGTGCAAATGGACTTTAGTGAAGTCGTTTTCCTGATAGGTGATCAGATCCGAGAGCAGTGACTGTTCGCCGTGCCGATGCTCGTAATGCAGCATGATCCCGGCGCCGTTGCGCAGGGAAATGTTGCTCAGTACAAAGCGCTGGCCAAGGCGGACGTAGGTTTCCTTGCGCTCGAAACCACGGCACAGCAGCAGTTGATCTTCGCTGTTGCGGACCAGGGTGATGTTTTCGATCGCGTCGTAGTGGAACAAGCCGACCTTTGGCAGTGGGTAGCTGTGGTCGCGGCCGTCAGCGCCGTAGAACGTCAGCCCATCGTCCGCGCAGTCAAAACGCGTGGTGAATTCGTTGATCCAGCGAGCGCCGAGTTCGCTGTGATCGTAGGCGTCGAGGCGTGAGTTGTAAGTGCGTGTCCACTCGACCGGAAATGGGCCGGGCAGGCTGAAATCGGTATGGCTGAGGCTTTCCGAACCCAAGGCGAAATTAATGCTGTGACCGGTACTGGAACAGGCGCAGTTTTTCTTCGGCTCGGGCGCGCCTTTCGCCGGAGCCTGTTGACCACTGGATCCCAATTGACCATCGGACGCCGTGTGCTTTGCCTGACCGGTTTTATCTGGATGGACCGCGGTGCTCTGGCCATGAGCATTGCGCTTGCGCCACAGGGTCACGGCACTGGAGAGGATCAGCAGCAGCCAGCCGATGGAGTTCTGCACCGATTCATCGTCGAGCTTGCTCAGTTGGGTGCGCAGCTCAGGCCCCATCGCACGCAGTTTTTTGGTTTCGTCGGAAACGGTTTTTTTGAAGTCGTCGGGCACCAGGTTCTGCGCCACGCTGTTGGCCAGGCCCTTGCCAGCCGCTTTATAAGCACTCGCGGCAGCCCCGAATACATTGCTGAATGAGGCCAGCGGATCATTCTTGAATTGGTCGACTGCAGCGCTCGCCTGAGCGCTCGCCGCATTCAAATCACCTTTGGCATCCAGATTGCCGAAAGCCACCGCTTCGATGCCTTTGGCTATCTCGTTGATGACCTCTTCGCCGAGCTTGCCAGCGTCCGCGAGGATGCCGGGCAATTTACCTTTGGCCTGTTCAACAAAATCATCCAGAGTGCCGACAATCGAAGCGTTCAGGTGCCCGACCAACACTTCGATCACGGAGGTGCTGAGCAACAATTTGCTGCCGGCCTTCATCTCCTGGCGTACCAGAAACAGCGTCGGGCGCAGGGTCATGCGCGCCGCTGCCATCGCCGGCGGCAACGGCAAAACGCCGATCAGGTTGATGCCAAGGCTGGCCCACGCGAGCAAGTCGCGTTGCTTGGCGTTCGACAAGGTGACGATGTCACCCAGCGCATCGACCAGCGCCATGATGTTGCCCACCACCGGCACGAAGCCCGCGTAATTTTTGATTCGGTCAAGCGTGACCACACCATCCGTGGCCGATTGCAGCCAGGCATCGAAGGTCGCCGCACTGCTGGCGACGTCCTGAATATCGATGGCATTGAGTGGAACGATGGCAACTTGGGGCTCACGTTTTGCGACAGCAGTTTCAGTGGTCATTCACAGCATCTCACCCGCCAAAAAGGCCTGGGCATGGAGGAAAAAAGGTCAAGGATTCAGCAAGAGGGCGACAAAAAGCCGCCTCTCTGAGGCACGCATCAAAGAAAAAATCCGGATTAGCTGACGACAGCCCCTTTCGGGCCACTGGCAATCAACGCGGCCCCGCAGGCGGTTTTCATGCCGTCGAGGGCGATGGGCGTGCCATCGACGGTGTAGGTGCTGCTGCCCTCGGCAATCGGGAATATCCCTTTGCACAGAGGGCAACTGACCTTGTGACCGAGCCCGGCAATCGGCTTGCCGTTGAGGTCGGTCCGGGAGAAGGCTTCGAGGACTTTGCCACCGTGGGTGGTGGAGTCGCCGAGGCGAATTGCGTCTTTCATGGTGTCACTCCTTTGACGGTCCGACGGGGCGCCGCTCTCGACTTCGACCCCGACAGGCAGCGAGACAGCCGTTGCGCTTTTTCAGTTGCTCAACTTCGAATCACGAAAACAGGGCGATAAAATCTTCGAAACTGTCGGCGATTTTTCGCCAATGATCATCCTCCCACCAGATGACGCTCGGATGCTTGCGATCGTCTCTGTAGTCGAAACAAAACGGGCTACCGTCACCCGCCATGCCAAAACAGATAATGTTCGAGAAGTCGGTGATGTCGGCAATGGCACCCGGCTCATCACTGACATCGCCGGGTTCACCGTAATAACCATCACAGACAAAGTCTTGCTTGAGCGCCTCGGACTTTTCCCGCAACTGTGACTCGCTCACATATACCTGCGCGAGCTCGGTCTCCAGCGTTTCGTCGAACGCGTCTTGCTCGTTTATCAGTCTGAGATTACAAAAGCCGTCTAACGCTTGATACTTGGAAGCGAAGGCGCTGTAAGCCTCGGGAAGGATCAGATCTTTGACTTTCATAATGGCTTTCTCTTTTGATATTCGGGTCTTGTTTTCGCGTACGCAATCGCCTTCAACGACGCGCTGTTGCACTTGGTGCCATAAAGCTTTCTCAAATCCCTGACGTCCAGCGCCAGTCGCTGGCGAGCATTCAATTCAGCCTCTCCGTCCTTTCTCATCGACGCTTTGCCTCTTCCCGAGAAAGTCCGTGTTTCGGCATGAGTTTCTGTTGTCATCAACACTGCCGGCCCATCATTTCGGGATACGTCGATGGTTTTGTTGTAGGCATTCTGAGGCATGTGGTGCCCCACTTCGTTTGCCTGACGCTTGGCATCTATATCGCGGAAACTTCCGCCATCCAGACAAGGGCATCGCGCAAGTCCAAGTGGATCAATCCACCAGTGCCAGCACAGTGGTCATTCACAAGCATCTCACCCGCCAACAAGGGCCAGGTCTGGAGGAAACAAGGTCAAGGCTTCAACGAGAGGCGACAAAAAGCCGCCTCTCTGAGGCACACATCAAAGAAATCCGGATTAGCTGACGACAGCCCCTTTCGGGCCGCTGGCAATCAACGCGGCCCCGCAGGCGGTTTTCATGCCGTCGAGGGCGATGGGCGTGCCATCGACGGTGTAGGTGCTGCTGCCCTCGGCAATCGGGAATATCCCTTTGCACAATGGGCAACTGACCTTGTGACCAACCCCGGCAATCGGCTTGCCGTTGAGGTCGGTCTGGTGGAAGGCTTCGAGGACTTTTCCACCGTGGGTGGTGGAGTCGCCCAAGCGAATTGCGTCTTTCATTTCGTCCCTCCTTTGACTATTGGTCGCTAGCTCACACTCATTCGGGCTCAGTCCGCGTTTATCGAGCACGGCAACTCCATTCAACCCTCTCGTCGTGATCAACTGCAAAGACGACAGACCACAGGTGCTGCAGACAACTAGTTAGTCCGAGAGAAGAGCGGCAAATTTTCGATGTACTTCTGCAAGTTCCAAAGCTTCTGATTCAAATAACTCGACCGGGTCGTCGTGTTCAGTAATTGCCTTGATCTGGATAGATATTTTCACCAGGCACTAACTTACATCAACTCGTGCATAGGTGATTTTCTTCAGAGACCAGTTTAGGGCTAAATCGCATGACGACGCTCCCATTTCTCACTGCTAGCGCGCCAAACGCTAACCCCATCAATTTTTGGTTCATCACGCTCTACGATCACGGTGTATCGATAACGTTGTTTCAGCCCTTTTTTTCTGACTGCCTGAATATTCGTTTCCTCATCTAGCTGTTCTTCGGTGTCAGTCAAAATGGTCTGTTCATACTCCGGAGGCTGTCCAGTACCTAATGTATCGAGCCTTGCTGATCCAAGGGCAATTGAAGCTTTCACACTCAGATTTTCAGAGAATATCGCTTCCAACCTTGATTTTGCTGCTTCATTCGCCTTAGTCCGATACCCCGAATCCGTCTTATATGCGTCGCATCGCTTCTCGGCATGAAATCCCACCTCCCACTCATGCATCTGCGAAAGAAAATTTTGTAATCGCTCACTAGGTGACATAAAACGCTCCTATCAACAATCGCACGAACAAGGGTTGTGGAATAGCCGACTTTCAGTATTCCCGTCAACTCTCGCCTGGTACAAAACAGAATGAGGTCGAGTGGCACCTTCATCGTACTGAGGGGTGACACGTACTATTACGTTACTACCGCCTTTAACAGCTTCGGCAATATCTCCCTCAAAGTCACGGAACTCACCACGGTTAACACTAGGGGCTTGAGGAAAAATGTTCCCCTTACCACCGCTTCCACCCAGTCGATTTCCGATGGCATGGCCAGCGTCGTCCGTATTACAGCCCAAGTTACGCGCAAACCCCCGTGAACTAGTGTTGGTATTTGTCCCAGTTCCCAAGTCTTCCGGTCGAATTTTCGCGGTTACGCTCTTCAGCGATCCGTTCTCATTGTGACGATATTTTGTTATCGGGTTTGAGCCCCAAAGGCCCAATGGATCCACCCACTCAACCGGATTCGCTGCATAGGCATAAAGGTTAATGCCTCCGGTATAACTTATCGGATCTTTGCTTATGAACCGACCAACCCCCGGATCATAGTACCGATACCGGTTGTAATGCAGCCCTGTCTCATGATCGTGATACTGCCCTTGGAATCTGATCGGGTTCACCACCCCATGCTGCCGCGCCCATTCCGAACGCTGTTCCGTCACCTGCCCCCACGCCTTGTACTGCGCGATCCACGCCATGTTGCCTTGTGAATCAGTCAGCTCTTGCGGGGTGCCGAGGTGATCGCACTGATACCAGGCCAACGCGTCAAACGGTAATGCCGTGGCCTTGTGATTCCACAACGGGTCCTCATCCAGACTGTACTCACCGCTGTAATCCGGCAGCCCAATCAGATCGATTGGCGCGTGCCTTACAGCCTGTGCAACAGGGACAAAAGTCCCCGGTTCGAAGACGTAGTGCACCGTGCGACCCGGTTCGCCATCGCTCTGCGCCGGGCTGCTTTCCCAGGCGAGGTTGTCGCCGTCCCAGCCGTACAAGGTGAAGCCGCAGCCCAGTTCACGTTGTTTGCGGGCGTGCTCGTTTCGATTCCAGAGAGAGCCTGCTTCAGGACGCTGTTTGTAGTGGGCGCGGGAGTTTTTGTGCAGGCGGCGTCCCAGTGCGTCGTAGGCGAAATCCACGCTCAGGCGCGAGTCTTCGAAATGCACCAGTCGATCAAACAAATCCCACTGCAGATCACTGCGTTGACCGTTGTGCCAGCGCTGGATCTGATTACCGCGCTCGTCGTAATCGTAGTGGGTGCCGGCGTATTCGCGCAGCAAGTTGTCGACCAGTTTGCTGCGCGGTGGGGTCAGGTCCAGTGGGCGGCGAATTTCCGTTGCCTTGTCGTCCAGCAGGTTGCCGGCCGGGTCGAAGGCGAAGGTTTCCACGCCTTGACGTGTGGTAGCGCTGAGCAGTCGGCCGACGGGATCGTAAAGATAGGCGAGCGGGCCACGACGACTGTCGTTGATGTCGGTCAGTTGGCCGGCAGCGTCGTAGGTGTATTCGCGTTTGAGCAGTGTGGATTTGTCGTCGCTGCGGCCCAGCAGTTGCTCTTGGAGGCGACCGGCAGGGCCCCAGCTTTGAGTTTGCAGCAGGTGGTTGCCTTGATGGCGGGCGACTTCGCGGTGCAGGTCGTCGCGCTCGTAACCGATCAGTTCGTGGTCGTCCAGGCGCAGACCGAGCAGGTGGCCGCTGCCGTAGGTCAACCAACTGACGCGGTGGCCGTCCGGGCGCACGGTAGCAACACGATGATTCAGCACGTCGTACTCGTGCTGCCAGATTGCGACCGTAGGTTTTTCCAGACCGAGGTAATGCTGGTGTTCACGCAGAAGATTGCCGGCCGGGTCGTGGAACCATTGCAGGCGGCTATCGGCGTTGTCAGCGAGCACCATGTTGCCGTTGCCGTCGTAGGCGAAGGTTTCGCTTTGCGACTGGTCGCCCAGGGTGGCGCGACGTTCGGTCAAGCGGCCCATCGAGTCGAAGCTCACCGAGATCACACGGTTGCCATTGATCGATTGGGCAAGGCGACCGGTTTGCGCATCGTATTGATAGCGTGTGGTGCGGCCGTCGAAGCCGCTTTCTTCCAACAGGCGTCCGACCGGATCGTAATGGAAATGCGCGCGTTGTTCGTTTTCGTTTTCCAGCGCCAATAGCTGACCGAGGCGGTCCCAGCGATAGCGCAGGGTTTGCTCGGCAGCGTCCACGCGTTCGGCGATCAAACCGGCAGCGGTATAACTCCAGGTGGTGCAGCGATTCAGACCATCGACATGCGCCAACAATCGACCTTCGGCGTCGCGCTCAAAGCGTTCCTCGGTCTTGTCCGGGTGCTTGATCAGCACCAGTTGGCCAGCCTTGTATTCGTACTCGGTGGTGTTCCCAGCAGCGTCGGTGAAGCAGATCATCTGCCCCAGTTCGTTGTATTCCCAGGCACTGGTCTTGCCCGAGCAATCGACGTACTCGACGAGTTGCCCGGCGTCGTTGTAATCCAGGGTCTTTTCGTTGCCGTTGGCATCCTTGATCGCCGTGGGCTGGCCGGCCTTGTTGTAGGCGTATTCGGTTTTGTTGCCGAGCGGATCGAGCGCTTCAACCAGATTACCTTGATCGTCATAGGCGCGCTGCCACTGACCACCCTCGGCATCACTGATTTTGATCAGCATGTCTTGATCGTCGTAGGCGTAATGCATCACCGTGTGATCGGCGCGAATATGTTCGACTAGGTTGCTGCGCTCATCGTAAAAGTAGCGATCCGCGCTGCCATCGGCATTCACGCGGCGCACGATGTTTTTCGCGTCGTCGCGGAAGAACCACTCTGAGCGCTCATCCGCGTAGCGAATTCGGTAGGTGTAGCCAAGGATGTCGTAGTAGTGCCAGGTCTCGTTACCGAGCGCGTCGGTGACGTAGGTCAGACGAATGTTTTCGTCCCACTCCAGACGTGTGTCGAAGCTGCCGTCGTCGGCCCATTCGCGCACGGCTTTGGCCTTGGCGCCTTGGCCGTCCCACTCCAGATTCATGCCGCGACCGGTGCGGTCGGTATAACGCGTAATCAGGTGATACTGGTATTGATACAACCAGACTGCGCCGTTCTCATCCTGCGCCCGAATCAGGTCGCCATAGGCGTCGTACTGGTAAGCACAGAGTTGTCGCAGTGGGGCACCGTCAACGATTTGCCAAAGGCCTATCAGTCGGCCGTGATCGTCGATCATCGTGCCGAGGTGCAGGTGCACCTTGTTGATATCGTTTTCCTGATAGGTGATCAGGTCGGAGAGCACCGATTGTTCGCCATGGCGATGCTCGTAATGCAGCATGATCCCGGCGCCGTTGCGCAGAGAAATATTGGTCAGCACGAAGCGCTGGCCATGGCGGACGTAGGTTTCTTTGCGTTCGAAGCCACGGCACAACAGTAACTGGTCTTCACCACTGCGAACCAGCGTGATGTTTTCGATGGCATCGGAGTGAAACAGGCCGAGTTTGGGCAATGGATAGCTGTGCTCGCGGTCATCGGCGCCATAGAACATCAGGCCATCGTCAACGCAGTCAAAGCGTGTGGTGAATTCAGAAATCCAGCGAGCGCCGAGTTCGCTGTGATCGTAGGCGTCGAGGCGTGAGTTGTATATGCGCGTCCACTCGACAGGGAAAGGCCCCGGCAAGCTGAAATCAGTATGACTGAGTCTTTCAGAACCCAAGGCAAAACTGATGCTGTTGCATGTGCCCGTGCAGGCGCCGTTTTTCTTCGGCTCGGGCGCGCCTTTCGCAGGAGCCTGTTGACCAGTGGCTCCCAATTGACCATCGGCCGCCGTGTGCTTTGCCTATCCAGTCTTGTCGGGATGGACCGCGGCGCTCTGACCATGGGCATTGCGCTTGCGCCACAGGGTAACGGCGCTGGAGAGGATCAGTAGCAACCAGCCAATGGAGTTCTGCACCGACTCATCGTCGAGTTTGCTCAGTTGGGTGCGCAGCTCCGGGCCCATTACCCGCAGTTTTTTGGTTTCTTCGGAGACGTTTTTCTTGAAGTCATCGGGCACCAGATTTTGCGCCACGCTGTTGGCAAGGCCCTTGCCAGCCGCTTTATAAGCACTCGCGGCAGCCCCGAAAACATTGCTGAATGAGGCCAGCGGATCATTCTTGAATTGATCGACTGCTGCGCTTGCCTGGGCGCTGGCCGCATTCAGATCACCTTTGGCATCCAGATTGCCGAAAGCGACCGCCTCGATGCCCGTGGCAATCTCATTGATGACCTCTTCGCCGAGCTTGCCAGCGTCCGCAAGAATCCCGGGCAACTTGCCCTTGGCCTGTTCAACGAAGTCGTCGAGGGTGCCCATGATAGAGGCGTTCAGGTGCCCGACCAGCACCTCGATCACGGATGCACTGAGCAGCATTTTGCTGGTGGCCTTCATCTCTTGGCGTACCAGAAACAAAGTCGGGCGCAGGGTCATGCGCGCCGCCGCCATGGCCGGCGGTAATGGCAATACACCGATCAGATTGATGCCCAGACTGGCCCACGCCAGCAGGTCGCGCTTCTGGGCATTCGACAGGGTGACGATGTCACCCAGCGCATCGACCAACGCCATGATGTTGCCCACCACGGGTAAGGCGCCGGCGACGTTCTTGATCCGATCAAGGGTGACCACGCCATCCGTGGCTGATTGCAACCAGGCATCGAAGGTCGCTGCGCTGCTGGCAACGTCCTGGATGTCGATGGCGTTCAGTGGAACGATGGCAACCTGAGGTTCACGTTTTACGATTTCAGTGGTCATGACAGCATCTCACCCGCCAACAGGCCTGGGGTTTTCAAGGAAGGTTTTGGAAGCGTTGGCGCGGGAAGCGTCGGTAGCTGTCCGCCCTTGCTTGCTGCGCCGAGGATGCTCGACGCACTCGGCATGGCGGCACTCGCCAGTTTCGGCAATCCAGCCACTCCGCCCTGCACAGCGCCTTTCACCTGCTGCGCCGTTTGCATTGCGCCCTGCGCGGTCTGCATCGCACTCATCCCTGTTTGTGCCATGTCCTTACCCTTCTCCAGCATGTCCCAGTTCTTGCTCGGCAACACTTGAGCGACCATTGCTTGCACCTGACTCGGCACGTCTTCCGCGCCCGGCGGGTTCAACGGCCATTCCGGTTTGCCGATGTAGCTGCCATCGCTCCAGGTGTCCGCCGGGTCCTTGCCGAACAGCACGCGCGCCGGTCCCGGTGCGGCACCGGCGACGCTGGCGAAACCTTTGCCGTCGAGCTTGCCCTTGATGCTTTTGCCCAGTGCGTCGATGACTTCGTAATCGCCTTCCTTGATGCCCTGACGCCCGGCGTACTGGTTGAATAACTCCAGATTGCCCTTGCCCGGTTTCGGCGGTTCCGGGAATACCCCGGCCAGACTTTTCGCCCCGGTGTAGGCGAAGTTCGCCGCATGCGCGGTGTACGGACCGCTGGTGGCGTGGGTGATGCCGCCGGCGTTGTAGGTCGTGGCGCTGCCGCCGCCCTGAATCACCAGTTCGGTTTTCGCGGTGATGGTGATGCGGTCGGCGTTAGCGGTGATGTTGAGCTTGGCCAGCAGGTTGATGCTGTCCTTGAGTGCGCGCACATCGATGTCGCCGGAGGCTGCGACCAGCCGCCAGCCCATGCTCTGCACGAACAGGCGCATGCCACGGCTGGCACTGGCGAGCAGGCGTTTGCCGATCGACAGACTGGTGTGGCCGGTGCTGCTCAGCGCCAGGTGTTCGCCGGTGGCGATGTGGCTGGAACGCGGCGTGGTCAGGGCGATGCCGGCCGGGCTGGCGAGGACTAGATGCGGCTCGGTGAATTCGGGGAATTCGTTGGCGGTCATGTTCGCAGGACCTGAGCCGAGCACGCCTTGATGCTGGGCGTGCAGCGCCTTGGCCACGTCGTCCTGATCGCCGGCTTCCTGAGCTTGAAGCTCCTTGGCTTGCACCGCAAAACCGTCCTGCTGATCGCTGGCCGTGGCGAGGCGTTCAGCGGTCTCCGGCAAGTCTTTGTGGTGCTTGGATTCGTTCGGGCGCGGCTCGGTGGTGATCAGCAGACCGGCAGCAGCACGTACGGCACCGTGGCGGTCGGTGCGCAGTTCAAAACCTTCGCCGCGTGGCTGACCGCCACTTGGCCGCGGATGGGTCAGGTAACCAAGGTTGATCGCGCTCGCACCGTGGTCACTGCGCAGCGCAATACTGATCTCGCTGGTGGTGTCGTCGATGCGTAATTCGTTGGCGCGGCTGCCCTTGTATTCCTTGCTCTTGACCGTGGCCAAGGTCTTGAAGTCCGGCAGTTTGTACGGCGGCAGGTTGGCGCCGTGGTACAGGCAACCGGTGATCAGCGGCTGGTCGGGATCTCCTTCCAGGAAGGTGATCAACACTTCCATGCCGACTCGCGGAATGTTGATGGAACCGAAGGTCTCGGCCGCCCAGCTCGACGCCACGCGCATCCAGCAACTGGTCATGTCGTCGTGCTTGCCTTCGCGGTCCCAGAAGAATTGCACCTTCACTCGGCCGTACTGGTCGCAGTAGATCTCTTCACCTTCGGGGCCGCAGACCACGGCGCTTTGCGTGCCGAGGACTTTCGGTTTCGGGTGATCGAGCGGCGGACGGTAAGGCACGTCCCACGGGATCGCGCTGAAACGGTTGCGGTAGCCCTGGTGGAAATCGTCCTTGTTGTCGGTGGTGTCGCTGGTCACCGACTCTTCCAGCACCTGCGGCTGTTTGCCTTCGTGGAAGATTTCGGTGAGCAGCCACAGGTCGTTCCACGTCGGGTTGGCGTGCTCGGTCAGGGCGAGGAAATGCCCGCTGACGAGGATCGGCTGATCGCTGTTGCCTTCGGCCAGACGATAGTCGCTGCGATGGCGTTCCAGTGCGCGATTGGCCAGGTGCTTGCCACGCTCGCGGTCGACGAAACGGCCCGGGTAATCGTAATCTTCGAGGTCCGGTTGGGCGCTGCTTTTGGCGTCGCTTTCCAGCTCGATCTTCGGTTTGACGAAGTCGTAATCGCGCCGCGTGGTGCGACTGGTACGGGTCGCCAGACGCAGCCCGAAACGCTTGACCACCGGTTTGTCGGCGACCAGTCCGGAGTCCTGCTGATAAGCCACCGGCGCCAGTTTCGGGAACACCGTCTGGTCATCGCCAAAGATCAGTTTGTGGCCGCTGGCGGTGTGCTGGAAGTGGTAGTGAATCCCCTCCTCCTCGCACAGACGCTGGATGAAATCGAGGTCCGACTCGTCGTATTGCACGCAGTAGATACGCTCGGGGTAAATCGCGCTCAGCTGGAAATGGTAATCGCTGGCGAGGATGCCGTGCTCTTCCAGCACCTGACTGATGATCTGCTGCACGGTCATCTGCTGGAAAATGCGCTGATTGACCCGATGCGCCAGGTACGCCAGTTGCGGGCGCAGGGAGATCTTGTAGCGCGTCAGGCGCTTGCCCGCCTCGCCCTGGGCGATGCTGTAGACCAGCCCGTGAATACCCGTGCCGCTCGGCGACAGCTGAAGAAACGCCAGTTTGTGCAGCACGCTTTCGAGGTTGATCGAAGCCTTTTCGCTGACCAGTTCCAGCTCGAATTCGAACGGCGTGTTGAGTGCCTCACGACCGGTGAAGGACAGCACCTGAAAATCGCTGTCGATGCCATCGACGGTCAGATTGAAATGAGGCTGATTGGCCGGTGAGAACATTCCCTTGTCCCTCGCGCAGTGCTGCGACGCGCAACAGCCCGTTGAAGGGCTATTGGCAAAATTTCTTTAGTAGTGAGTCCGCCCCGACCGGTCATGCCGGCCCGGGGCGGTACAACAATCAGCCGTAATTAAACGACTGGAGCACGCCAGTCATCGGAACCCGAAGTACCGGATACTTCGTGGGTCCAGGTGATTTTGCGGTAGGTGAACTG